>CACXXD010000006.1 GCA_902771445.1 uncultured Prevotellaceae bacterium
TTTCCAGTGGTTCCCGTAACGGTCACTCCCTGCCAGTTCGTCAGATTTCGTCATGGTCAGCTTCTGTTCGCCATCAGAGGTGTCGATGTCGCTCATGGAAAGGTTGTATTCCATCAGCAGCTTGCGCACCATCTTCGCTGCCTGGTATGCCTCGCCGGTACTGCCAATCTTCTCAGCGTTATACTGGAGCTTCAGCAGCTTCTGGATCTTCTGTATGACATTTTCTTTCTCCACAATTCAATCCTCCGTCGTTTCTGTTATCACTATCTTTTGGGTAAACGGTGAATATACCTCAGAGACATCCCCGTGAGGATTTGTCTTCAGAAAGTCTTGCACAGCATCAAACTCTTCCTGTTCCAAACAGCGAAGGAGAAAATGTACAAACTTATCCTTTGGTTTGAAGTTGTTCATCGACTGGCACATCTCATCGGCAGCGGTATAGTCCTCGCCGTAGTTCTGTACGAAACTTGCCTTATACAATTCTGAATGTATGTTCGGCTGTGTGATCTCGAAGATACAATGATGCTTGACACCTTCCTCCAGCACCATTTCCCACTGAGGGACATAAGACTTATCGCCATCTTCCAGCTTCACTTCATAAGTCCACTGGTAGAAACTGCCTGGCACGTTATCCTCTTCAAGGAAGCGGATTATCGTTGCCTTCTTTCCTTGGATCCAGATATTCTTTGAATCCTTGGATATAATCACCTTGTCACCTGGTTTAAACTTTGCCATATTATATACTCATTATATACTTGATATATTATACTTGATGTTATCTCCAAGTTCTATTGTCTGTAAAGGAAATATATCCAGCTGCTGTGCAGGTCTCTTGTAGTTCTTACAGGTAGTTACACACTGGCCACAACAATGTACTACTCCTGGGTCTATTTCACATTTCTTTGTTCCGTCTATTTTCTTACAGTAGACGCATACTGGCGTTATCTCATGATGTAACCCTGTTTTCGCATCTATATAGAATACCCGCTGTCCGTCTGTATAAACCTCACCTTTCATCTTTAATATTCTATTTTAGCCGTTGCTGTCTCATAGATGCTGCTGTCGGCCAGTTTAATATATTCACGGCCTGCCAGTGCTGCCAGTCTGCTCTCCTGCTCCATACTTTCGTAACCTGTCTCTATCCGTCGCTGCATTTTGTCGATGGCTCTGTCGAGATCATCTTTCACACTGTCGAGCGTACGCTGCACCTCCTTCAGCTTCTCTATATACTCTTCTGGTGTCATAATTATTCTAAATTTTTCCGAATATTTCTTTGCTTATGCTTGTGATAGTCCTATCAAGGAGCTGTTTTTTAGAAGCAAGTTTTATCTTGGCCTTTTCAAGTTCCCTCTGTTTCCTGACGGTTGCCCGATATTTTATTTGGATCTCCAGTGTTTTTATTTGAGATTCAAAAACCGCTATATCCTTACGGATTGAGGACGTTTGACGCTCTATTCCTTTTTCACACCTCCTTATCGTTGAGATATTAAACTTTGCCTTACGACATGAGTTCACAAAACGCTGATGATCCTGTTTTTCCCATGAGTTTTCATTTTCCAACTCACGTTCAAGTTCCTGCTCAAAATCGAGATTCTCAGCATAGGCAATATTCTTGTGGAGTTGTCCGAAATCCATAATACTATTCTTTTTCAGCCTTTTCCTGTATTGGAAGAATATCCTCTGAATACGCCCATTTTTCCACGCGGGATATTCTCACAAAGAATTCCCAGGCCATCTTGGTATTTACTGGATTCGGATACACCTTAATTCCCTTAGAACTCAATATTATTAGTTCACGTCCCGGATCTGGCTTTTTACTTGCCGGATTCCAAAGAAGGGATAAGAATATCAAGGCACCATGCATACAAGCATCCTGTGTACTGATAGGATAATCTTTCTTTTTACCAGTATCTTCTACTACTGCCTTTTCCAAGGCTTGTTTTATCTGTTCTGTCATAAGCTTCTTATTTTTGAATTTCATCGAGAAGATAAAAGGTAAAATCTTCTACGGACATATTGTCAAACTTATCTGGATTATCACTGATAATTTCTTGTATCAAGTGAAAACACTGTCTCATTTTTTCTTTCATAATTACTCCCTTTTATATTTTGTTTTAACAATAACACCGTTAACCGTCTTAGGTTTGATTGTTGTAACCTGGCCGCGATAGTTATAGATACCCTCTTTCAGTCCTTCACGTCTTAGAAGCGAACCGATAATATGAAAGTCGCCCTGTGACGGTGGAAAGATTTGCATTGGACTGGTGATTTTCTCAATATGAAATCGCCCCCGAATAACAGTACCGTCCCATTCCAACAAACCCCACCCTTCCGGAAGTTCTTCAGGCTTGATAATGCCCTTTGGAGCGAGATAATAACGAAACATTCCCACCTTTGAGTCATTTTCAGCCCTACGCCACCATTTTTTCTGATCTGCCACAAAATCAGCATGTGAGGTTTTTACCTCAATACAGATAGTGTCATCGCCATTAAAAGCCCAGATGTCCGGGTTTTCACCAACAAGACCAGGTTCCACCCAAACATACTTCCAATGTCCACGCCAGCGTTCACGGTTTTTCTTGTTACGAAGCCACTTTGCTCCTTCACAGCAGAGTTGGTAATGAAGGGAATTTGTCGCACTCATTCATTACAAGTTTTATCTGTACTTGATCAGTCTATACTTCATCATCAGATTTTCTGACCATGGTCGTGGAACCAAGCCAGACCGTCAGCATAATCATTTCTCCTAACCCTGCGGCGGTAGTTTTTTTTCTGTTTCTTATACTTCTTGTTACAGTTGGAGTCACCTCCAAAAGCCGCCATCAACAGTAACCCAAATAAAAAGAGTCCCATAGTTATATTGTTTTTAATCCGACCTAATTTTCATTTCTCGCGTACCTTATTATATTATTAAAGAGAGAGAGTTATTTCACACCGAAAGTAGAAACCTGTGATATATCAGTTGTGATGATAGCGTACTGTCCTGGTTCTGCGTTCTCAATCACTACCAGATAACAGTCCCCGCCATACTTCTTTGCCTCAGACGGTACGGTGTTGAATGTCATCGTGGACTTCACTCCACTCAGAACACCGGCTTCTGCCAACTGATACTGACGCTTACCTTTCTTCACCTCGAACTGGAAGATACCGAACACATCTTTTGGATCCTTGTTGTTATCTCCCGTCTTGATGATGAATGTCACACGACCCTTCGGAAGCACCGTCTTTGATTCTACACCCTTCACGGTGAGGTTCACCTTACTCTTGTCGAGCAGGCCACTACCAGGAATAGGGATGTATCCGAACTTCGACGAGCTGGTTTTCATAGCAGCCTGTTCCTTCTGGAGCAGTGTTGTCGTGCTGTCTGTGTTAATCACTACGACCTGACCGATGTACTCAGGCTCAAAATTCTTACCCTGTGCGAAGGTGCTCATGGCGACCATCACGCTTACGATCGAAATCAATAACTTTTTCATAATCTTACCGTTTTAAATTGTTACTAATATTATTCTTTTTCTATTGCAAATATACACATTTTCTGTGAGTTTTGGAAAGGAGAAACCCTATGTTTCTGGAGGGAAATCCCTATACTTTTTATTCGCTTTCAGGTGCACTAAATTTTCCATTGAATGGCAAAATACATGTGCAAATCCCTTATTCTGAGGGCAAAATTACAAAAAATAAATGAAACTACCAAATTTTTGCAATAAATATTTTTATATTTCAATAAATATTTATATATTTGCACACGAAAACATTGTAATATTTATGTTTTGCAATATAAAAATAATAAAAAAAAGAGGGGATCGGGGCATACCCCGAAGCGGCCAGCACCAAAACAGCAACCCGCATGGCGAACAAGACCATTGACTCCCCCCTTATACACCAAAAAGAAAAGGCATGAGAGTGAAGTGTATCAAAGAACTAAAGAATCCCGCTATCAAGGTCGGTTGCGAATATACGGCTGATCGTGATACCTTCGGAATGTATGTCAGATATCCAGGTGGCAAGCATATCATGCCAGAGGATATTTTCAGAGAATGTTTCATAGAAGTACAATAAACAATATATAATATGAAGATACTTATTATTGAAGATGATACCTTCAAATGCAAGGACATTGTAAAATTCCTGCAGGAGAATCTGCCCCAGGCAGAGATTGATACCGCCACCTCCTATGCTAAAGGAGTGAAGAAAGGCTATTCGGGGAAATACAACATAATCGTTGTAGATAACTGTCTGCCGTTCTATGACAGTAACCCTTATGACCTTCATCCAGATATGGCAGAGTTAATCATGGAAGAGTTGGATGAACTGGCCGGAGATACCGTCGGTAAGTTCATTATCTGTTCCCAGTATGAAACCGAGGATGAAGGAGAAAAACTGCGAAGAGTCCAGAAGCGGCGTAGCAGCGTCTGTCTGGGTGTTGTCAGGTATGAGTGTAATTGTGATAACTGGAAAGATGAACTCATTACCCTCATCAACACGACAATATAATATATATATAACAAATAAAACTTTCACATTATGGAAACAAAAGTCATTTCATTCGGAAACCACAAGGGAGGTGTTGCCAAGACTACAACAACGGCCAATGTAGGAAGTATCTTAGCGTCCAAGGGTTACAAGGTTCTTGTGGTAGACCTCGATGCACAAGCCAATCTCACTGTCAGTCTTCTGAAGAAAGAACCAGAAAACAGCATCTACTATGCCCTGACGGGAAAGACATCAGAGCTGCCTGTTATTCCTGTCACCGACAATCTCAGTATTGTACCAGCCTCTCTTCAGCTTGCCATGGCAGAGATGGAACTTACAGCCGCCATCTCCCGTGAGCGGATTCTTGCAGAACTCTTAGAGAAGGTGAAGCCGGATTATGATTTCATCCTTATCGACTGCCCACCCTCATTGGGCCTGCTCACCCTTAACGCCTTCACTGCCTCCAACGAGATTATCATTCCGTTGGTTGCAGAGGTTCTTCCCTTCAAGGGTCTGACTATGATTAACGATTTCATCAAACAGGTACAGCACCGGCTCAACAGGGAAGCACATATCTCCGGCATCCTTCTTACCAGATGGGAGTCCACCAAGCTCACCAAGGAGATAGAGAGCCGTCTGCGCAACCAGTTAGGCAGTCTGGTGTTCGATGTCAAGATCCGCAAGAATATCGCCATTGCAGAAGCACCCTTGGAGAGCAAGAATATTGTAGAATTTGACCCCAAGTGTAATGGTGCCCAGGACTATTGTGCCTTCACAGATGAATTGCTTACTATGGTTGGAATATAGAAATATTGCAATAAATATTTCCGTATGTCGGAAAATATTTATAACTTTGCGCACAATTATATGGTAATAATAACATAAAGGCATAAAGACATGACAAAGAAAGAACAAAAAGACGCTGCTATGGACCAGTTGTTTGGAGGTTTAACAAACCCTGCAACCACCGTATCAGAGTCACCATCAGGTCAACAGGACACCTCTCCTGCTGTATCAGGAACGGCACCTGTCTCTCCTAAGCAGAAAAAATATACAGAAGAGAATGAGCGAGTATGCACTATCATTAACTATGAGTTGGCATACAAGGCTCGCAAGATTGCCGAACGCGAAGAACTGAACATCCGTGAAGTATATGAAGAAGGCCTGAGACGTATCATCAGCGCATACGAAGCAAAGAACGGCACCATCCGTGTTGCCCGAAAGAAAGGAAAGAAAGGAGATACAGATAAACTCTCCAGTCTCTGACCGTCATGAAGATTGTCACGAAGTTCTGGCGTTGGAGGTAGCCAAGAAACATCATCTGGAGTCGGAGGTTCTTATGTCCCTGGAGCAAGGTGATTCCCCGGACGAAGCATTACAAGAATGGGATATATATCCCTACGAATAACAACAGTCCCTGCCTCGGAAGAGACAGGGATTGTTGTCTAAAGAAGTTTTTATTATGCTTCAAATTCAATGTCTATACCATAGTCTATACATGCGTTTTGCATCTGGTGAACATATCTGATGGCCCACGGTACCCGCTGAAAACTATGAGTGTCCTCGAAGTCCATATATCTGACTCCAGAATGGTATCTGATATATCTGTACCCACCAAGAGGTTTTATCCAAAGTTCCGGCATAGCCTTGTTAAGCATTTCGAAGCCGTTTTTCTTCAGGAAGTCCGTTGTTATAGGGATTCCTTCTACCTCATTACTACCACAAGTTTCATTCCCCCAATTATGTTTTACTGCCTTTACGCCCAGTTTAGGAGTATCAATAACAGTGACCTCATAGGTGCAAGCCTCGTAGATAACGAGATTTCCTAATCTAAGTTCCCGGGTATTCATGATCTGACTGAATCTGTCGGTAAAGCATTATCATAGTTAATACCCTCATCAACACCGAGAGAGAAGAGTTTTTCCAGTTCCCTACGGTAATCCCTATCACTCATACCACCGTGCTTTCCACGTCTTACCTTCATTAGGTAATTGACCTGTTCGTTATGATTTCGTGCCATAATCAGAAAGGTAAATCGTCCGTATTATCTGCAGGAGCGGGGAAAGGAGCATCCTGTTGCTGTGCTTCCACCGTTACAGGCTGTCCCTGTGCAGCAGTCTGGTAACTGTTGGTATCATCTTTCTTCTTGCCGGTTCTCACGAAGTCAATGAAGTTAGCCACGATAACAATCTGGGCATGAGCTTCACCATCCTTACCGATCCAGGTACTGGGTTCAAGCTGCTGACCCTCTACTGTTATCAAACTACCCTTAGTCAGATGGGGGGCCAGTTTCTCGACGTATCGAGGGATGTTACTACGTACACGGATCCATAGTGTCCTGTTTTCACCTCTGCTATAGTAGTCCGTTGCTACATCCATAGAGAGAAACTTACCATTCTTACCTTCGATAACCTTTGCGCCATCCTTACCGATGCGTCCAATAAAATGACTGTTCATAATCGTATTATTTAAATAATTACTGTGCGAAATTAAATATTTTCAATTATACACTGATGAGAAATAAATTAAAAGTCATATATTAACGTTTTTACGACTGCCCGATAGGCGTCAGCATCGTATTCGGGATATTTCTTCCTACTGCCATCATCAACTGGAGTTTACTCTCGTTAGAGAGCTGCACCATACTGTTCATGTTATAATGAACATTCGCCGTGAACACCATTTTCGGAAGGTTGCGGATGCCCCATTTGGGGCTTGTCCGCTTCCAGATTCCGATGGTTTTCTTATTCAGTCGTATTGTACCGTTAGCGGCAAACACGAGATACGCCTGTTTGAAGTTTGGTCTTGTGATAATCATAATCTCAAATATTAGTTGTGAAGTTATAAGTGAATACTGCCCATATCAGAGCGATAATCTCCAACCAGAGAATAAAGTCTGATATCTTCTTATGGTTCTCCATCCATTGAAGGAAGAGACCTACCAGACCCAGTTCCCGGACGAGTTTCTGCTGTGCTTCTGTCATTTGCTTCATACTGTTTGTGGCTTTTTATATTCCGTCGCCTTCGGTGTTTGTTTGTACTGTTGTTTATTTACGAGTTATCGGCTGAGTGAGCTGAACCTTTTTTCTTTTCTTGATTCTCTCATCAAGTCAGCCGTTATGTCTTTTTGTTGTCAGTCGTCATCGACTTCGTTTCGCTATCGCCTCTTTTTCTTGCCATTATAAAAGAGAGGCTAAGGAGTAGCCTTCGCCAAGGAATTTCGGATAAAATTTTGATTTTGTTTTGTGTCTTGTGCCAAAAGAAAATGCCTTGGCTTTACAAAATTTTTCTGAAATAGGGAGTGTGCGACTGGTACTTGGCATGGTTACGAGCCTCCCTACCTTTGCAAGGAAAAAAGGCACCAAGTAGCGGAATGAACCTTTACGGTGACAACAGTAGTAACGCACAGGACGTAGATGAGATTTCATCTTTGTTCAAGTTTGTGGTACTCACCACACAACATAATTATTTGATTATAGGATAGTCTTTAACTGTTTGTATTGGTTAATAATTCTTATTTATGCAGGTTAAAATAATACCATATAAGAGTTATTTGGTATTTTTGCAAAAATATTTTGTTATGGAACAACAAACAAAAGGCATCAAGATTGTTCATGTTCATTTTCTGCATGGGCATAAGAATTATTATTTTGGTAGTGTATCTGCCATCTTCAGGAAGTTTTCGGCTGATGACATTGGCATCAGTGAGATACGCTTGCGCCATCAGTTGACTAATGACGGTAATCATTATATCAACAAAAAGGTCGTTATTATCAGATCCAGGTTGATTCGATAAAAAAGGGTGGGGAAAGAGTAATGTTTCACTACATGGAGCATTATGATGAGTGTCGTTTTCAAGGAAGGGACAAACCGCTGATGCTTCGGAGCCTTGTCGGAGATTGCCAGCCGTTTGTCTAAGGAATTGAAAGCGTCTGTCATCCCATGTTCCTGTAAGCAGTGCCTTATCCTACCCTGCGGCTCTGCTGCTGAGTATGAGAAGGTTCTGTGTCAGGATGAAACATACTCTTTTGGTGCGGGCGGTAGTGTTAAGGAATAAGGATAGGAATGGTATTGCGAAGCATCTTGTACGTTTTTCTAATTTTGGTATATAGTCGCTCACGGACTGGTTGTGTGGAATATCCCGGATTACATCAGGGAAACCATCGGTAATGAAACCATCATGCAAAGAAGGAGTGTATGATGATCATCCGTAAACATTGTTAGTCGGTGATTGATACCTCCGAGCCTGTGAAGGAGTAGCAAGCACTGTATGATGTGTATGCCAGCATACTTGTCATACAGAGACCAACGGCGTTTACGATAAAGATGACCGTTATACTCTACGCTTTGCAAAAAAGATGTGTTCCATCCGACGGAGGCCCGTAATCAGGGATTTTTCCTCAACCAATAGAGGCCACGAGCGGTGTACCTATGAATGGAGAAACTTCAAACTCCTGAAGGCAGGCTTATGTCTGCTATATGGAAATACCGTAAGGATGAAGTCTTGGAACGTCTGAATCTGTCAAAGAAAAGAAAGTTTGCCGGTACGGCAACCTTGTAACAGGCGGCGCATGCTTGTGTCGTCTGGGGCTGCGACCTTATGGAAGCAGCCCGGCGCGGAATTTTGAAAAAAAAGCCGTTTACGTCTGTCATTTGTCAGACGTAAACGGTAGTTCCAATTCCCGTGTCGGCTCCCGGTAGCCGGGATGTGCGGCTATAAAGGCAGTTTCAAGTGATTGAGAAATTCTTTTTCTCTCACTTTCACTTACATGGTTTTTATCTTTCTCTGAGTTGTCTGCCAGAGCCTTTTTTAGGGAACCTTCAATACGCTTATCATCGAGAAAAACATTATACATCGTGAATACCCTATTATGATAGGGTGCATCTTGCATTTCCTCTTCCGTCTGCCATCTCTCACAACAGATAGTCATTACCTTTTGAAGGGATTTGCTTGACCGCCGGCAGTCGGAACCCGCCAGTTCTTCATTTTCGAAGGCGATGGCAATAGCCTCGCGCTTCTGTATCTTATTGATTTTACTCCATCCATAGAACACCTTCAAGCGTTTTTTCGCTGAAGTTTGCCGTTTCTGGCCGTTGGTGGTCTCCAGACGTTTAAGTGTCTGCATTGTGATTGTATTCATATCATAGAAAGTTTGATTTATTATGATGGGCCACCACATTTACGGAATGCTCCTGCAGGAAGTTGCCAAGTCTCTTTGTCAGAGATAAGCACAGGTGCAGTATATTCGTATGAAGTGGCAAGTTGTTTTAATTCTTCCGTGATGGAGTCATAAGGAACACCCTTACGGATAAGAGAAGCGAGGTCTGTATCACGTTTCATCGTGTACCCGAAATCTCTTTCAAACTTTATCAAGTCATTAGCCTGATCGTGACTCACACAGGCAGCAGAGGCAAACTGATGACAGTTGCCGAATACACAGAACTTGCACGAGCACCGTCCGAACCCCATGAAATAACATGGATGAGGGCGAACACGGTATTTCTCCAGTATATCCCATATTTGCTGTTCTTTCCAGTCACGGATAGGACGGAAGCGGTCTATATGTCTGGGGTTACGTCCCTTCCTCAGATCTGCCCTGTCTGGTTCAATGATGGCGTACCCTGCACGCTGTTTACTTTCCTCACCCCGTTCACCAGACAATACCAGAGTACGGATATTCTGAAATCTCTCTTGATGACGAAGAGCCGTTGCGCATACATCGACCTTCAGATATGCGCTGCACCATCGTACCCGAAGATCTGGTGAAGGTTGTGGGAACTTATTCCGTGTGGATGGTTTACCCCTGTCACCTCCAGTCTGTTGTATTGAACCGTCAGGAAGTTCAAAACAGACTGGTGCCGTTAGGCTTTCCGTGCGAGTCATTTCACGCTCGAAACCACCGACTTTCCATTGAAAGTAAACTGGGATATTAAATGCTTCACCCAACTTCCGGCAATAGTCTGGTGTTACTTCCCAATCAAAGAGACTACGACCACGTCCGTCTATTTCCTGATGCCAGAGTTCTATTTTCTCCTTTGAGACATTGTTGTCAAGGAGGAAGAGCAGTAGTGCTGTACTGTCCTTTCCTCCAGAGAAACTGACGATATATTTGTCGTAACTATACAAATCGAAATCTTTCATATTTCAGTATTGTTATATTTTTGTCTGCAAAATTATAAATATTTCTTGTAATATTGTAATATTTGCGTAAATATTTTAATAATTCATTGTTTCTCAATCAGAACTTCTATTGTTTATATTCAACATGCTATCCACCATCATTATCCTGGCAAATCAAGTCTCCTTCCCTTGCATACTCTGGTCTGCTTTTGCCGGTGTTTACCTGATAGATTAAAACACCGGCAAAGGATTTCCTCACGCAATCTACACATGGCAGAGCAATAATATCTGTCACGTTACGCCCTATTTGGACGGTCATTACATATTTTGTTGTTCTCATATTTTATTTATCAATTAGGTTATTATTAGAATATAGGTGTATTACTCAAATTCAAGAAGTCATCTTTCATATATTCTTTACGATAAAATTCAGCTATTGCACCCGTATAGGGCTTACCTTTTTGGCTTCCGTCTGCGAAGGTAGTCATGTAGTTATCATTATGTACTATGTCATATACCTTCAGCCCTTTCTCTTCACCGAAGTGTTTCACTTTTATTTGGGCTTCGATATAGCGGTTTTCCGCTTCCTCTTTTTTTTCCGTGTAATATTGTTCACGTTCGCGCTGTCCTTTATAATCGACTGCCAATATTATTCGATAGATAGTTTTCATTGCTGAGTATATTGTGGGGAGTTGGTTAGCCTCCCCGTTACCTTGTTAGTGTGCTGTTTGAAAGAGTTGTCTTGCGCCTTCTACAAAATGATCCTCACCGAAGATATGCTTGGCACTATAACAGTCGCTTCCATCTTCTTCTAATAATTCTTCCTTGACATGGGTAAGACCATGCTGCTGCATGAGATATTTCAGATATCCGTGGTCGTGTTTCCAGTCACCCCAATAAATTGTGACTGCCACCAGATAAGGGATTGAATCTTGTTCTACTTCTCCGCTGATGCCTGCATCATCGAGAATTTTCTGTATTTCACTGATTGTTACCATAGTTTTAACATATTGGAATTAATTGTATTTTATCTATCTCATAGGCAATTTTTTTAAAGTTCTCGCCTTTGCATCGTTAAGATCTTCCATCAGGTATTTCTTTCTCTCATATTGGATATGTATTTCGCCATCTACGGTTTCATACTCCAGACCCCCAAAGAACAAATCAAAGACTTCGCTCTTACTGAGGTTTTTAATGATAAGTATCCACATCTGTTTCATATTATATCTGCCTATTTGTATTCCGTCGGCTGCGGTTTTTGAGAGTTATCGGCTGAGTGAGCTAAGTTCCTTTTCATAAGGTTTCTTTCCATGTCAGCCGTTGTTTCAATAAATTTTCAGTCGTCATCGACTTCGTTTCGCTTTTAGTCCTTTTCCTTGCTATTAAAAAAGAGAGGCTAAAGAGTGGCCTTCGCCAAGGAATTTCGAATAAAATTTTGATTTTGTTTTGCGCCTTGTGCAAAAAGAAAATGCCCTGGCTTTACAAAATTTTTCCGAAATAGGGAGTGTGCGACTGGTACTTGGCATGGCTACGAGCCTCCCTACCTTTGCAAGGGGAAAGACGTCAGAAAACGGAACGAACCTCTATGGTGAAAATTAAACAACGGAAAGGACATAGGAAAGATGGTGTTATTTGTTCTTGTCCATAAGTTTATAGCGTAATATTGTTTTATTGTAATATGCTAATATTACTATTTATAATGAAATATTGTAGGCTTGGAATATTTCTTATTGAACATAAAAAAATATCGGATAGTACCATTAGATACTACCCGATATGGGCGAGAATGTAAAACCTTTAGATTTTACCTTCCTCGTGGAAGGAGTAATAAGCTCCATCCGTCACGATGACATGATCCATAAAGTGGATGCGCATCAGCTGACATGCGTTTTTGATAGAGCGTGTAAGATCTTCATCAGCCCTACTGGGTCTGATAGAACCACTGGGATGATTATGGCAACAGGCCAAAATGGTAGCGTTATTAAGAACGGCTTCACGGATTATAATACGGATGTCAACAGCCGTTTCAGAGATACCTCCCTTTGAGATGCGTATTCTCTTTATCAAATGACAGTTCTGATTCATCAGAATGATATGAAATTCTTCAGTATCAAGATCTTTCATGATTGGGAGCATGAAATTGTAGATTCTGACTGCTGTACAGAGGTCAGGAGTTTCGTCAGTTTTTGTTCTACGCTTGCCAATTTCAATGGCAGCGGATATTCTGCAGGCGGTGGTAAGACCAATGCCTTCAACAGATGTTATCTCATCCAGTCGTGCCTTACCAATGGCGTTAAGACTGCTATTGAACTTCGATAGAAGGTCTCTTGCAATCTCTACGGCTGAACGGCCTTTAGTACCACTGCCGATCAGCACTGCGAGCAGTTCTGCGTCAGAAAGGTTTTGAGTACCTAATGTCTGCATTCTTTGAATGGGCTGGTCATCTTTAGACCAGTTCTTGATTGAAAGGTTGGAAACTGATGAAGTATTCATATCGTTCTGTTTTTAGAAGTTAAACTTTGAATTTTATGTGCATTCTGAAGCGTAGGAAAGGTAGTCCCATAAGGTCAAGGGATGGCCGGGAAAGTTCCTGTGAATTTTGATTAAGGAGCTGCAGCACCCAAAATTCTCTGTAAGTTTTCCGAAGCCAAGCATGATGCGACCCTTGCCGGGAACGGTTTCCGCTACCTTCGCACAGAAAATCTATGTTTGACTACGCCCGAAAAACAGGATAAGAATACAAAGTTTCCACGTCAAGATATATAAAAGGATAACCCATCAAAGAAAGTATTAGTAAAAGCCCCGACAGTATTATTGCCAGGGCTATTAAAACGGATTATAAGAGTCTATTTAACCGAGCGTGTATAATCTTTGGTTTGTTTTTTGTCTTTGTTTTCGATACGTATCTGAACGAGAGATCTGGTAGGGATGGTATCAGGAAGGTTTTTCATGAGTACCTTGATGACATCTTCAACATTGTTGAAACCGACATCTTCAACTGTACTTATGATGCGTCCACGAAAGTACAGTGTACCTTTGATAAGTTGCTTGAATGAGAAGCGTTCAAAGTGGTTGTCTTTCTTCTCAATATGCTCGCGGGAGTTTTCCTCAGTGAAGAAAATTTTCTCCACCACTTTTTCATTCAGTTCCCAAGCAGGAGTAAAGTCTATCTTCACGTAAGTACGGGCCAGTCTGGTCTTATGAGCGTGGTTCAGTCCAAAGTCCACCTCTGCCAGTGAAGCACCGCACTCGTTCTGTGCCACTGTTGCCCAAGTGTGTCTGAAGGTGTAGCCGCTATAGGCTTTCCCGTGTTCTATGCCAAGCACTTTTTCACAAATCTGCCTGATGCCGATGTTCACATTGGCATTGAAGCTGTCATATGATGACAGTCTTGAATGGAAGTTGAATAAGAATGGGGAATCAGTCTTATCCAGGTACTTTTCTATTACCGAGTTGAGTATGTTCGGTACCCGAATCTCGAAATAAGCTCTGTCAGCCCTTGCGTCACGGGTCTTTCGTCTCTCGTATGAGATGATGCCGTTATTGAATTTTTTCTTCTCAAGATAGAACAGATCCACTGTGTTGATGCCGGCAAGGCACAGTATCATCATTGCGACATCCCTTCCAAGTTCTGCCAGAGGGAATTTCCTGTCACTCTCAGGGAGTGGGGCAGTGAAGAATGCCCGGCACTCTTCCATTGTGATAGCCCTGTGTCTGGGGGTGTCACATTTGGGTATCTTTACTTTCGGCCATGGATTAGTGGTTATCCTGATCAAGCCTGTATCGTAGTCATTGAAATCAACCAATGCCTGTTTGAAGATTTGACGGATGCAGACAGGATATTGTTCTTTGGCCCTTGCTGTCGAAGACAGGGACTTGATCCATCCATTGATGAAACCTGAAGTTATATGTGAGAACATAACCTTGTTAGTTCCAGCATATCGTTCCATGTTCTGGTAAGCCAGTTCATAGGTACGTGCGTTTCGCGCATGTCCTTCCTGTATCATCTTTGCCTGGTACTGACGTGCATAGTCAGAGAAGCACACATCCGACGTGCCTTCCTTTAGGTACTGTACAACATCCTGGACAGTCCATGTACTTGTATCTACCTTGTTTAGGCGTTCTATGTAGTCCGCTATAATGATATCGAGGGATTTTCTTACAAAGGGGTCTTTGACTTCTTTGGTACTTTTGACAATACCTTTATTGTCAACCATCTTGTCTGTTTTCATGAAAACACTATCTCTATGATGGATGACTCTTATATAGACGGGCCAGTAGCCGTCTGTTCTTTGTTTCTGTACTGTTATTCTAAATGTGGCCATAAATTCTCAACTTATTCTCAACACGCTCTCAACACCCTTTGAAAAACCTCTCAACATACTCTCAACATTCACTTAAATAATACACAAATATCGTGTAAAGCTTATTAAAAGAAAATTGGGTGAAACCCCTTATAATCAAGAGAGTTACACCCAACTTCTTCATATTCAGAGGTTTTTGTTTACTCCTCCACAGCAGCCTGCGCGGCGGCCAAGCGGGCGATGGGTACACGGAAAGGAGAGCAAGATGCATAGTTCATGCCAATCTTAGCACAGAACTTGACAGAGCTGGGCTCACCACCATGCTCACCACAGATGCCACAACGGAGTTCGGGACGAACCTCGCGACCTGCCTTCACAGCGTACTTGATAAGCTTGCCAACACCCTTCTGGTCGAGCACCTGGAATGGGTCAACCTTCAGAATCTTCTTGTCGAGGTAAACAGGCAGGAACGAAGCGATGTCGTCACGGCTGTAACCGAAAGTCATCTGAGTCAGGTCGTTGGTACCGAACGAGAAGTACTGAGCCTCAGTAGCGATGCGATCGGCGGTCAGAGCTGCACGAGGAATCTCGATCATCGTACCAATCTCGAACTCAACCTCAACACCCTCGGCAGCAAACACTTCCTTAGCTGTAGCCAAAATAACTTCCTTCTGCTGCTTCAACTCATAGAGCGTACCAATCAGCGGAACCATGATTTCGGGCTTCGGATCCTTGCCTTCCTTCTTCAGCTCGCAAGCGGCACCGAGGATGGCGCGAGTCTGCATAGCGGTGATTTCGGGGAAGGTGATGCCCAGACGGCAACCACGGTGACCCAGCATTGGGTTGTTCTCAGCCAGAGAGTCAACACGACGCTTGATCTCTTCGAGCGATACGCCCATCTCCTTGGCCATCGTCTCCTGACCAGCCAGATCGTGGGGAACGAACTCATGGAGAGGAGGATCGAGCAGACGGATGTTCACGGGCAGACCGTCCATAGCCTCAAGGATGCCCTTGAAGTCGGCCTTCTGATAAGGCAGCAGCTTAGCCAGAGCCTTCTCACGTCCGGCGACGGTGTCGGCCAGAATCATCTCACGCATAGCCACAATCTTCTTGTCCTCGAAGAACATGTGCTCAGTACGTGTCAGACCAATACCCTTGGCACCGAAGTTACGAGCCAGCTGAGCATCGTGAGGAGTATCAGCGTTGGTGCGCACCTGTAGCTTGGTGTACTTGTCGCACAGATCCATCAGTTCCTTGAAGTCGCCGCTCAGTTCAGCAGCCTTTGTGGGAACCTCGCCAGCATACACCTGACCAGTTGTACCATTGATTGAAATATAATCGCCTTCCTTATAGACCACGCCGTCGATCTCAACGGTCTTTGCCTTATAGTCAACATTGAGCGAGCCTACACCAGAGACGCAGCACTTGCCCATGCCACGAGCAACCACAGCAGCGTGAGAGGTCATGCCACCACGTGCAGTCAGGATGCCCTCAGCAGCCGACATACCAGCCAAGTCCTCAGGAGAAGTCTCGATACGAACGAGCACCACCTTGTGGCCTTCTGCATGCCAAGCCTGAGCGTCGTCAGCGTGGAACACGATCTGACCGCAGCCAGCACCAGGAGAAGCAGGCAGACCCTGAGCAATCACCTTAGCGGTGGTCAGTGCCTTCTTGTCGAATACGGGGTGCAGCAGCTCGTCGAGCTTCTGAGGCTCGCAGCGCATGATGGCAGTCTTCTCGTCAATCTTGCCCTCGTGCAGCAGGTCGATGGCGATCTTCACCATAGCAGCACCTGTGCGCTTGCCGTTACGTGTCTGCAGGAACCAGAGCTTGCCTTCCTGTACGGTGAACTCCATGTCCTGCATGTCGCGATAGTGCTCTTCCAGTTTCTCCTGGATGCCATTCAGCTGAGCATAGATCTCTGGCATAGCTTCCTCCATTGAAGGATACTTGGCCACGCGATCTTCCTCGCTGATGCCAGCACGCTCAGCCCAACGCTGTGAGCCAATCTTCGTAATCTGCTGAGGAGTACGGATACCAGCAACAACGTCCTCACCCTGAGCGTTCACCAGATACTCACCATTGAACAGGTTCTCGCCGTTGGCAGCGTCGCGGCTGAAGCAAACACCCGTAGCAGAGGTGTCGCCCATGTTACCGAACACCATTGCCATCACGCTGACAGCAGTACCCCACTCGTCGGGAATGCCTTCCATCTTGCGATAGAGGATGGCACGCTCGTTCATCCAAGAACGGAACACGGCGCAGATAGCACCCCAGAGCTGCTCGATAGGATCGTTGGGGAAGTCCTTGCCTGTGCGCTCCTTGATAGCGGCCTTGAACAGCTGCACCAGCTTCTTCAGCTCGTCGACGCTCAGGTCCTTGTCCAGCTTCACGCCACGCTCTTCCTTCACCTTCTCAATGATCTCCTCAAACGGATCAATGTCAGTCTTGTTTACGGGCTTCATCTCGAGCACCACGTCACCGTACATCTGCACGAAGCGACGATAGCTGTCATATACGAAGTGAGGATTGTTGGTCTTCTTCACCATACCTTCGGCTACCTCGTCATTCAGACCAAGGTTCAGAATGGTATCCATCATGCCAGGCATAGAAGCGCGAGCACCCGAACGAACAGACACGAGCAGAGGATTCTCCTTGTCGCCGAACTTAGAGTTCATGAGCTCCTCGATGTGTTTCACGGCTGCCATCACGTCATCGTTCAGCAACTCCATGATCTTCTGCTGGCCCACCTGATAATACTCGTTGCAGCAGTCGGTTGTAATGGTGAAGCCCGGGGGAACGGGCACTCCAATGAGGTTCATTTCGGCCAGGTTAGCACCCTTACCGCCAAGTTCCTCACGCATTTTTGCATTACCCTCGGCCTTACCATTGCCGAAGAGGTAAACTCTTTTCTGACTCATAAAATTACTTTTAATTTACGATTTACATTAAAAAAGTTATTGTTTCAAGTTGTGCAAAGATAATGTCTTTTCTGCACACTACCAAAGAAAATGAGAAAAAAAAGTAATTGCGAAGATGCAATTATCTATTTTTAACCCATTATAGCCTTTCTATCCACTCCACGACTTTATCCGCACTTCTGAAATAAACGGTTAAACGGTTTTGCAAAAAAGCTTGACCTGTCCAACAAGTTACACCTTATTTATTATATATATAGGGAGACTTTCCAAATCCCTCCCAGGGACGTGTCTACCCAATCCATCGCCACGAACAGAGCAATGCAGCAATGACTTATTGCAAGCTCACGAAATAGGTCGCCGTTTTCGGAAGTCGACGGTGTACTATTTTCTACAACACATAACATTTTTACAACAGTCTGATTTTCAAACACATACAAGACAACATTGAAATTGAAGCGAAATCATGTTGAGTTTAAAGCCAAATCATGCTGAGTTTAAAGCCAAATCATGCTGAGATATGGCTTAAATCACGTTATGATTTGACTTAAATCTCAGCATGATTTAGCTTTAAACTCAACATGATTTAATATCGATTACAAGACGATTTAAAATTTTTCCACATAATTTGTTCCTATTTTTGTCTTTACAGGCTCTGAATCCCGAAAATTTTATCTAATTTTGCAGGCAAATTGAATGAGACATGACAAGAAAGAAAAAAGCATTACCCCTGATAGAAGGGGCCGTGATAGAAGCAGTGGCAGCCGAAGGCAAATGCCTGTTCCACTGGAACGATCTGGTGGTGTTTGTACCCTACTGTGTTCCAGGTGATGTCTGCGACATACAGATTCGCCGAAAGAAACACTCATTCGCTGAGGGCGAGGTGGTGCGGTTCGTGGAATACAGCAAGGTGCGGGCATTGCCATTTTGTCAGCATTTTGGTGTGTGTGGCGGATGCAAATGGCAGAACCTGCCCTACGACGAGCAACTGAAGTTCAAGCAGCAACAGGTGTTCGACCAGCTGCACCGCATCGGCAAAGTGGAGCTGCCTGAGTTCCGGCCAATCCTCGGCTCTGTAAAGACGCAGGAGTATCGCAACAAATTAGACTTTGGCTGCGCCAACAAACGCTATCTGACAAAGGAACAGTTTGAGAGTGAAGAGCAAAAAATGAAGAGCGAAGGACTGCCAGAGCCCTCCACTCCCGGCGCTTCACTGAAAGACCACCCTGCCATTGGATTCCACATCACAGGGGCCTTCGACAAGATTCTGCCCATCGAGAAATGCTGGCTGATGGACGACCTGCACAATCAGATACGCAACGAGGTGCGCGACTACAGCATATCGCACGGGCTGACATTCTTCGACCTGAGAGCACAAGTGGGCTTGTTGCGCGACGTCATCATACGCAACAGTGCCAGCGGCGAGTGGATGGTCATCGTACAGTTCCACTTGGACACCCAAAGCGACAGCCCGGTCAACCGCTGGGAAAGCAACGACGGACGGCAGGCATTAGACCTGCTGCAACATCTGGCCGACACATTCCCTCAGATAACATCGCTGCTCTATCTGGACAACCAGAAGTGCAACGACACCATCGGCGACCAGGAAATCCTCGTCTTCAAAGGACAGGACCACATCTACGAAATCATGGAAGACCTCCGATTCAAAGTGGGGCCAAAGTCGTTCTACCAGACCAACACCGAACAGGCTTACCACCTCTACTGCGTGGCGCGTGAGTTTGCACAGCTGAGCGGCAACGAACTAGTGTACGACCTGTACACCGGCACAGGAACCATCGCTAATTTCGTGGCACGCAAAGCCCGCAAGGTCATCGGCATCGAATACGTGCCAGAGGCCATTGAGGACGCCAAGATCAACTCAGAACTGAACAATATTGGCAATACGCTCTTCTATGCAGGCGACATGAAAGACATTCTGACCGACGACTTCATTGCGCAGCACGGCAAGCCCGACGTGATCATCACCGACCCGCCCCGCGCCGGCATGCATCCCGACGTAGTGAAGACCATTCTGAATGCCTCGCCGCAAAGAATCGTCTACGTGAGCTGCAACCCTGCCACACAAGCCAGAGACTTGCACGACCTGGACGGGCAATACAAGGTTGCCGAAGTTCAGCCCGTCGACATGTTCCCCCACACGCCCCATGTAGAAAATGTAGTTTTATTGCTAAAACGTTGAGAGATTACGAAATCTTTTTGTATATTTGCAGCCGAATAACCTATTTTTTATAAACCATATTATATTATGCTTACTCAACAAGACCTAGAACAGATTGCCAAACGCGGAATCAGCGAAAAGCAAATCGAGACCCAGTTGAAACAGTTTGAAACAGGCTTCCCCTTCCTGAAGCTGGAAGCTGCCGCCGCTGTAGGCAACGGCATTATTGCCCCCAACGAGGAGGAACGCCAGAAGTATGTTGCCGCATGGCAGCAATACAAGGCAGAAGGCAAGCGCATCGTGAAGTTCGTTCCGGCCTCCGGTGCCGCCAGCCGCATGTTCAAGAACATGTTTGCCTTTGTGGATGCCGACTACGACACACCAACGACCGACTTTGAGAAGAAGTACTTCGACCAGATTGAGAAGTTTGCCTTCTACGATGCTCTTGATGCCGTTTGCCGCAAGAACGAAGGCAAAGGCATCAAGGAACTGATGGCCGAAGGAAAATATAAGGCTGTGGCTGCACAGATGCTGAAGCCCGAAGGACTTAACTACGGACAGCTGCCCAAGGGCATGCTGCTCTTCCACAAATACGACGAGGGAGCACGCACCCCGATGGAAGAACACCTCGTGGAGGGTGCTCTTTATGCAGCATCGAACGGCGAGGCTCACGTACACTTCACCGTATCGCATGAGCACATTGAGTTCTTCAAACAGAAAGTGGCCGAGAAAGCTGACCTGTTTGCCAAGAAATACGGCATCAGCTACGACATCACGTTCTCTGAACAGAAGCCTTCTACCGACACTGTTGCCGCCAACCCCGACAACACTCCTTTCCGCAACGACGACAATTCGCTGCTGTTCCGTCCTGGTGGCCACGGCGCGCTGATTGAGAACCTGAACGAGATCGAGGCCGACGTCATCTTCATCAAGAACATCGACAATGTGGTGCCCGATCGTCTGAAGCCTGAGACCGTGGAGTGGAAGCAAGTGATTGCCGGTGTACTCGTTACGCTGCAGGCTAAGGCATTCGCCTATCTGCGCACGCTCGATGCAGGCGCAAGCGAGGAACAGCTGAAGGAGATTGCACAGTTTGTGGAGAACGAGCTTTGCTGCCGTGCAAAAGGACAGACTGTCGATGCAGCTTATCTGTACAAGAAGCTGAACCGACCCATGCGCGTTTGCGGCGTGGTGAAGAACGTAGGTGAGCCCGGCGGCGGCCCGTTCCTGACCTACAATCAAGACGGTACGGTGAGCCTGCAGATTCTGGAGAGCTCGCAAATCGATACCAAGAACGAGGAATACATGAAGATGTTCACCCAGGGAACACACTTCAACCCCGTCGACTTGGTTTGCGCTGTCAAGGACTACAAGGGACAGCCGTTCAACCTGCCCGAATTTGTCGACAAGACCACAGGCTTCATCTCGTCGAAGTCGAAGAGCGGCAAGGAGCTGAAGGCACTCGAGTTGCCCGGCTTGTGGAACGGTGCCATGAGCGACTGGTCGACCATCTTCGTCGAGGTTCCCCTCGGCACCTTCAACCCAGTGAAGACCGTCAACGACCTGTTGCGCGAACAGCATCAGTAAAACAGCACTCGCTCTGACAAAGAGCAGAGCCAAACTACTGAATAGGAAGTAGCTACACCGATACCAGGCGCAAATCACGCTAAGGAAGAAACAACATCTGAACCTGTGATTTACACCCCTGATTTCGGTGTAGCATTTCTTTTCCTCATAGAGATGGCAGCATCCCACACAGTATTTTGGCACGACATTTGCAATATGATGTTTAGTAGAGTAAAAAGATTCAATCAAGTTTTTTAGATGTCAAGTCAATTTTCACCCAAAGTATCAGAAATCCTTGCTTTCAGTCGTGAGGAAGCTGAGCGACTGGCCAGCACATCGGTTGGCCCCGAACACCTGCTTCTGGGTATGATGCGCATGAAAGACGGCCCCGTCATCAACGTGTTCAACAGGCTGCGGCTCAACATGCAGTCGGTGAAAGCCGAGTTGGAACAGAAAGTGAGACAGGACGAGATCAGCATGCCCATCACGACCCATGAGCTTGTGCTCAACGAGAAAGCATCAAACATTCTAAAACTGGCAGTGCTCGAGGCACGCACACAACATACAACGAAAGTAGACGAACAACATCTGCTGCTGGCCATTTTGCACGACCAATCGGCCAACGGTGCCAAACAAATACTGGAATTTAACAACATGAACTATGAGGATGTACTGAGCCTGATGCGCTCACAACAGTCTGACAACAGCATGATCAGAAACGGCATTGGACTGCCCGACGAAGAGGAAGACGAAGAATTCGACACCGCCTCGAACAAGAATCAACGACAATCCGGAAAGGGAAACGCGACGACCACGCAACAAAAGAAAGACTCGAAGACACCCGTGCTCGACAACTTCTCGACCGACCTGACGCAGGCGGCTGCCGAGGGAAAGCTGGACCCCGTAGTGGGACGCGAGCGCGAGATGCAGCGCGTCATAGAGATTCTGGGGCGCAGGAAGAAGAACAATCCCATCCTGATAGGCGAACCCGGTGTGGGCAAGAGTGCCATCGTGGAGGGCTTGGCACAGCTCATTGCACAGCACAAGACTTCGCCCATGTTCTACAACAAGAGACTGGTGGCTCTCGACATGACTGCCATTGTGGCAGGCACAAAATATCGCGGACAGTTTGAAGAGCGCATCCGTGCCTTGCTGAAAGAAATCGAGTCTGACCCGAACATCATCGTCTTTATCGACGAGATTCACACGCTCATCGGTGCAGGCTCAACACCTGGCTCAATGGATGCTGCCAACATCATGAAGCCCGCATTGGCACGTGGCACCATACAGTGCATCGGTGCTACAACGCTCGATGAATATCGCAATTCGATAGAGAAAGACGGCGCACTGGAACGTCGTTTCCAGAAAGTTGTGGTCGACCCAACAACCCGCGATGAGACACTTGTCATTCTGCATAACATCAAGGAACGCTACGAACAGCATCACCACGTGAACTATACGGAAGAGGCCATCGAAGCATGTGTCAAACTGACAGAACGATATGTGACAGACCGCGCCTTCCCCGACAAGGCCATCGATGCAATGGACGAGGCTGGCTCGCGTGTACATTTGTCACATGCACAGATTCCTCCCGAAATCATTGAGAAAGAGAAACAACTGGCCATCGTATTGGAAAAGAAGAAACTGGCCGTGAAGAACCAGAACTTTGAACTGGCTGCCAGCTACCGCGACAGACAGACCGAACTGGAAGCCAATCTGGCCATGATGCGGAACGACTGGTCAAACGGTTCGATGGAGAACCGCCAGACGGTGGACGAAGAGACGGTGTCGAATGTCGTCTCGATGATGACAGGTGTACCTGTGCAGCGCATGGCCGAACAGGAGGGCATCCGTCTGAAAGGCATGGCCAACGAACTGAAGAGTGCCGTGATAGCACAGGATGCCGCCATCGACAAGATGGTGAAGGCCATTCAACGCAACCGAGTAGGACTGAAAGATCCCAACCACCCCATCGGTGTGTTCATGTTCCTTGGTCCTACTGGTGTCGGCAAGACTTATCTTGCCAAAAAACTTGCAGAGTTTATGTTTGGTTCAGCCGACTCGCTCATCCGCATCGACATGAGCGAATACACGGAGTCGTTCAATGTGTCAAGACTCATCGGTGCACCTCCGGGCTACGTTGGCTACGAAGAAGGTGGTCAACTGACTGAGCGTGTCAGACGTCACCCCTACTCCATCGTACTGCTCGACGAGATTGAGAAAGCCCACGGCAACGTGTTCAACTTGTTGCTTCAGGTGCTCGACGAGGGTCGACTGACCGACGGCAACGGACGTTTCGTTGACTTCCGCAAT
The DNA here is from genome assembly GCA_902771445.1 of uncultured Prevotellaceae bacterium. GTDB lineage: Bacteria > Bacteroidota > Bacteroidia > Bacteroidales > Bacteroidaceae > Prevotella. The sequence continues at coordinate 23,878 of CACXXD010000006.1, forward strand.
ACGGTCATCATCATGACATCGAATGCAGGTACTCGCCAGCTGAAAGATTTCGGGCGCGGTATTGGCTTCAATGCAGGCTCTATAGGCTACGACATGAACGACAAAGACAAGGAACACGCACGCTCAATCGTACAGAAAGCCCTGTCAAAGCAGTTCTCACCTGAGTTCCTCAACCGTCTTGACGAGATCATCACCTTCGATCAACTCGACCTGAAAGCCATCAAACAGATTGTCGACATAGAGCTGAAAAGCCTTTGGAAACGAATCGAAAACATGGGCTACAAGATTGAACTGACCAACGAGGCCAAACAGTTCGTGGCCGAACGTGGCTACGACGTGCAGTTCGGTGCGCGTCCGCTGAAACGAGCCATCCAGAACTATATCGAAGATGGTGTTGCCGAAATGATCGTCAACGACAATCTTCCGTTAGGGACAACCATCCGCATCAGTAAGAGCGACGACAAAAACGAATTAAAGTTCGAAAAAATTTTGTAATTTCAAATATTTTTTGTATATTTGCCGCAAAAATAGGGAATTAGCCTCTATTTCATTGAATGACAGATGGTTAGCTAACATAAGATATATTTAGGATGAGACAACTAAAAATTCAGAAGAGCATTACCAATCGATCGAGTGAGGCACTTGATAAGTATTTGGTAGAAATTGGCCGTGCTCCACTCATCAGTATTGATGAGGAAATTGAATTGGCCCAGAAGATACGCAAAGGAGGACGTGAAGGCGAACGTGCAAAAGAAAAACTCGTAACGGCAAACTTACGCTTTGTCGTTTCGGTTGCCAAGCAATATCAACATCAAGGTCTCACACTGACCGACTTGATTGACGAGGGCAACATTGGTCTCATCAAGGCAGCACAGAAGTTTGATGAAACACGTGGATTCAAATTCATTTCCTACGCTGTTTGGTGGATTCGGCAAAGCATTCTGCAAGCCATTGCCGAACAGAGCAGAATTGTGCGACTTCCGCTGAACCAAGTTGGCTCACTCAACAAAATCAATCACGAGATTAACAAGTTCGAACAAGAGAACCAACGTCATCCATCGGTGTCAGAGCTCGCAGAGATGACAGCCATTGATGAGGAGAAGATTGGACAATCGATGATGGCCGACGGTCACCATGTGTCGATTGATGCTCCGTTTCAGGAGGGAGAGGACAACTGCATGCTCGACGTGATGGCTTCGGGCGATGATTCGCGCACGGATCGCTTTGTGGACCATGAGTCGATGGCACAAGAGCTGAACACCGTACTGAACAAGGTGCTGAAAGAACGCGAAATCACCATCATCCGCGAGTGCTTCGGCATAGGATGCCACGAGAAAGGACTGGAAGAGATTGGCGACCAACTGGGACTGACCCGCGAACGCGTAAGACAGATTCGTGAGAAGAGTATTGCAAAACTGCGCGACTCGGGCAATGCCAAGATTCTAATGAAATACTTAGGATAGTCTCCGCCGGAAAATACGATTCGACATGACACTTGAAAGCATCAGACAACAACTGAAGAATAGTCCACAGCTGAAAAAGCTTGTGGACTTCTTTGTTATGAATCAAACAGAAACGCGTCCTCGGTGTTATATCCGCATGTTGGCACCGTTGTACCAGCATCGCGGTCGAGGCAGTGTGATTCATGCTTCGGTGCGCATGGACACCCCACCCTATCGTCGATTCTCGTTAGGCAACCACAGCGTAATCGAGTCGTTTTCGTGCATCAACAATGCCGTGGGCGATGTCATCATAGGCGATTATACGCGAGTGGGACTACATAATACCGTCATTGGTCCGGTAAGCATCGGCAGCCATGTAAACCTTGCACAAGGTATCACCGTCACGGCACTCAATCATAACTTTGACGATGCAGGGAAACGTATTGACGAACAAGGCATCTCGACGCAACAAGTAACAATCGAAGACGACGTATGGATTGGAGCAAATGCAGTTATCCTTCCTGGTGTCACTGTCGGCAGGCATTCGGTTGTGGCAGCTGGAGCTGTTGTAACAAAAGACGTTCAGCCCTACACATTGGTAGCCGGCGTGCCTGCAAAAACAATTAAGAGCCTAAAATAAAGCATTTAGGCAGAGTACATCCAAAGGCTTGGCTCACTCCATGTGGAGCAAGACACAAGCCACTGCTAAAGATTCTTTTTCATAGACAACACATTCTGATCGGCCACGCGCTCATAGGTAACCGAATCCATAATTTGCCTGACCAGGAAGATGCCTAGTCCGCCAATAGGACGTTCCTCGACACTAAGCGTGATGTCAGCATCTTCCTTCTGCGTCGGATCGAAAGCCACTCCCTTGTCTGTAATGGTAAAAGTCACTACAGAGCCGTCGGCTTCAGCATCGATCTCTACAGTACCATCAGTGCCTTCTGGGTAAGCATACAGCACCACATTGGTCACAGCTTCCTCCAGTGCCAAGTTCATACTCATTGCCAGTGAGGGGTCGATACCGGCCTCTTCAGCAAGACAATCAATAAAGTCTGCAAGCAACGATATTTGTTCAATGTTGTTATGAAGAACAAGATGTTTATTAATTATGCTCATGTGCTTTTTAGAATTTTAGTGCCAAATAAGCCATTACAGAACGGCCTGGTTGATGAATCTGTCCTGACCCCAACCCACCACGATAATATTGATGGTTCAAAACATTATGACCGTTCATACCTAACTCAAACATATTATTAAATTTATAACGTGCGCCCAAATCGAGAAGTGCACGTCCATTCAACTTAGACTCGATGATATTCCTTTTCTCCAAGTCAACCATGAAACAAGTCTGAGAACTCTCTATTCCGAGATGTCCATGCAACACCAGTTTTTTTGTAACATTCACACCCAGAACCGCATTGATTGTCAGTTTCGGAATATTGTATGCATCGTTAATCTTTCTCTCGTAGATTTCCGATTCGAGCACACGCTGCCATGAAACAGTCAGATTCGAGAAGATGCTATTCAGCTTGTAGTTGCCAATGAATTCAACACCTATCGTCTTGATTGTACCAGCATTGGCATGTTTCAGAATAGAAGTATAAATCAGATTTGTAGCCTGGTTGTAGAAGCCATTCAACTCAAGACTGAGTCCGTCGACCCAGTTATCGCCCGCCAAAGTCAACTGAAAAGAATTCAGGTACTCTGACCCCAGATCTATTTCAGTGTCACCGTTGTCATACGTAGCCATATAAGCATTGGTCTTTCTGTAGAGATAAGGCGCATCGACAAACGATTTCGAGTAGCTCAACTTAACATTCCATTTTGGCTGCACAAAAATCATAGCAAGGCGCGGCGAAAGCTCATTAATCGAGGTCTTATTGTAATGCCTGCGATGGTCGTAGCGCAGTCCGGCATTCAAGATAAAGTTGCGCCAACGCTGCTTCAGTTGCAAGAAGGTATTGAAACTGTTCTCTGAGCCAATGGCTACAGAAGAAAGATCCGTGTCAAACATCTCATTGAAATTCACTCCAACGACGTAACGCACATCTTCCAACTTGAAATGGCTGAACTGAGCACCCACCGTAACAAATCCTTCATTGTTTTCCCGTTTCACATAAGCCAGATCGCCACGGAACTCAACCCCTAATGTATTTTCCTGTCCGTTGATATATCTAAAGAGTCCTTTACTTCCCCTCAGCAGCTGTTGAAAAACAGGAGGGAAGCCAACTATACTGCTGACATTATTGATTGCGCTGTCGGAAATCACTTGATAGTGGGTCAAGTCACTGTTATCGTAGGTCACTCCTCCAACTAGATGCAGTCTGTCGTTAAAGAGACTCCGGTTATACTTCATATCAAGGTGGTGCGAGCGCGTAGCAAAACTTGGCTTAATACCGTTGAAGGTGATGTACCTATCTATATCGTATGGCGAAAAAGAATAGCTGGCCGTATAAGGTGAAACGACCTGCGAGAAATGCGTGTCATAGAGGAAAGTCAGCCTGTTCTTCCACGTCAGACAGACACCCATGTCGTAGCTGGGCTTATTGCCTATGCCGCCAACGACAATATTTCCGCTATAGAGTTTAAGCCCCGTATTCTCAGCCGATACCCAGAACCGCTCTCCCTTCCGTTTATAGAGACTACCCCAGATAAGAATATCAGTATCAAAGTAGCGTTTGCCGAAAAGAATGTCGCCACGCCACTGTCCGAAGTTTCCTATGCCCCCTTTCACTTTCAGCCCATCGATGTCACCCCCTTGCTTCGTAATAATGTTGACAACAGCCGTCAGGGCAACACCACCGTAGAGCGACGATGCAGGGCCACGCAGCACCTCTATCTGCTTCACCTTTTCCAGACTCAGACTGAAATCAGGACTTGCGATGTTGGTGCAATAGCTGTTGATGCGATGCCCATTGAGCATGATGAGGATTTTCTCCTGTCCATTATTGTAGATGCCGCGCATAGCGATATTGATGTCATCGTTGCAATCCACATCATTCATACTTGGCACGTATGCAAGCAGCACCTCTTTCAGATTACGCGCACAGCTATTGCGAATCATCTCTTCAGTAATGAGCACGACCGGCACAGGCACCTCGCTCAGCTTCTCCGCCTGACTTGATGCGGTCGTAATGGTAGAAGTCAGTCCCTCCTTCCTTCTGTTCACCATGTCGATGAAGCGCTGAGGATCCTCAGAACGCGCACTGTAATAGCGATCGATGCTCAGCAGTTTCCTGACATTCTCGTCGGCTTCCTCATTCTTATCAAGGGCAAGACAGCAGAGCGAGAGCAGTCGATAGGCACTCGCCTTGTCCTCTGCGAAAGTAGATATATACTTCTGCAGACTGTCATGCGCCTGCTCCAGTCGCCCCATCTCATAGTTCTCCTGCGCCTCGCGCAGCTTGTCGGTGACCTGTGCGTGCATAAGGAGCGTGCTGCCCCATAATAAGAAAAAGGTGTAAATCAGTCGCATACTTATTTCGTTTTGACAGGGATGGTAAACGTGAAGACTGTACCCACCCCCAGTTTAGAATCGAACGTGACGGTACCGCCATGTTTCGACTCGATGATTTCACGCGTGATGGCCATGCCCAAGCCCGTGCCTTGCCCAATGGGCTTGGTCGTAAAGAAGTTCTCATAGAGCCGCTCTTTCACCTCATCGCTCATGCCCTCGCCGTTGTCTTCGATCCTGATGACAAGCTGGCCGTTATCGATTTTCACATCAATCTCAATGGCAGGCTCATAGTTGCTCTGCCCCGGCTCGTTCGACTTCTTCCATACGGCATAGCAGGCATTGTTCATCACATTCAGCACCGCACGGCTCAAGTCTTGAGGGATGACCATCAAGGTGGGCAGTCCTTCCTGGTAATGCTCCCGAATACTGATGTTGAAGTTCTTATAGTTAGCTCGCATGGCATGGTAGGACAGCCACACATACTCCTTGGTAAGCTTTGCCACATCGGTGGGCAGGAACTCATCGTCCTTGCCTCTCGACACGAGCAGGATACCGCGGATGATGCTGATGGCACGCTCGCCATGCTCAACAATCTTGCCCATGTTCTCCTTCAGGTCGGCCACGATATCATCCAGGTCTTCGCGATCTTCGGCTGGCAGTTTGTCTTCGTTGTCCTCCACAATCTCAGTCAGGTCGTCCAGCAGCTTGCCAGACATCTTACTGAAGTTGATGACGAAGTTCAAAGGATTCTGTATTTCATGGGCAATGCCTGCACTGAGCATTCCCAGTGAAGCCAACTTTTCCTGCTTCTTCAGCTGTTCTTTCAGTTTTTCCAGATTCTTTTCCATAGTCAACTTTATTTTCTTTTAGGCAAAACAACAGTAAATTCAGTAAACTCGTTTTTAACAGACTTCACAGAAATGTCGCCCCTGTGATTCTGTATAATCTCCCGACTCAGGTAGAGTCCCACGCCCGAAGCCTCACCAGTCGTCTTCGTGGTAAAGAACGGGTCAAAGATCTTGTCCAAAATCGTATCTTCAATACCGATGCCGTTGTCGCGGAACAAAAGCACAATGTTCTTCTCGTCAACCGACGCCTTGACAGATATTTCCGCAGCATACTGCTCGCGTGATGCTTTCTTCACAACGGCATAGACCGCATTGCCCAGCAGACTCATGAACGTCTTGCTCAGCTGATCGTCATTACCATCGATGAACAGACCCTCGGCAGGATAGTCAAACACGACATTGATATGCCGCTCGCTTATCTCCTTGGCATAATAGGTGACCGTCATCTGCTCATTCTGATGCAGCACGGCAGACAAGTCCATGGGAACGATGCCGCCAGTTCTATCTTTCAGCATTTCCTCCATTGCCTTCAGTGTCCGCGTCGTGCTCTGCCCGTGCTCGCTCACCTTCTTCAGATTGCCGCTCAGCATGCCGAGCACATCCATCGTGTCCTCATAGTTTTCCTCATCAAAATTCGCTTTCTCATCTTCTATATTGGCCTCGACATCCTTTACGAGTCCTTCAGAGAGCTTGGTGAAGTTGTTGATGTAGTTCAAGGGATTCAGGATACGGTCAATCAGTCCCTGGGTCAGCTTACCCACGGTAGCCATTTTCTCTTGACGAATCAGCTCGCTCTGCGCCTCATTCAGTTCAGCGAGAGCGGTTTCCAGCCGATTCGATTTCTCCTCGATCTCGTCTTTCTGCTTCATGATCTCATCGCGCTGCTGCACAATCTCATCCTTCTGTTTCACCACCTCGGCTGTACGTTCATTCACGATTGCCTCCAGTCGCAGTTTCTCTTTTTCAAGTCTCTGTGTGCGCCAGCGCGAAATAGCAACGATGAGCGCAATCAGCAGTAGGATATACACGACGATCATGTACCACCGCAGGTAATAGGGTGCCCTGATGAAGAAGCTGACACTCACAGGTTCAGACACGCGCCCCATCGGGTCCATTGCCTCCACTTCGAAGACATGGCTGCCTACCGACTGGTTATAGTATCTGACCGAAGTCCTGTCCGACCATTCGCTCCAGTTGCCACCGTTCATGCGATAACGGTACATCGAATTCTCCAGTAATGGAGAGTTGTCGAGCGCAAAAGAGAAGAACAGGTCGTTCTCATCGCTGTTCAGGTTGTACGAAAGCTTCTGCTGCTCACCAAATCCTCCCCAAAGCACCGAACTACCATTGAGCATCACCTTTCGGATGCTGAGCTTGGGGACAGCCGTAAAGAAGGGGTCGTTGACGGCTCGGTCGATCACGAAGATTCCTTTTTCACCGCCAATCCAGACCTTCTGTGCATCGACATAAACGGCACTTACCACGAAATTTTCCAATGGATTCAGATACACATCAAACTCAGAGATGCGCTTGCCATTCTTCCATGCATACAGCCCTTTGCCGTCGTTGTCCGTCAACCACGTGGCACCCGTTGAGTCCATATAAGAAAACTGCGGATAGACGAAGGGAATGGTGTCGAGCGCATCGACCACGACGACCGAGTCTTTCAACTGCACCAACGTGGCAGCTTCATTCGTATGAATCGTTTCATTGTACTGCACATACTGTGCTTTCGACCAACGGCGATACCAGATCTGCCCATAGAGGGTCTTCATCCAGAACGTGCTGTCAGCATCTATCATCATGTGCGTCACGCGCTGCAAGTCAAGCATCTTTCTCCTCTTGCCACTACGTTCGTTGAAGAACACGCCATTGCGCTCGCCGGAGAAGAAGCCATCGTGGGCCACCAGCAGCGACATGGCATTGTTGCCTTCATTCAGCAATTTCACATTGTTGTTCGAATCGATGGCAAACAACCCTTCTTCCGTGGCAGCCAACAGGCGGTTGCCATCCACACAAAGCTGCCAACACGTATGGTTGATTCCGTTCAAGTGGACAAAGCGTTTCTCGTCCTGATAGAACAAGCCTGTGCGCGTACCTATATACATTCTGCCGGAAAACTTCTGAATGCTGTTCACCGCACCTTGCAATCCTTCGAGCGGCGAGAAATACGAATAGGCCGAAGGAATCGTCATGGCAAAAAGGCCGTTGTCAGTGGCACCCCACAACACGCCTTTCCCGTTATAGGCTATGTCAACGATATTGTTTGAACACAGACCATTGTTTTCGGTAACATTGTAGAGCAGATTTCCCTTATCGTCGAACAAGAACAGTCCTCGGCTGTTGGTTGAAACCGCCTGGATTCCCAAATCAATATTCAGCACCTGAGTAATGCCAGGCTCGTCGAGAAAATCCGACTTGATTCTTTCTTCCCCTTCATTTTTCCGCAAGTAGACGTAGTAATTGTCCTTGACTGCATAGATGGTATCGTTGCTGGCAAGAAAGACCACCCGGCTGTCTTCCTCCCAGATGCGCACGACCTCTCCCTGAAAATTCAGTTTTCTGTCAAGCCCCATAAGGCTCAGCGACCCATTTCCACCCTCTATGATTTTTCCCAGATAGTTGTTGCCGCCGGCCCACACGGTGCCTTTTGCGTCGCGCATCAACGAGGTGATACGCGTCAGGCTCTTGTTCCGCAGAATGCCCCACGATGACATGTCGTAGTAAAGCACTCCCTCGAAATTGGCCACAAACACGGTGCCATCCTTTCCTATGACGATGTCAAAGTTGATTTTGTTGGCCTCATATTCCGACGAAGAAATATTCTTGAAGAAAGGCACGCCATAATGCCTTGCGGCTGACGGCTGCAAAAGGACGAAAAGAGTGAGAACAAACAAGACGAGCTTCTTCATCGCCTCACCTCCTTTCCTTTCGCAAACAGGACAGGTCTGTACGGCTCGTTCTTTCCGATGTAGTAAGTCCACTCATCTTCTGTAAAGTCACGATGCTTCCGTCTCAGCTCTGTTTCTATATAGCTCTTCATGTTCGACACTCTCAGCAGGGCCTCGGTCAGATTGCCCTGATGGTCGCCTGTCCAGACATACTGTCCGGTGTTGTCGCTCGTGAAGGCCAGTATCCATGCACGCATAGACAGCAGTTCCATCGGCTCAATCTTTCCGGTCTTCGTCTTGTCGCTTTCGGTATTCCAGAAATTCATCTTGCCGTCGTAGCTGGTTGTGTAGAGATGATAGTTGTAGAGCTTCATCTTGGTGATACGCGATTTGTGACCAATCATCTTCACAGGTATATCACTGTCGCTTTTGTACATATAGATGCTGCCATCGGTCATTCCATAGAATCTCAGGTCCGATGAGGCCGAATAGACATATTCCGACACCGTACCCATCGGCAATATCTTCTTGGGCGGGTCAATCTTATTGAAGTCTCTCACCAGATACTCATGATGCTGATCGTCGAAAAGCACCGACATGCCTTTATGCAATCCGCAGCTCACCACCTTGAAGTTCAGATTGTTTACTCCCACGACAGCCTCGTCGTCTTTCTTCGAAAGATCAATCAAAGCCATCGCACGCTCCCCGATCACCTGTATATACCTATCATTCAGCGCATTGAAAGCCAATGGATAGGTTACCTGCTTGAGGGATATGATTCGAGGCTTGGCCATTTCGCTTCTCCAATACACGAAATGCCCACTTCTGCTCAGTGCAAAGATTGAACCTTGCTTAGTGACGTAGAGATCGCGGAAGTCAAGGTCCTTGCTGCTCAGTATTGTCTTGGTTTCCAGCCTGTTGCCTACCTTTTTGTGAATAAACATTTCACCATAGGTACTGACGGTCACAAAACGGTCGTCGCCTTGCGGCATAAAGTCTATCCCAGTGACGGCTCCGCGATGTTTTTTCCACGTCTGCCAGCTATGACTGGCATTGAGCAATGCCTGAAAGACGGCAGGCGTAAACATGTCGCCGCCATAGGCCTCCGTATAATAATAGGCATAGTATGCCAGCAACTGTGCAATTTCGGGGTTGGTAGATTGCATCTGCAACGACGAAGCTCCCAATGAGTGTCCCAGTGCAAGGTAGCGCAGCGTGTCGGCCTGTCGCTTGGCCTCGGTGGCTCTTTGCTCCGAAAGCATTGCGTTGTTACGCTCAATATCAGCCTTGTGACGCGCCTCTTCGGCATTCTGCTTTTCTTCCTTGGCCTGTCGCTCAGCCTCTTGTGCCTCGCGCTTGGCTATCTCCGACCGCATCCGCTCCTCGTCGGCCACCTGCTTCTGCCGCTCAGCTTCCTCAGCCTTTTCTTCGGCTATTCTCTGCTGGTCGGAGGCGATGTCGCCCAGCTGCTTGCTCACGCTGCTCACGATGGCCGAGCGCATCTCGTCTTTCTGCAACGCAGCCACCTGTTTCTCCAGGCTCGCCACATGCAAGTGTTCAGCGTGCCAGTTCCAAAGGCCCACGGCGGCAACTGCCGCCACCAGAGCCCCTGCTACCCCGTATGCAATTTTCAGTTTCTTCACAGTTTCTTTATAACAAGCAATGTCAGGTCATCGCTCTGTTCGGCATCTTTCGTAAACGATGCAACATCGGTCTTCACGGCCTCTATAATCTGCTTACAGCTATGCAGCGTGACGCCTTCGAGTGTCTCAACGAGCCGATTCTCGCCAAATTCCTCAAACGATGTGTTCATGGCCTCGGTCACGCCGTCGGTGAACATGACCAGTGCGTCGCCCTTCTCCATTGTGAACCTTTCCTCATGATACTCAATGCCGTCGATGGCCCCCACCATCGGGTCCTTCGACACCGACAGCACTTCTACGTCACCATTCTGTTTCAACAAGTAGGGAGGATTGTGGCCTGCATTGCAATAGACCACCTCGCCCGACTGAACGTCGAGGATGCCGTAGAACAGCGTGACGAACATGCAGTCTACCGACTCAGAGGAGAGCAGCTTATTGGAATAAGTGACGCAGTCGGAGGGACTGCCGCCTCTGATGCCCGTTGCGCGTATCAGGGTGCGGCTCACGGCCATGAAGATGGCGGCCGGGATGCCCTTGCCGCTCACGTCGGCAATAATGAAGCCTATACGGTGATCGTCGATACGGAAGAAGTCGTAGAAATCGCCGCCCACGTCCTTGGCCGGTGTCATCGAGGCTGCAATATCCAGCTGCTCAGCCAGGTCGGGAAATGGCGGGAACACACGCGGCAGGATAGCATGCTGTATCTCGCTGGCCACAGCCAAGTCGGTCTTGAGCGACTCCAGCTGAAGATGCTCGCGCTGCATCTCGTGCACGTAGTTAATCTGTTCAATGGCTTTCTCGATGGTCACGCTCAGGTCGTCAAGGTCTATGGGCTTCGTGGCAAAGTCGAAGGCGCCGTTGTTCATGGCCTGACGGATATTGCCCATATCGCCATAGGCGCTCACCATGATTACTTTCAAGGCTGGATTGCGCATCTCATTGATCTTGGCGAGCAACGTCAGTCCGTCCATCTCCGGCATGTTGATGTCAGAAAGAATGATCTCAATATCGGGATGCTTCAGCATCATGGTCAGCGCCTCAAGCCCATTGTGAGCAAAAACGAACTCGTATTCTCCCTTACGTATTTTTCTCCTGAAGTATTGCGTCAACAACAACTCTAAGTCGTTCTCATCGTCGACACTTAAAATTTTCACAGCCATATCTGTTTCTTTTATAACTTATATATAAATTGTCTCTGCAAAAGTACAAAAAAGGAAGTGAACTACCAAACAATTAATATACAAAAGGTGAAACTTCGTTGCTTTTTTATTGTTTTTTCGGTTCACGTTCCCACCATGATATATTATATCAAAGTTCTTCAAGTAAAAAAATTGCAAGAATTCTGTCTTTATTTTGTCAAGATTATTCATAGAAAAAAGGCCCTTCGGAAAGTGGCATTCTGGAGCGAGAAATCACATGCACTCACAGCATGCCGCAACCATCGTTTTGAGATTGATATTGAATCAAAGTGGGTTTACAGCCAAATCAAACTGAGTTTCATCATTAGTTGCATTCTGTTCTAAGTCATAACTCACTTTGATATGACTGCCAACCCACCATGATTCAATACAAATCACAGCACAAAGGCTGCGGATTGTATCTCGGAACTGTCCGAAAAGCGAATTTTCCGAAGCCAAAAACAGTTCTTTTTGCGAAGCAATGTTTATAACCAACTGACACTCAACGGCATACGCAACCCCTTCCAAAACTCGCATATTTGCAAGCTACTTTCAGTTTGGTGAATTCCGTGCGATTCTCAGAGGGGTCATTGTAAAGATTATTCATATTTTTTTGAAGGGACATGATGGCTATTGGAAAGAAAAAAAAGCGGCAAGAAGGTAGTGGTGAAGTAACATGTAAGACCTTTCACATCTGAGAAGCCACGGAGGGCCGGAAATGATTCCGCACTCCGTGGCTTTTTTCGTGCTGTTGCGGATGAACGAAATGCCAATGAATAAACAGAAACGAATTGAAATAATAAGAATAATGATGCCTTCGGCGCAAACTCTTTAGCAAATGATTTTCGTTAATCATCTAAAAAATGCTTTGCTACGTCATCAATATTTCGTAACTTTGCACCCCAATTATATAGTGAAGACAACAAATGAGTGAGAATCAGAATAACAAAGCTTTTTCTATGATTGCCGATATTGAAGGCGATTTCAAAGATTTGCTCGAAATGGAAACGCCCGAAATAGTCCCCATTCTTCCTGTCAGGAATCTCGTACTTTTTCCAGGTGTCGTCTCGCCCATCCTCATCGGGCGCGACTCAAGCTTAACACTGGTAAGACAGGCTGAAAAGAAAAACCTGCTCATCGGCATCGTATGCCAGCGAGACCCAGAAGTGGAGCTCCCCGTGCAAGAGGATCTCTACGAATATGGCGTGCTGGCCAAAGTCGTGAAGCAGCTCACACTGCCCAACGGCAACCTGACCGCCATTGTACAGGGATTCGGCAGGATGCGGCTGGTGGGCATCGACAGCTCCACACCCTATCTGAAAGGCAAGATAGAAGCTGCCCCCGAGTTGTTGCCCGAGAAAAGAGACCGCGAATGGGACACGGCTATGGACGACCTGAGAAGGATGGCCGAAGAATACGTCAACGTGGCCGAAGACATTCCCGACGAGGCAACCTTTGCCATACACAACATACACAACAACATCATGGCCCTCAACTTCATCTGCACCAACATGCCTTTCAACATCAAGGAGAAGATGAAGATGTTGGGCAGCGAATCGCTGAAAGAGCGACTGTTCGGCACGATGAAGGCCCTGAACCGCGAAATCAACCTGCAGAACCTGAAGGCCGACATTCGCAACAAGACACGCGAGGACATCGACGAGCAACAGAAGAACTACTTCCTGCAACAGCAGATTAAGAACCTGCAGGCCGAAATGGGCAACGAGACGACGCCCGAAAAGACCGAACTGCTGGAAAAGGCCATGAAGAAAAAATGGTCGGAAGAGACGGCCATGCTGTTCTACAAGGAGCTGGACAAGCTGGACAACCTGTCGCAACAGTCGCCCGACTTCAATGTGCAACTGAACTACCTGCAGACATTCGTCGCACTGCCCTGGGGAGAATACACCAAGGACGACCTGAACCTGCAGCGTGCGCAGAAGATTCTCGACCACGACCACTATGGCATGGAGAAGGTGAAGGAGCGCATACTGGAATATATTGCAGTGCTCTCGCTGCGCGGCGACCTGAAGAGCCCTATTCTCTGCCTCTACGGACCTCCGGGCGTGGGCAAGACCTCACTGGGCAAGTCGATCGCCGAGGCTATGAAAAGAAAGTACGTGCGCGTGTCATTAGGCGGTCTGCACGATGAAGCCGAGATACGCGGACACCGTCGCACCTACATCGGGGCCATGCCCGGACGTATCATCAAGAGCATTCAGAAAGCGGGTTCGAGCAACCCCGTGTTCATTCTCGACGAGATAGACAAGGTGACGCAGAACACCGTGAACGGCGACCCGGCCTCGGCTCTGCTCGAAGTGCTCGACCCCGAACAGAACACGGCCTTCCACGACAACTACCTGGACGTGGACTACGACCTGTCGAAGGTGCTCTTCGTGGCCACGGCCAACAACCTGGGCACCATACCCAAGCCCCTGCTCGACCGCATGGAGATCATCGAGGTGAGCGGCTACATCACCGAGGAGAAGATTGAGATTGCCAAGCGACATCTCATCCCACGTGAACTGGAGAACACGGGGCTGAACACACAGAAGCCCAAGCCGATGTTCAGCAAGGCTACCATCGAGAAAATCATTGAGCAATACACGCGTGAAAGCGGTGTGCGCCAGTTAGAGAAGCAAATCAACAAAGCGCTGCGCAAACTGGCCTACAACATGCAGATGAACCTGACGGCAAAGAATGCGGCTAGCACCGACGAGGAAACGGCAAGCAAGAAGGACGACATGAAGATTACGCCCGACCGTCTGGAGAGTCTGCTGGGCAAGGCTCCCTTCTACCGCGACATCTACCAAGGCAACGACTATGCCGGAGTGGTCACCGGACTGGCATGGACCAGCGTGGGCGGCGAGATTCTGTTCATTGAGACCTCGCTCTCGAAAGGAAAGGGCTCGAAACTCACGCTGACGGGCAATCTGGGCGACGTGATGAAGGAGAGCGCCATACTGGCACTGGAGTATGTGAAGGCACATGCTGAAACGCTGAACATAGACTATCGCATCTTCGACAACTGGAATATGCACATACACGTGCCTGAAGGGGCCACGCCCAAGGACGGACCGTCGGCAGGCATCACCATTGCCACTTCGATAGCATCGGCCCTCACGCAGCGCAAGGTGCGCAAGAACACCGCCATGACGGGCGAGATCACGCTGAGAGGCAAGGTGCTGCCCGTAGGGGGCATCAAGGAGAAGATCCTGGCTGCCAAGCGTGCCGGCATCACCGACATCATCATGTGCCGGGAAAACGAGAAAGACATCAACGAGATACCCGACATCTACCTGAAGGGTGTGAACTTCCATTACGTGGAAAACGTGCAGGACGTGTGGAACTTCGCCTTGACCAATGAGCTGGTAGAGCATCCCATGATATTCCAGATTGACGAAGAAAAAGACAAGAAATGACCTTCGAACTACAACATACTGACAATGCCAGCGACGCACGCACAGGCGTGATTACGACCGACCACGGTCAGATAAAGACGCCGATCTTCATGCCCGTAGGAACATGCGGCAGCGTGAAAGGCGTGCACTTCGCTGAACTGCGCGAGCAGGTGAAGGCACAAATCATTCTCGGCAACACCTATCACCTGTATCTGCGCCCGGGGCTCGACACCCTGCGCAAGGCAGGCGGACTGCACCGATTCAACACGTGGGACCGCCCCATACTGACCGACTCGGGCGGCTTTCAGGTGTTCTCGCTGACGGGCATTCGCAAACTGAGAGAGGAAGGCTGCGAATTCCGCTCACACATCGACGGTTCGAAGCACATCTTCACCCCCGAGAACGTCATGGACACCGAGCGCATCATTGGAGCCGACATCATGATGGCACTCGACGAATGTCCTCCCGGCCAGAGCGACTATCAGTATGCCAAGAAATCGCTGGGACTGACGCAACGCTGGCTGGACAGATGTCTGAAGCGATTCAACGAGACCGAACCGCTGTACGGGCATCATCAGGCACTCTTCCCCATCGTTCAGGGATGCACCTTCAAGGATCTGAGACAGGAAGCGGCCAAATATGTGGCCGACAAAGGGGCCGAGGGCAATGCCATCGGAGGACTGGCCGTAGGCGAACCGACTGAGGTGATGTATGAAATGATTGAGGTGGTCAACGAGATTCTGCCCAAGGATCGTCCGCGCTACCTGATGGGCGTTGGCACGCCACAGAACATCTTGGAGGCCATCGAGCGAGGCGTCGACATGTTCGACTGCGTGATGCCTACGCGGAATGGTCGCAATGCCATGCTCTTCACCTACGAAGGAACGATGAACATGCGCAACAAGAAATGGGAACAGGACTTCTCGCCCATCGACCCCACAGGATGCGAAATAGACCGACTGCACTCCAAGGCCTACCTGCACCATCTGTTCAAGGCGCAGGAACTGCTGGCCATGCAGATTGCGTCCATCCACAACCTGGCTTTCTATCTGCGACTCGTCACCGACGCACGACAGCATATAGAACAAGGTGACTTCGTTGCGTGGAAACGGTCGGTCATCGAAGCCCTGGGAAGAAGACTGTAGAAGAACGACGTAAGGCAATGAAAGAGAAACTGACGCGAGCGCTGAGCAAACTGAGACTACCCGTCGACAGGAACAAGCAGCACTATCTGAAACTTCTTGACTGGTATATCATCAAGAAGTTCATTGGCACGTATATCTATGCCATCGCACTGATTATCTCTATCTCCATCGTCTTCGACTTCAACGAGCACATGGTGAAGTTTGCCACCAACCACGCACCGTGGCAGGCCATCGTGTTCGACTACTATGCCAACTTCGTCCCCTATTTCGCCAATCTGTTCTCTCCCCTCTTCGTCTTCATCGCCGTCATCTTCTTCACTTCCAAACTGGCAGGCAACTCGGAAATCATTGCCATGCTGGCATGCGGAACGAGCTTCAGACGACTGATGCGGCCCTATATGCTCTCGGCAGCCCTGATTGCCGTCGTCAACTTCTTTCTCGGGGCCTACATTATCCCCAAGGGCAACGTGGTAAGACAAGAGTTTGAGGTGCTCTACAAGAACAACAAGAAGAACACCAGCGCCCAAAACGTTCAGCTGCAAGTGGCACCGGGCGTCATTGCCTATATTCAGAGCTACGACAACCTGACGAAGCGAGGCTACGGCTTCTCGCTCGACAAGTTTGAGAAGAAACAGCTGGTGAGCCACATGACGGCCAACATCATTCAGTATGACACCATCTCTGACGACCGCTACCACTGGAAGGCCATCAACTACAAAATCAGAACGCTGAAAGGACTGCGCGAGCATATAGAGACGGGCATGGAGATCGACACGACCATCATGATGGAGCCAATGGACCTCGTGTTCACCAAAGGACAGCAAGAGACGTTCACCTCACCCGAACTGCTGCGCTACATCTCCAAACAGAAAGACCGCGGCTCGCTGAACGTGGTGCAGTATGAAGTGGAGTATCACAAACGAATAGCCACTTCGTTTGCCTCGTTCATCCTGACCGTCATCGGCGCGTCGCTCTCGTCGCGCAAGCGCAAGGGCGGCATGGGCATGTATCTGGGCATCGGACTCGCTCTGTCGTTCACCTATATCCTATTGCAGACCATCAGCGCTACCTTTGCCATCAATGCAGGCACGCCCCCCATGCTGGCAGCCTGGATTCCGAACATTCTCTACACCTTCATTGCCTACTATTGCTACAGGCAAGCACCAAACTAATTTTTTTTATGACATTTGAAGAAACATATCTTAACGACAATATCCTTGACGCACTCTACGACATGCATTTCGAGGATATGACGCCTATACAAGAAAAGTGCATACCAGAAATCCTTGACGGACGTGACGTCCTTGGGGTAGCCCAGACAGGAACGGGCAAGACTGCTGCCTACCTGCTGCCCATCCTCTCAATGCTTGACGACGGTGACTATCCCGACGATGCCATCAACTGCGTGGTGATG
This sequence comes from uncultured Prevotellaceae bacterium, assembly GCA_902771445.1. Taxonomy (GTDB): domain Bacteria; phylum Bacteroidota; class Bacteroidia; order Bacteroidales; family Bacteroidaceae; genus Prevotella. Next base: position 41,303 of record CACXXD010000006.1, read on the forward strand.
TCGCCAACACGCGAGCTGGCACAACAGATAGACCAGGCTATGGAGGGATTCAGCTATTATCTGGAAGACATTTCGTCGATTGCCGTCTATGGTGGCAACGACGGCAACCGCTTTGACCAAGAGCTGAAAGGACTGCGCCACGGAGCACCCGTGGTGATAGCAACCCCGGGACGACTGCTGAGCCACATGAAGGTGGGCAACCTCGACCTTTCCAGAACTTCATTCTTTGTGCTCGACGAGGCCGACCGCATGCTTGACATGGGATTCTCGGAAGACATTCTGCAAATCAACAAACTGCTTCCACCCACGTGTCAGAAAATCATGTTCTCGGCCACAATGCCCGGGAAGATTCGCGAACTGGCCGTATCGCTGCTGCACGATCCCGTCGAAGTGAAAATTGCCGTCAGCCGTCCTGCCGAGAAAATCAAACAGTCGGCATACGTCTGCTACGACACGCAAAAGCTGGGAATCATTCAGAATCTTTTCAAGGAGGGCGACCTGAAGCGCGTCATCATCTTCTGTGGAAAGAAGGACCGCGTGAAGGACATTGCCCGCGAACTGAAGGCTATTGACATTAATTGTGCACCCATGCACTCCGACCTGACACAGGCTGAGCGCGACGAGGTGATGTACAAATTCAAGGCGGGACACATCGACGTGCTGGTGGCTACCGACATCGTGGCACGAGGCATCGACATCGACGACATCCGCATGGTCATCAACTATGATGTTCCCCACGATGCTGAAGACTACGTACACCGCATAGGGCGCACGGCACGGGCCGACCGTGACGGTGTCGCCATCACTTTCATCAACGAGAAAGACGTGAGCAGATTCATGGCCATCGAACACTTTCTGCAGAAGGATGTCGACAAGAATCCACTGCCCGAAGGCTTAGGCGAAGGGCCGGAATATATTGGACGAAGCGGTCGTAAGACTACCCACAGCCTAAAGCGCAGATCATCGCGCAGCAGATGGAGAAGAGGAAAGAAGTCTGAAGCCAAACAAGACGCAGGGCAGCAAGACACGGACAACACTGACACGGAAGAAGCGCCACAGGCAAAGAACAAGAAGCCAAGACGCAGGAAGCGCCGCAAGCCCAGCTCGACAAACAACGACACGACCACACAGTCGTAGTCTGCACGATTCGCTGTCAACTTGTATGCCAAGACAGCGAATCGTAAACCATTACGTAAAAAAAACAAAAATCAATACGGTCTAATTTTGAAGATTCAGAATTATTCCGTATATTTGCACATAAGTTTATAATACAATCAAATCTAAAACAAACAAAAACATGTTGAAACCATTAAACAAACACTTCGCTCCGAAGAGTGTAATGCCCGAAAAGGTCATTCAGTTTGGTGAGGGTAACTTCCTCCGCGCATTCGTAGATTGGATTATCTGGAACATGAACCAGAAGACAAACTTCAATGGTTCGGTTGTGGTCGTTCAGCCTCTGAACGGCGGTATGATTGAATGGTTGAACGGTCAGGACTGCCTCTACCACGTCAACCTGCAAGGCCGCGAGAACGGTAAGCCCGTCAACACCATCGAGCGTATCGACGTGATTAGCCGCTGTGTGAACCCCTATGCTCAGTTCGATGCTTACATGGCACTGGCCGAACAGCCTGAGATGCGCTTCGTGATTTCGAACACGACTGAGGCTGGTATCGCTTTCGATCCAAACTGCAAACTGGAGGACAAGCCCGCCACTTCTTATCCCGGCAAGCTCGTTCAGCTGCTCTATCACCGTTATCAGGCTTTCAATGGCGATCCCACCAAGGGTCTCATCATCTTCCCCTGCGAACTCATCTTCCTGAACGGACACGTGCTGAAGGATTGCATCCGCAAGTACATTGATCTCTGGCAGCTGCCTGAGGGCTTCCGCCAGTGGTTCGAGAACTCCTGTGGCGTCTATGCAACGCTTGTCGACCGTATCGTTCCAGGCTTCCCTCGCAAGGAGATTGCACAGATTCAGGAGAAGATTGGCTATCGCGACAACCTCGTCGTACAGGCTGAGAACTTCCACCTCTGGGTTATTGAGGCTCCGAAAGAAGTTGCTCAGGAATTCCCTGCCGACAAGGCTGGACTGCACGTGCTGTTCGTTCCTTCGGAAGAGCCTTACCACAAGCGTAAGGTGACACTGCTCAACGGCCCGCACACGGTGCTCTCGCCTGTTGCTTATCTGAGCGGAGTGAATATCGTTCGCGATGCCTGCCAGCATGAGGTCATCGGCAAGTACATCCATAAGGTTCAGTTCGACGAGCTGATGCAGACACTCGACCTGCCGATGGAAGAGCTGGAGAAGTTTGCCGGCGATGTGCTGGAGCGCTTCGACAACCCATTCGTCGACCATCAGGTGACGAGCATCATGCTCAACTCGTTCCCGAAGTTCCAGGCTCGTGACCTGCCTGGCGTGAAGACTTACTTGGAGCGCAAGGGCGAGCTGCCTAAGGGTCTGGTGTTCGGTCTCGCTGCCATCATCACCTACTACAAGGGTGGAAAGCGCGAAGACGGTGCAGAAATCGTTCCAAACGACGATCCGAAAATTATCGAGCTGTTGCAGCAGCTCTGGGCTACCGGCGACACTCAGAAAGTGGCCGACGGAGTGCTGGCTGCTGAGTTCATCTGGCAGGAGGACCTCAACAAGGTTGCTGGTCTGAACGCACTGGTGAAGCAGTATCTCGACCTCATCCAGCAGAAGGGTATGCTCGAGGCTGTGAAGACCATCTTGTAATATAAAAAGTCTGTTAGCTTAACAGTATAATAAGCCATCCCGTAGCACAGCTATGGGATGGCTTTGTATTATATACAAATTGTTACACGCGTTTTTACTTTTATTAAAGAAGTTAAGCAACAAACATTTGGACGGTTTGGATTTTATTCGTAACTTTGCACCGCTTGACTGTAAGTCGATAAAAATACGATAAACATACGAATAACTTTTGAATATTCAAAATTTAAACATTATGAAGATTTCACACATTGAGCATCTGGGCATCGCCGTCCAGAACATTGAAGAAAGCCTGCCGTTCTTCACGAACGTGCTGGGCCTGGAGTGTTATGCTACAGAAGTTGTAGAAGACCAGAAGGTGAAGACCGCCTTCCTGAAATGCGGCGAAGTGAAACTGGAGCTGCTGGAGCCCACATCTCCCGAAAGCACTATCCAGAAATGGCTTGACAAAGGCAACAAGGGTGTTCACCACGTAGCTTTCTGCATTGAAGACGGTGTGGCCAATGCACTGGCAGAAGTAAGCGAGAAGGGTGTCCGCCTCATCGATCAGGCTCCACGCAAGGGTGCCGAAGGACTCAACATCGCATTCCTTCACCCGAAGTCAACAGCAGGTGTTCTAACAGAGCTCTGCGAGCATTAATAACCCACTAAGTCCCATAAGACCTATAAGACTTATAAGTCCTATAAACCCCATAAGTCCCATAAGACCTATAAGACCCATAAAAAAATGAGCAAACAATTAGAAAAGATTAAGCAACTCATCGAGAAGCGCGAACAGGCTCGACTCGGTGGTGGTGAGAAAGCCATTCAAAAGCAGCACGAACGCGGCAAGTACACAGCACGCGAGCGTATCGAGATGCTCCTCGACGAAGGTTCGTTCGAGGAATATGATATGTTTAAGGAGCACCGTTGCCATAACTTCGGCATGGAGAAGAAGCAGTTCCCCGGCGACGGTGTCGTTGCCGGCAGCGGAACAATCGACGGTCGTCTGGTATTCATCTTCGCACAAGACTTTACCGTTCACGCCGGTTCGCTCAGCGAGACCATGAGCCAGAAGATCTGCAAGGTGATGGATATGGCCATGAAAATGGGTGCACCTGTCATCGGCATCAACGACTCAGGCGGCGCTCGTATCCAGGAAGGTATCAACGCACTGGCTGGCTATGCAGAGATATTTGAGCGCAATATCCTTGCTTCGGGTGTGATTCCTCAGATTAGCGGAATCTTCGGTCCTTGTGCCGGCGGTGCTGTCTACAGCCCTGCACTGACCGACTTCACCCTGATGATGGAAGGCACCAGCTATATGTTCCTTACTGGCCCGAAGGTGGTGAAGACCGTGACGGGCGAGGACATCGACCAGGAACACCTCGGCGGTGCATCGGTTCACGCAACGAAATCGGGTGTGACTCATTTCACCGCAAAGACCGAAGAGGAAGGCATTCAGATGCTGAAAACCCTGCTCTCTTATATTCCTTCGAACAACATGGAACTTGCTCCGCGCAAGAAGTGCAACGACCCCATCAACCGTATGGAAGATTCGCTGAACCAGATTATTCCGGAGAATCCCAACGAGGCTTACGACATGTACAAGGTGATTGGTGCTGTGGTCGATGATGGCGAGTTCTTCGAGGTACAGCCTAAGTTTGCCAAAAACATCATCGTGGGCTTTGCACGCTTCAACGGTCAGAGCGTTGGTATTGTGGCCAACCAGCCCTCTTGCTACGCTGGTGTGCTCGATGTGAACGCTTCACGCAAGGGAGCTCGCTTCGTGCGTTTCTGCGATGCTTTCAATATTCCTATTGTTTCACTTGTCGACGTTCCCGGATTCCTGCCTGGTACGGGGCAGGAGTACAATGCCGTCATTCTGCATGGCGCTCAGTTGCTCTATGCCTACGGTGAGGCTACTGTCCCCAAGATCACTGTCACACTGCGTAAATCGTATGGTGGTTCACACATCGTGATGGGTTCTAAGCAGTTACACACCGACTTGAACTATGCTTGGCCTTCAGCTGAGATTGCCGTGATGGGTGCCTCTGGCGCAGCCGCAGTGCTCTATGCCAAGGAAGCCAAGGCGAAGAAGGAGGCTGGCGAAGACGTGAAGGCCTTCATTGCCGAGAAGGAGGACGAGTACAACGAACTCTTTGCCAATCCTTATCAGGCAGCCAAGTACGGCTATATCGATGATGTGATCGAGCCACGCAACACACGCTTCCGCATCTGCCGCGCACTGGCTCAGCTCGCCACCAAGCGCGATGCACTGCCTGCCAAGAAGCACGGTAACATTCCTATGTAAGCCTCATCCCCCTACCCTACACAGTCTGCAAAGACTTGCAGGGGGGAGGTTCTTTAACTATCTTTTTAGAAACAATATGGAAGTGAATCACCCTCAGAAGTAACCAAGCTCCCCTCTTTGCGGAGGGGTTGGGGGTGTGTGAGATATGAAACAAAACGAAGTTTATGCTGCCATTGCACTGGCTCTGCATGAGCATCTGGGAAACAACGTACACGATGTGGAGCCTGGCTTCATAACAATCGTAGAGCATCCCACTCAATGGAACGGTTATGCACAGACGATGACAGCTCAACCGAAAATCTAAACAACAATGAAAGAATACAAATATACCATCAACGGCACGAAATACGAAGTAGCCGTAGGCGACATCGAAGAGAATATCGTGACCGTTACAGTGAACGGCGAAGACTTCAAAGTGGAAATGGAGAAGGAACCCGAGCCTGAAAAGAAAAAGCCTGTACTGGGTAAGCCGGCAGCAGCAAGCTCTGATGAGAGCAGCTCTACGGCTACAGCCAGCAAAGGGGCTGTCAACAAAAACGCAGCCGTCAAGGCTCCACTGCCCGGTGTCATCACAGACATCAAAGTGGCCGTTGGCGACGAGGTTCAGGTTGGCGACACGGTGATTGTGCTTGAAGCAATGAAGATGGCCAACAACCTGCAAGCTGAGAAAGCAGGCAAGGTGACCGCAATCTGCGTGAAGATTGGCGAAAGTGTCATGGAAGACGATGCACTGGTGGTCATCGAATAAGGCAAGATATTGCTGATAATAGCAAGTTTCTGAACATAAAAAGAATGCCAGTTCGCAACTCGTGAACTGGCATTCTTTTTATCTATAGTAAACTTTTTACTTTTGCGCAGAGCGACCGATGGCCAATGCCTGAATGTTGGCATCGACAACTGCATCGCCTTTGCGCCCAAACACTCGACGAATGGCATCCTCAAGTTTACCATACTCTATGCCAAGCGCTTTCTGAGCAGCACCCAGAAGAATGACATTTGCCGAGCGTGGAACACCTGCATCTTTAGCCAACTGTTCGATGTCGAGCATGATGACGTTTCCAATCTTTTCCAAGTCCGACTTGATGACATCAATATCAGGATAGTTCGGAATATTGACGAAAGGCGTGCTGGAAGTGATAATCCAACCATCTTTCTTCAGGAACGGCAGATAGCGCAGGGCCTCCATCGGTTCCATTGAAATAATCACATCGGCAGCACCCATAGGAATCAAATCGCTATAGATGGGATTGCTCGACAAGCGCAAATTCGACTGCACATCGCCTCCACGCTGCGACATTCCATGAACCTCGGCCTGCTTGATGTATAAGTTCTCCTTGATAGCGGCCTCACCAATGATGGTTGCGATAGAGAGAATGCCTTGTCCTCCTACACCGCAAAGAATAATATCGGTCTTCATTTTGCTTTTTTCTGTTTGAGGTGACGTTGTAAAGTTTGCATACACTCACGACGAGGAATGATAACACTCAGTCCGTTGTACTCTATTTCCTCCTTGAGAATGCGGGTAATCTCTGGCATGTTCTTCGGAATCGGATTAACTACGTGCAAATGCTCATCACTTACACCCAGCGCACGACAGATGGCTTCGAACTTATTGGTGCCAGCCGAATCCTGACCGCCTGTCATGGCCGTGGTCAGGTTGTCGCTGATGATTACTACAATATTAGCATTTTCGTTGGCAGCATCAAGCAGACCTGTCATACCGCTGTGAGTGAACGTTGAATCGCCGATGATTGCGAGTGCAGGCCACTGTCCTGCATCAGCCGCGCCCTTTGCCATCGTGATAGAAGCACCCATATCTACACACGAGTGTATAGCCTTATAAGGAGGCAGGAACCCCAAAGTATAACATCCTATATCACCGAAAACACGAGCATTGGGATAGTCAAGCAATACCTGGTTCAAGGCTGTATAGACATCGCGGTGACCACATCCCTGACACAATGCTGGTGGACGAGGAGCCACATCCTCGCAAGTCTTATAGGCTTCGTCACTGGGCAGTCCCAGTGCTTTCTTGAGCAAGTCGGGTGTCAACTCGCCTGTACGGGGTAGTTCACCTGTGAGACGACCACGAATCACTGCATTGCCAGGCATCACACCACGCACCTGATCTTCAATGAAAGGCTGTCCCTCTTCAGCAACAAGAACAAATTCGCAATCATCAGTCATGCGACGAACGAGTTGCTTGGGCAACGGATACTGAGAAACTTTGAGCACAGGATAAGGACATTTGCCATCAGGATAGCACTCCATCAGATAATTGAAAGCTATGCCACTGGCAATGATACCGAGCTTATGGTCTGGTGCATCAATATATTTATTGTATGCGCTCTCTACAGCCATCTGTTCCAACATAGGCTGCTGAGCCGTGACTACATCGTTACGCTTACGAGCAAAGGCAGGCAGCAGTACCCAATTGCTGGCTTTGGCATTGTAGTTTAACTCATTCTGAGCCTTCGACTCTTCAGCCACTTCGACCACAGCACGCGAATGAGCCATACGGGTCGTCACACGCATCAGCACAGGCAATAGAAACGAGAGTCTTGCTCGTCCTGCGAAGAATGCATTGAAGGATCATCGGCCACCAGCACAACAAGCCCACCGTTGGTACCTGTCATGCCCGAATTGACAAACGGGTCGGCACAAACGTTCAGTCCCACATGCTTCATGCAGACAAGTGCACGCTTGCCCATGAACGACATGCCCAAAGCCGCCTCCATCGCAGTCTTCTCGTTGGTCGACCATCGGCTATGAATGCCTCGTTCACGTGCCTTAGGCGAATCCTGGATATACTCGGTTATTTCCGTAGATGGTGTGCCAGGATAAGCGTAGACACCGCTCAGTCCCGCATCGATGGCTCCCTGAGCTATAGCCTGGTCGCCCAAAAGTAATTTCTTCATATCCGCGTTATAATTTAAAATAGAAATTCTAGAATGTCACTCTGCCAATTGAACAAACAGCACTTCAATTGTAGAAATAGTAGTACCAATATGACCCTTTATAGCGCTCAGCAACCTTGCCTTTGCGCTCAGCCTTATCAGGATAAGCCCGCTCCAATTCCTGAAGATTTTTCCAATCTTCGTCGGCCACTGCATGAGAAAGGGAGATGACGGGATGTGAACGCTGATGCATGTAGAGCGTGACAGCCTCACGATAATGCTTCGGCAACGTCGAGTCGACAGTGTAATAGCAAGGCAGCAGCCGGGCAAACTGGTCTAAATCTTTGTCTATCAGTAATCCGCACAACCGATAATCAGCCACAGCTCGCGTTGCCAGCGAGTCTTTTTCGAGCAAATCAAAATAGCGAGTAGCCGACTGAACTGCTATGGGACGAGCACCTAAGTGACGATAGAATTCGTCATGAGGAATCAGATAGACAGTAGAAGAACTTCCCCACAAAGGCAGGAGGCTTTTGCTGTCACCCACCACAGGATACTCAAACAGATGCTCACCCAGTTGCCCTTTCTTAGAAAGAGCGAAGGCACGCAGCATCATCAGACTGGCATCACTCTCATCAGAACGAATACCAACGGTGAGTGCCTCGTCGTAATTGCCACTCATGATCAGCGATTCCATGCGACAACGATAGTGGAATACAGCATTGGTGTTGCTGAAGCCCACCACTGCCAGCATCTGACAAAGCATAAAGAACATGTTGAGCCACACCCTACGCGAGAACAGCCCGGCCTCTTCTTTTTCCGAATCGAACGGCAAAGCCTGACGAGCAACCCACACGAACACACCCCATAGCAATAAGATAACAGGAAGCATCCAGAGCCAGAAGCGCCCCGAATAACCGCCAACACCGTGGTGACTATAATCGCAGAGCATAGCCAGCAAGAGCATGGACGGCAAGTAGGTAAGGGCATGTGTACGCTTGTAGAGTTTCAGAAAGCGAGCGACAAACAACTGTACGATATACAATATTGTAGTAACGAGCAGTGCGCCGATTGTACGGTCATAGTGAGTCTTGCCTTCGCTCAGCACATGCTGAATAATCATCAGCATATCATTCTGGAACCAGAAGAGCCAGGCAAGTGAAAACAGCCAAAAGACAATAGCACACATCACCTGAGTGGTGATGGTGCTATTCTTCTTATGTGGATCGTAGAATTGCATTAGTTTTTCTTAAGGACGACAGCAGAACGAGCTGGAATATAGAGTTTCAGCCATTCCTTATGATCCTTTACATAAAGAGGATCGAAGTTGGTGAGATGCGTAATAGTATCATCAGCAAAGCCATGACCGCCAAACTGTGTGGCATCGGTGTTCAGCACCACTTCGTAGCTGCCCGTTGGAACAAGGAAGCCATAGTCTGTGAAAGACTGAGTCGGCGAGAAGTTGAACACAAAGATGAGGTCGCCACGCATGAAGGCCAGCACCTGATCACCATCGTTATGCCAGATTTCAACCACAGGCTTGTTCTGGAAGTTACGCACACTCTTGATGACCCTCAGCATCTCGCGGTCAAAATCACCCAGCCAATGATAGCAGAGATCATGATTATCGACGAGATTCCACTGGCGACGTGCATACTTATAGCTCCAGCCATTGCCTTCGCGTGGGAAGTCAATCCATTCTGGATGTCCGAACTCATTACCCATGAAGTTCAGATAGCCACCATTGATTGCAGCAGCAGTCACCAGACGTATCATCTTGTGCAGCGCAATGCCTCGCTCTGCCACACCATTCTCATCCTTCTTGGCAAAGTGCCAGTACATATCGGCATCGATCAAACGGAAGATGATGGTCTTATCGCCCACCAAAGCCTGGTCGTGACTCTCACAGTAGCTGATTGTCTTCTCATCGGGTCGACGATTCTTCACCTCCCAGAATATGCTACTGGGCTTCCAGTTCTCATCAGCCTGCTCCTTAATGGTCTTGATCCAATAGTCTGGAATATTCATGGCCATACGATAGTCGAAGCCATAGCCACCGTCCTCGAACTTAGCAGCCAGACCAGGCATGCCGCTCACTTCCTCGGCAATAGTGATAGCCTCTGGATTGACCTCATGGATAAGCTTGTTGGCCAATGTGAGATAGCAGATGGCATTATCATCCTGATGACCGTTGAAATAGTCGGGATAGCCACAGAAAGCCTCGCCCAAACCATGACTGTAATAGAGCATAGAGGTCACACCATCGAAACGGAAGCCGTCAAAGTGGAACTCCTCTAACCAGTATTTACAGTTGGAGAGCAGGAAGTGCATCACGTCGTCCTTGCCATAGTCGAAGCAAAGAGAATCCCATGCCGGATGCTCGTGACGGTCACCTGCATAGAAGAACTGATTTGGATCACCAGCCAGATTGCCGAGACCTTCCACCTCATTCTTCACAGCATGAGAATGAACAATATCCATGATGACCGAGATACCCAGACGATGAGCTTCATCAATCAGAGCCTTCAACTCTTCGGGTGTACCGAAACGACTGCTCGGAGCGAAGAACGAAGAAACATGGTAGCCAAAAGAGCCATAATAAGGGTGCTCCTGAATGGCCATCACCTGAATGGCATTGTAGCCATCCTTGGCCACACGCGGCAGCACATTGTCTTTAAACTCAGTATAGGTTCCCACCTTTTCAGCATCCTGTCCCATGCCAACATGGCATTCATAAATGAGCAGCGGACTCTTCTTTGGCTTGAAGCCAGCCTTCTTCCATACATAGGGAACAGCCGGATTCCAAACCTGAGCCGAGAAAATCTTTGTCTGATCATCCTGAACCACACGACGACACCAAGCAGGAATGCGCTCGCCTTCACCACCGTTCCACTTCACTTTCATCTTATAAAGCTGACCATGCTTCAGGTCTTTCTCCTTCAGCTTCAGTTCCCAGTTGCCCGTACCCTCAATGCGCTTGCAACGGTAGTTCTCGTCTTCCTTCCAGTCGTTGAAGTCGCCTATCAGATAAATGTCTGTGGCATTTGGCGCCCACTCACGGAACACCCAGCCGCGTGTCAGCTTGTGCAGACCAAAATAGAGATGACCAGTAGCAAAATCGCTCAATGTCTTCTTTCCATTATTAGTCAGCTGATTCAACTTCCACAAGGCATGCTCATGACGACCACGGATGGCATCCTCGAATGGTTCCAGCCAAGAGTCGTTCTGCACCAGTCCTATATGTTTAGGAGCCTCTTCTGCTACCTTAGCTTTTTCTGCTTTCTTTGTCGAAGTAGCTTTCTTCGTTGTTTTCTTCTCTGTTGCCATAGCTTTACATTACTTTTACTTTGAAAATAGCTTTCTTGATTTCGGGAGCCATCGAGATGCAAGGAGCATGACCATCTTGTGGGAAGAAGATGGCAAACATGCCTGGCTGACATTCAATAAAACTCTCAGCCATGCCCTCATACTTCGTGATGTCCTTCTCCGCATTGTAAGGTGTCTCAGGCAGACGACAAAGGGGTGTATAGCCAAATGTCTCTGCAACATCGAGCGGAATCTGGATGTCAATCATATTAATATGAGTCTCCAACACAGCCTCGTCTGGCGTTCGTCCTTTGGCTGTCGTGATGTTAACAAACAGATCTTTGCCTTTGATGGCGTGCTTGCCGGGCTCAAGGGTGTTCAGATCATTGGTTTTCAGGAACTCTACCACGTCTTTGAAAAGTGGATTCATTGACTCGTACTTTACGAGATTGTCGAGTGTGTCTATAACCATAATGAGTAGATTTTTTGATTTAATGACTTGTATTTCAGTTTCTGTTCACTTGTCTTCTTCCTAAGCTATACGTCCCGGAGGCTATCACCTTTCCGTTGCGGTCTTTTTCCACGAAGTCGCCATCGCGCTTTCCGTCGACATACGACCCTTCGAAACGTTTGCCGTCCTTCGACTCCTCAATAGCTGCGCCATGACGCTTGCCATGACGAAATGTTGCCTTAAACTTGGAACCGTCTGCCAAATGACCTATACATTCACCGTGAGGCTGTCCGTTGACAAACTGTCCGTCCACCACATCACCTTGCTTGGTGGTCAGTTTTCCCTTGCCGTTAGGCTGGTCGTTCTGCCACTGTCCTGTATAGGTATTGCCGTTCTGCCAAACCAGCGTGCCTTGTCCTTGCTTGGCACCAAGTGCCAACTGGCCCGTATATTTATCACCATTGGCATATTTGAAGATACCTGTGCCACTGCGCTCACCGCGATAATAGTCACCTTCATAGACGTCGCCGTTCTGGAAACGATAGATGCCTTTGCCATGCATCAAATCACCTTGGAACAAACCAATATAGACATCGCCATTAGCATACTTATAGACACCCTTGCCCGACTTCAGGTCATTCTGCCACTGACCATCGTAACTGCTTCCGTCAGTCCACTCAAAACGGCCACGACCGCTTTTCTGGTCGTCCTTCCATTCGCCATCGTACCATGCACCTTCAGCAAAGGTATAACGCCCACGACCGTCACGCTTGTTTTCACGCCAGTTGCCGTCGTATTTGTCGCCATTGAAGTAGTACATCACGCCGTGACCTTGCTGCACATCGCGATACCACAGACCAACGTATTTGTTGTTGTTCGAAAAATAGAAAGTTCCTTCGCCATGCTGCTGATCCTGCACCCACTGACCTTCATATTTTTCACCGTCGGCAAAGGTATAGACACCATACCCCTGACGCTTGCCTTTTACATACTCGCCCTCGAACACGTCGCCATCTTTCCATGTGGTGCGACCCTTTCCATGTGGCTTGCCCGAAGACATTTCCCCTTTATATTCACCATCGTCCTTCGTTGTGCATGAACCGATTGTAATCTTCTGGGCATACGCAACGGATACGACGAAACCAAATAACAATGTTAATATATAATGTCTCAAAATAATAATCAATTAAGTTTTATCGCCCAAAATTACGAAAAAAAGTGCAACATGCAAAGAATATTAGTTTTTTTAACGGATATTTCCTATTTTATTAATAACTTTGCAGCTGAACAATATCATGTAACATGAAATTTATTGCAACAATACCAGCGCGTTATGCGTCGACAAGATTTCCCGGCAAGCCACTTGCCATGCTAAGCGGAAAAACCGTTATTCAAAGAGTTTATGAACAAGCTATCGAGGCTTTCGACGAGGCTTATGTGGCCACAGACGATGAACGTATCTACAATGCTGTTGCGCGCTTCGGAGGAAAGGCCGTCATGACTTCACCCAGTCACCGAAGCGGCACCGACCGCATTCAAGAGGCAGTAACAAAAATCGGTACGACTGCCGACGTGATTGTCAACATTCAAGGCGATGAGCCTTTTGTTCAGCAGGCACAGTTAGAGACGTTGAAACATTTGTTTGACGACCCCCAGACGCAAATTGCCACTCTGGGCAAGCCTTTCGAAAGTATCGAGGCTGCCGAGAATCCCAATTCACCCAAGATTGTTACCGACGTGAACGGATATGCGCTCTATTTCAGCCGTAGCATCATTCCTTTCATTCGCGGAAAAGAGCGCAGCGAATGGATGACGGCATTTCCCTTCCTGAAACACCTGGGACTCTATGCCTATCGCCGCAACGTTCTGGCCGAAATCACCCAACTGCCACAAAGTCCGCTGGAACTGGCCGAAAGTCTGGAACAATTGCGCTGGCTGCAGAACGGCTATCGCATCAAAGTGGGGCTGACCGACATCGAGACTGTTGGCATCGACACCCCCGAAGATTTGAAAAGGGCAGAGGACTTTCTGGCTAATTTGTAACTTACACTTTGCAGACAAGATTGACGAGCGCAAAAAAAGTATAAATAATATCATACTGTTTCGCGTTTAATAATTATTTTTGTAATTTTGCGTTCGATAAATCACAACGTAGTTGTTTTACATTAACATTAATAAAACTATGACAATCAACGAATTCAACTTTGCCGGTAAGAAGGCAATCGTGCGCGTTGACTTCAACGTGCCCCTCGACGAGAACGGAAAAATCACCGACGACACCCGCATCCGCGGTGCTCTCCCCACCCTGAAAAAAATCCTGGCCGATGGCGGTGCTACCATCATCATGAGCCACATGGGCAAGCCCAAAGGCAAGGTGAACCCCAAGCTCTCACTCGGACAGATTCGCGAGGCCGTAGAGAAAGCGCTTGGCGTACCCGTGGCTTTTGCTCCCGACTGTGCTAAGGCTCAAGAGCAGGCTGCTGCCCTGAAGATGGGCGAGGCTCTGCTGCTGGAGAACCTGCGCTACTATCCTGAGGAGGAAGGCAAGCCCGTGGGTGTTGAGAAGGGAACACCTGAATACGACGAGGCCAAGAAAGCCATGAAGGCCAGCCAGAAGGAGTTCGCCAAGACTCTGGCAAGCTATGCTGACTGCTACGTGATGGATGCCTTCGGCACCGCTCACCGCAAGCACGCTTCTACCGCAGTCATCGCCGACTACTTCGATGCAGACAACAAGATGCTCGGCCTGCTCATGGAGAAGGAAGTACAGGCTGTCGACAATGTGCTCAGCAACATCAAGCGCCCATTCGTTGCCATCATGGGTGGTTCGAAGGTGTCTTCAAAGATCGGCATCATCGAGAACCTGCTTGGCAAGGTCGACAAGCTTATCCTCTGCGGTGGCATGACCTATACCTTCGCAAAGGCTCACAATGGCGAAATCGGCAACTCTATCGTAGAGCTCGATAAGCTGGATGTGGCTCTCGGTGTTGAGGAACTGGCTAAGAAGAACGGTGTTCAGCTGGTGCTGGGCAGCGACTGCACAGCAACCAACGGTCTTGACTTCGGCACGATGACTGTGAAGCCCGGTTCTGAAATCATCACTTGCGCTGCCAACAATGTCCCCGCAGGCTTTGAGGGTGTCGATGCAGGTCCCGCCAGCCAGGAGGATTTCCGCAATGCCATCAAGGGTGCAAAGACCATCCTGTGGAACGGTCCTGCCGGTGTGTTCGAGTGCGACGACTTCACTGCTGGCAGCCGTGCTATCGGTGAGGCCATTGCCGAGGCTACCGCTGAGGGTGCCTTCTCGCTGATTGGCGGTGGCGACTCTGTGGCTTGTGTCAACAAGTTCGGTCTGGCCGACAAGGTGAGCTACATTTCAACTGGTGGTGGTGCGCTGCTCGAGGCAATCGAGGGCAAGGTACTTCCCGGTGTGGCTGCCATCAAGGGCGAGTAATTCGAAACGCAAGATTCATATCAAGAGGCATTGCTGTCACGGCAATGCCTCTTTTCCTATCCACTACTCATAAAAAAAAGCGAGGTTCCAGCAATGCCGGAACCTCACCAAACATAGTTGTTACAACAATTTTACTTCTTGTTATTGACTGCGCACTGCTCAACAGGCAGACAGTTCTTGTAGTTCTCAATGTAGCGGTTGAAGCCTGCAACATCCTCGGGAGTGGGTGCAATGCTTACACCCTTATTTCCTGCGAACACTACCTTCTCCAGATAGTCGGCCAAAGCGAGCTTATTGGGATTGTTTACCATGTAGCCAGCCAGCAGGGCAATGCCCCATGCGCCACCTTCGCCTGCGGTCTCCATGACAGAGATGGGCGAGTTGAGGGCTGCTGCCAACATGCGCTGTCCCACACCAGGAGTCTTGAAGTATCCACCATGACCCGTGATGCGGTCGACCTTCACCTGCTCTTCCTTCAGCAGAATGTCGTTACCAATCTTCAGCACACCGATGGCACCGTAAAGGTTGGCACGCATGAAGTTGGCCAGATTGAACTTATCGTTTGCCGAACGCATGAAGAGAGGACGGCCATCGGCAAGACCGGTGACAGGCTCGCCGGAAACATAGTTGTAAGCCATCAGACCACCGCAGTCGGCATCGCCTTCAAGAGCCTTGTTGAACAGCTTGCCATAAAGCTCATTCATGTCAACAGGCACACCGAGCATCTGCTGATACTCCTTGAACAGTCCTACCCACGCGTTGATGTCGCTGGTGCAGTTGTTGCAGTGAACCATAGCCACGAGGCTGCCGTCAGGTGTGGTCACCATGTCAATCATCTCGTATGGCTTGGAGAGCTCTTTCTCCAGCACGATCATCGAGAACGAAGACGTTCCGGCTGACACATTACCCGTGCGCTGCTTCACAGCATTGGTAGCTACCATGCCCGTGCCGGCATCGCCCTCAGGAGGACATACAGGAATACCTGCCTTCAGGTGGCCCGACACATCAAGGCGCTTGGCACCTTCGGGAGTGAGGAATCCGGCATTCTCACCAGCATTCAGCGACTTGGGAAGGATGTCGAGCAACTTCCAAGAGAAGCCACGCGGAGCAATCAGCTCATCGAACTTCTTCACCATCGTAGCATCGTAGGTCTTGGTCTGAGGATCAACAGGAATCATGCCCGATGCATCGCCGACACCCAGAACGAACTGTCCCGTCACCTGCCAGTGAACATAGCCTGCCAATGTGGTCAGATACTTGATGTCTGAAACGTGCTCCTCATTGTCAAGGATTGCCTCATAGAGGTGGCTGATGCTCCAGCGCAGAGGAAT
The DNA here is from genome assembly GCA_902771445.1 of uncultured Prevotellaceae bacterium. Taxonomy (GTDB): domain Bacteria; phylum Bacteroidota; class Bacteroidia; order Bacteroidales; family Bacteroidaceae; genus Prevotella. Next base: position 57,772 of record CACXXD010000006.1, read on the forward strand.
GTTATAGTTGAAGAGCTCCGACAGCTTAGCAGCGGCCTTGCCAGTGTTGGTGTTACGCCATGTGCGGAACGGCACCAGAATCTCCTGTTTCTCGTTGAATGCCATATAGCCGTGCATCATGGCCGAGAAGCCGATGGCAGCCAGACTTTCAATCTCGCAGTCATACTGTTTCTGCACGTCCTTGCGCAGTTCGGCATAGCAGTCCTGCAAGCCATACCAGATGGCCTCAGTGCTATAGGTCCACAGCCCGTCGACCAACTGATTCTCCCACTCGTGAGAGCCCTGAGCTATAGGTTTATTGTCCTGATCGATGAGTACGGCCTTGATACGTGTTGAACCAAATTCGATACCAAGGATGGCTTTTCCAGCCTCAATAGTTTGTTTTGCAGTCATATTATTTTTAGTTTTAGAGTACTATCTGCAAAAGTAGTTTTTTTTTCACAAACAGCCAAACGTTTAACTTTATTTTAAGTTTTATATATACAAAGGCAACGCATCCCATCGCTTGGGTGCGCTGCCTTTATTTTGTATAAACAGGAAGATTACTTCAGAGCCTTGTTCAGCATGAAGTAGACCTCGTTGTTGCGGAGGGTCTGCTTGAACTCGTAGGTCTTCGTGTCCTTGTTGATCTTGACATACTCGATGCCCAGCATCTCGGCGAAGTCTTCCCAGTACTCCTCGGTGATGTCGTACGAGAAGGCGCTGTGGTGTGTACCACCAGCAAGAATCCATGCACCGGCACCAATCTCGAATGTGGGCTGCGGAACCCATAGAGCTGAAGCCACTGGCAGGTTGGGCATGGGCTTCGGCTCGATGCACTCTACCTCCTGACTGATCAGACGGAAGCGGTTGCCCAGGTCGACGACAGTAGCCTTGATGCCGCGGCCAGTCTTCGACGTGAACACGAGACGGGCGGTCTGCTGCTTGCGGATGCCGATGCCAAGGAAGTGAACCTCCAGCTTGGGTTTGTCGACTGCGATGAGCGGGCAAACTTCGAGCATGTGGCTCTGCAGGCAAGACGAGCGGTCGCCGGCGAAGTTGAGCGTATAGTCCTCGAGGAACGAGCAACCCGTGGGCAGACCCTGAGAAATCACCCACAGCGTGCGATAGAGGCAAGCGGTCTTCCAGTCACCCTCGGCACCGAAGCCGATACCCTCGGCCATCAGGCGCTGTGAAGCCAGACCGGGAATCTGGTCGAAGCCACAGAAGTCGGGAGCATCGATGTCGGCATCGCCCAGGTCGTCGAAGTTGGTGGTGAAGGCGGTTGCGCCCTCATCCTTCAGCACGCGGCGCAGGGCAATCTCAGCCTTGGCGGCGTTCTTCACTTTCTGCCAGTAAACTTCCTCACCGCTCTCATCGATCTTGATGGTATAGAGCTTCTTGTACTCCTCAACCAGCTCGTCGGCCTCAGCCTCGGTCACCTTCTTGAAGTAGTCCATCAGTGAGCTGACGGGATAGTAATCGACATGGTAGCCCAGACGCTGCTCGAACTCCACACGGTCACCGTCGGTCACGGCCACGTTGTTCATGTTCATGCCGAACATCAGGCAGCGCACGTTGTGAGCATCGGCCACGCCGGCTGCCACGCGAGCCCATACGGCAATCTGCTTCTGAGCAGCCTCGTCCTTCCAGTAGCCGCAAACCACCTTGCGGGCAACGCGCATGCGAGTGCAGATGTGTCCGAACTCGATGTCGCCGTGAGCACTCTGGTTCAGGTTCATGAAGTCCATGTCCATGGTATCCCAGGGAATCTCAGCATTATACTGGGTGTGGAAGTGCAGCATGGGCTTCTTCAGTGCCTGAAGGCCCTTGATCCACATCTTTGCAGGCGAGAAGGTGTGCATCCATGTAATGATACCTGCGCACTTCTCGTCGTTGTTGGCAGCCAGCATCACCTGCTCTACTTCCTTAGAGCTGTTGGCTGTGCCTTTATAGACAATCTTCACGGGAATGTTGCCGCTGGCATTCAGGCCCTCGACCATCTCCTTTGAGTGTGCGTCAACTGCGATAACTGCGTCACCTCCGTAAAGGAGCTGTGCACCTGTTACCCACCAAATTTCTAAATCTTTGAACATAATTATTTGCCCCCCTTCTTATCCCTTGCGGGAAGACCGAAACAGGGACTTGGGTCTTTAAGTTATTAGTATATATAGGTTTATTATACGCCATGATTTCGTATGCGATGCAAAAATAAGAAATTATACCGACATACAAAAACTATTTAAGATTCTAAAAGTTAAAAAAGCAGAAAAACACCTTCTGCGCATTTTCTAAGATGTTTCTTTACTCCGGCGTCACCGGCGTAGGCTCCGGCTGCGGCGAGACGTACGCCAGCGCGTACTCCTTCTTCGCGTCCACGGCGTCCGTGGGCTTCACGGCCACGCCTTTCAGTGTCAGGTACAGGCCGCCGACTTTCGCGGCCTTCGCGGCGAGCGAGAGGATGCGGTTGCTTCCGTCGGTGGCCACGGCGAAGGCCTTCTCGTTCTGCTCCACGATGGTCTGCCACGTGGCGAACTCGGGCACGGAGTAGCGGTGGTTGCCGACGACCTCCGACGTGACCAGCACCGTGGGCAGCGACTTCGACTGCTTCTGCTGCTCCTCAATCTTCTTGTACTCCGCGTTCAGCACCCCGGCCAGCTGCTCCAGCTCGGGCGCAGCGCCGGTCACGATGAGCGCGTTGGTCAGCTCCACGTAGTCGGCATACACCTGGTCCATCTCCGTGCGTGCCGCCTTCAGCTCGCCCTGCACGCGGGTGCTGCTCTCCTCGTTGCGGGCGGCCATGAGCGTGATGATCTCCTCGGTCAGCGTGGCGAAGCGCTGGTTGGCCGTGGTCAGGCCCATCGTCTGCAGGGCCAG
>CACXXD010000007.1 GCA_902771445.1 uncultured Prevotellaceae bacterium
TTTGAGATTGATATTGAATCAAAGTGGGTTTACAGCCATATCAAACTGAGTTCTAACTTCCGTTACGTTCTGATTCAAGTAAGAACTCAGTTTGATATGGCTGTAAACCCACTTTGATTCAATACAAATCTCAGCACGAAGGCGGCTCAGAGCTGTTCGAAAGGCGAAGTCTCATGGAGAGGAATAGTTCTTTTTGCGAAATAAAATTTCACAACACACTGGAAATCAAGAACATGCGTAAGCCCTCTCAATACTCGCATATTTGCAAGCGACTTTCAGTTTGGTGAATTTCGTGCGATTCTCAGAGGGGGTGTTGTCAAGAAAATACATATTTTTTAAGGAAAGAAATTACCGTAATTTACGTAATTTTTTTTGACCTGCAAATGAAAATTTTTCTTGCGAAAAATTTTGTCGGAAAGAAATTATTACAAATTAGAAGAAATTATTTCCAGAAACTTTTGAGTCCAAAAAGAACGGTCTATCCATCATAGGTTGGGTTTAAAGCCAAATCATGCAGTGAAATGACTTGTTTTTCTGTCACCACTCTGTAAGATTTGGGCAATTGTTTGGCAGTTTATGACAAAGTTCGTATTTTTGCAGCATACTTTTCGATATATCGAAAGCAGGCATGAATAATAACAGATACAGACCCCATCCGCTCGGCCCAAAGGGACGCTTTGCTTGCAAAGAAGGGGAGGGGCAAGGGGTGGGGTCTGTAACTTTAGATAAATAGAGAATATAGAACTATAAGAACAAAACTAAAAACATGGAAGAATTTGAAATCAAGAGCCAACTGCCGGAAAACGCTTTCAGGGAGTTGAACGAAGGAGAAACGTATGAACCGATGCTGTCGCCAAAGGGCAACTATCCGGAGGTGAACGCATGGTCGGTGACATGGGGCGTGCTGATGGCCATGCTCTTCTCGGCTGCTGCTGCCTATCTGGGACTGAAGGTGGGCCAGGTGTTCGAGGCCGCCATCCCCATCGCCATCATTGCCGTGGGCATCAGCACGGCTGCAAAGCGCAACAAGGCACTGGGCGAGAACGTCATCATTCAGTCGATAGGTGCCTGCTCGGGTGCCGTGGTGGCCGGTGCCATCTTCACGCTGCCCGCCATCTATATCCTGCAAGCCAAGTATCCTGAGATGTCGGCCTCGTTCCTGAAGATATTCCTCTCGTCGCTGTTGGGCGGCATCATCGGCATCTTGTTCCTCATCCCCTTCCGCAAGTATTTCGTGAGCGACATGCACGGCAAGTATCCCTTCCCCGAAGCCACGGCCACGACACAGGTGCTGGTGAGCGGAGCCAAGGGCGGCGACCAGGCCAAGCCGTTGCTGATAGCCGGACTGGTGGGCGGACTCTACGACTTCATCGTGGCTACCTTCGGCTGGTGGAATGAGAACTTCACCAGTCGCGTGGTGGGACTGGGCGAAGACCTGGCCGAGAAAGCCAAACTGGTGTTCAAGGTGAACACGGGTGCCGCCGTGCTGGGACTGGGCTACATCATCGGTTTCAAGTATGCGCTCATCATCTGTCTGGGCTCGTTTGCCGTGTGGTGGCTCGTCGTACCGGGCATGGCTCTCATCTTCGGTACCGACGTGCTGAACCAATGGGACCCGACAATCACCATGCCCGTGGGCGACATGTCGCCGGAACATATCTTCAAAGCCTACGGCAAGTCCATCGGCATCGGAGCCATCGCTATGGCTGGTGTCATCGGCATCATCAGGAGCTGGGACATCATCAAAACGAGCATAGCGCGGATAGTGGCCCCCCCTACTGCCACAGAGATACCGGCCCCCCCTACTGCCCCCGAGGGGGCTTCTATAGCATTGCAGTCAAAGGAAAAAACTATTGTAGCCCCCTCGGGGGCCGAAAGGGGGGCCGACACCTCAGGGGCCGACACACCTCGCACCCAGTCCGACCTCTCGTTCCGTTTTATTGCTATTTCTTCAATAGTCACCATTCTCATCACGTTCGTGTTCTTCTGGTTCGGCGTGATGGACGGCAACCTGCTGCAAGCACTGGTGGCCACCGTGCTGGTAGCTGTCATCTCCTTCCTGTTCACCACCGTAGCAGCCAATGCCATCGCCATCGTAGGTTCCAACCCCGTGTCGGGCATGACGCTCATGACGCTCATCCTGGCTTCGGTCGTGATGGTGGGCGTGGGACTGAAGGGAACCAGCGGCATGGTGGCTGCACTGATCATGGGCGGTGTGGTGTGTACGGCCCTGGCCATGTCGGGTGCCTTCATCACCGACCTGAAGATTGGCTACTGGCTGGGTACGACACCCCGCAAGCAAGAGACGTGGAAGTTCCTGGGTACGCTCGTCTCGGCGGCTACCGTAGGCGGTGTGATGATGCTCTTGAACGAGACCTACGGCTTTGCCTCGGGACAGTTGGCTGCTCCGCAGGCCAACGCTATGGCGGCTGTCATCGACCCGCTGATGAACGGTGTGGGTGCGCCGTGGCTGCTCTATGCCATCGGTGCCGTGCTGGCCGTGGTGCTCACGCTCTGCAAGGTGCCGGCCCTGCCCTTCGCACTGGGCATGTTCATCCCACTGGAACTCAACATGCCGCTCATCGTGGGCGGTGCCATCAACTGGTATGTTACCACACGCTCGAAGGAGAAGGCCGTCAACGATGCACGCGGAGAGAAAGGCACGCTCATCGCCAGTGGCTTCATTGCAGGCGGTGCACTGATGGGCGTGCTGAGTGCGCTGCTGCGCTTCGGCGGCTTCAACCCCATCGACGAGTCATGGCTGGCCAATCCGCTGAGCGAGCTTTGCGCCCTCATCGCGTACATATTATTAATATTATACTTCGTGAAGGCAACGAAAAACAAACTATAAAAAAATCTTTCTGAATATGAAAGTCAACTTCCAAAAAGGACGTAAGCACCTCGGCAAAGCACTGCTGCTGGCGGCAACCACACTGTCGCTGACTGCCACTGCACAACCGCCACAGTCAAACTTCAAGACCCAGTGCGCCAACAAGCGCATGATGTGGACTTCGATCAACAACGTGAAGAATGCCTCGCTGGGCGACTACCAACAGCACACGGGCAAGATGCTCATCAGCTGGCGCATGCTGCCCTCCGACACGTGGGATACGGCCTTCTGTCTCTACAGCCGTTCGGCCAGCCTGCCCAACGGCACCTTGCAGCGCAATGCCTACAACCTGAAGAACAGCACGTGCTGGCAGACGGCCAGCGTGCCTACTGCCGCCCGCATGTACTATCTGGTGAGAGGCGACTACTTCGAAGGCACGCCTCCTACTTCCGTCACTACCGACGAGGAGAAACAGGCACTGCGCGAACAGGCGCTCGACTCGCTGATCGTAGACGAGCGCATCTATCGCGACAAACTGCCCTATCTATCCATTCCTCTCCGACACACCAGGGATGTCTACGACCAAAGCAAACTGGTCTATACGGCCAACGACGTGAGCATAGGCGACCTGGACGGCGACGGACAGATGGAGATCGTGGTGAAGCGACTGCAGAGCCAGAAGAACGACAAGGGCGAGGTGGTGAGCGACGGAACGGGTGCCGGCTACTCCTACAAGGACTGTCTGCATGCCGTCATCTGGGATGCCTACAAGCTCGACGGCACCTTCCTCTGGCGCATCAAGGGCGGACCGGGCATCATCCTGGGCAACAGTTCGAGCTTCGCCATTGCCGACTTCGACGGTGACGGATGCGCTGAGATGGCCATCCGCACCTGCGAAGGCACCGTGTTCGGCGACGGACAGGAGATTGGCGACACCAACGGCGACGGCAAGATTGACTACCGCACATGGGGCAACCTGAACAGCAGCAGTCCGGGATGGATAGACCACTACAACTCAGCCGGACCGGAGTTCATCTCTGTCATCGACGGAAAGACGGGGCGCGAACTGGCACGCGACAACTTCATAGCCCGTGAGACGAGCGAGGCCTGGGGCGACGGCTACTGGAAACGGGCCTGCTCGTTCCGCGTGGGAGTGGGATGCTTCGATGAGACGGGTCTGCCCTCCATCATCTTCGGGCGAGGTGTCTATGCGCGTTCGGTCATCGAGGCATGGGACTACCGCGACGGACAGCTGACGAAGAAGTGGCGCTTCGACACAAAAGCCAGCGGCAAAGGCAAGGACGGCAACCCCAACAGTGCATACGCAGCTCAAGGCAACCACTCGCTCAACGTGGCCGACCTCGACGGCGACGGACTGGACGAGGTGATGTATGGCTCGATGGCAATCGACCACGACGGACAAGGACTGTGGACCACCAAGCTGGGACACGGCGATGCCAACCACGTGGGCAAGTTCCTGCCCGACCGCGAAGGCATGCAGGTGTTCCACTGCCTGGAGAGCGGAAAGACAATGGTGGCACTCCACGATGCCAAAGACGGGGCCGTCATCTGGAAGAAGGACGCGGCGAGCGACAACGACATGGGCCGCTGCATGGTGGCCGACATCGATCCCGCTCACCCCGGCTGTGAGTTCTGGTACTATCAGGGCAGTCTCTTCGACCAGGACGGCGTGAGCACAGGGGTCAACATGAAGGGCAACGACGTCAGTTGTGCTGCCGGCATCTGGTTCGACGGCTCGCTGGCCCGACAGGGCATCAACGAGAAAGGTGTCCTCCACAGCTTTGCCAGTGGCCGGACCTTCACCATGTATCGCTACAGCATGGCCATGATCAACGGCACCAAGGGCAACCCAAGTTGGTACGGTGACCTGCTCGGTGACTGGCGCGAGGAAATCATCCTGCCCGACGCGTCGAAGCTGGTTGACCTCAAGATTTTCTCCACCTGGTATCCCACCAGCCATAAGTTCCCCTTCCTCATGAGCGACCACACCTACATGATGCAGTGTCTGAATCAGAACATCGGCTACAACCAGCCCAACAACCTCGGCTACTTCCTCGGCACGGGCATGGACAAGTCGGTCATCCCCGTAGGCATCGCCACAGGCATCAGCGAACTGCACAACGCACCAAAGCCGCACGACAGCACCACCATCTACGACCTCAGTGGCCGCGTCGTCAGCCATCCCAAGGCCGGCATCTACGTGAAGAACGGAAAGAAATTTGTCGTGAAGTAAATAGGGGGTCCTATTTGATGTATCCAAAAAGTACATGAGATTCATATTACAGACCCCACCCCTGCCCCTCCCTTTGATGGGAGGTGCAGGGGTGGGGTCTGTAATATGAATCGTCACAATTTATTTTTTACCGTTACTTAGTACTCATAATTAAAGAAAAGGGACATCCAACAATAGGCGAAGGGCCTTTGTTGGCAATGGGCTGATAGACTCTTTTTTCATCCTTCCCAAATTTTTCTTCTCTTTTCTTTGCTCATATCCTAAATTCTTTGTAATTTTGCCCTCGTGCATCTTGTATGCACATACATTTTTATTTGCTCAATCGCACGTCGAACTACCACCTCGAAAATGTGAACGGGCAATAACTATCAACAAGAGGCTTACGCTATACAGCGCAAGCACTCCCATAGTTGATAGTAGGTTGTGGTAGACCTGACGTGCGTATGGTGAATGCCTGCGCTTTTCTTATGCCCTAAGGTTAGTGCAGGTTACCCAAAGAAGACGAGGAAACTCATATTAACCCTTAAAAATAAAAATGTAGATTATGAAAAAGTTATTCCTTTCGTTGGTAGCCTTGATGATGGTTGCTAACACATTGTTTGCCCAGAACAGTGGCCTGGGCTTCAACTATCAGGCCGTGGTGAGAAAAGCCGACGGCGTTTTGCTTGCCAATGCTGATGCAACCCTCAGAATCTCACTTTATCCTGGTCAGATGGCAGCCTCGCCCACTTGGGTGGAAACGCATAAGGTGCATACCGACGTGTCTGGCAGCTTTGGAATTACGGTGGGCAAGGGTAGCCGTGTGAGCAGCAGCGTGGCTGCACAATATTCCGACATCAACTTTGCCTCAGTCTACTACTGGATGAAGATTGAAATCCTGGAAGGCAGTACTTACAGGGAAGTCAGTTTCTCTCAGTTGCCCAGCTCGCCCTACTCAGAGGTGGCCTACAATGCACTTCTCTTCCCCTCTGGCATGATTGTGCCTTTTGCAGGACCTGTAGAGAAGATTCCTGCAGGATGGCTGCTGTGCGACGGCACAGCCATCAGTCGTTCCACTTATGCCAATCTCTACAATGCCATCGGTGTTTGTTGGGGTACGGGCGATGGCTCTACCACGTTCAATCTGCCCGACCTTCGCGGCATGTTTCTTCGCGGTGTGTCAGGAGCTTCTGGCAATGATGCCGATGCCAACAAACGAACTATGCTAACCAATAACGGTGGAAACACAGGAAACAACGTGGGTAGCTATCAAGGGGATGCTATCAGGAATATTACGGGAAAGGTGAATGGTTCCATGGAATACAATACTCCAAGTGAAGTCTTTTATCAAACAAGTCCAATGGAAAAAGTTCATGGTACTTTTTACGGATGGCAACCGAATACTTGGTCTAAAATAGGGTTCGATGCCTCTCGGGTTGTTCCTGTCGGCAGCGACAACCGTCCTAAGAACGTTTATGTAAACTACATTATCAAATATTAGTAGCTATGAAAAGGTTCCTATTGTCTATCCTTGTGGTTGTGATAGAGCTTTCGGCCTTTTCGCAACCGCCCAGCAGGCAAATCAGCCTGCGGCCTTCCTATCCATTGGTAGTAGGCGAGACATCCATAGATGGTGTGATTTTTTCCAGCAACGAACTCTATCTGCACGATGTCATACAGGATTCTCTGCCCAGCTATGAGATAGGACATATAGAAGCACAAACGGTGAGGTATTCTGAAGATGGCTACGGCTTCTATGTCAAGGCAGACTCGCTGCACTCACTAAATGTGACCTACAGTTACGAGTTGAGCGAACAGCCAAAGGGTGCCATTGAGTTTAACGAACAGACGGGACGCTTCAAGTTCTATCCTGCCAGCGACGACTACCGCTCGTTCATGGTAAACTTTACTGCTTCAAACGGAGTGGCGAGTATCTCAGAAGAAGTTGAGTTCGACATGATGCCGCTCACACCGTCTGAAGCGAATGCTTTCTATACCAAAGGAGCAATGCCTTCAGCCGATGACTACACGACGGTTGCTGAGTCGGCAAGCACACAGTTCCTAAACAGCGAAGAGCGAACAGCCTACAGCGTGAGCATTGCAGGCAAGGACGTGGTGTTCGACGATGCCATTCAGAACAAGGTGTGGGGACTGAATGGGCGCGAAGACATCTATGAGATGAACATCTATGCCGAACGGCTCATTATACGCGCCGCCCTGCGCTTTCCGCAGACCAACATCACCATCTATGCAAAAGAACTTATCTTCGAAGACAAGGATGGAGTGCTGGCCAGCATCAACACTACACCATCGACCACGCAGACCCTAACCGATGGTGAGGGAATGGCAGGTGCCAATGCAGGAGACATTGTGCTGAACATCAAGGAGTTCAAGGGCAATGCCGGGTTCAGACTTATTCTGGCTGGTGCCAAAGGTCAGAGCACGAACCGAAATGGAACACCCGGCAAGGGCGGTAACGGCGGAAACGTCTATTCGACCATCGATGTGAGCAGCTATTGCGACATGGTGAGAGGAAGCGGCGGCGCCAAGTTCAGCGTTGCTGCCGATGGTTCGACAAATGCGGGTGCTCCCATCGCCTATGGCAGCATTGGCAACAATGGCAGTTTTAGTCTCATCGACGACCAGCAGGCCTATCTGCATCCTTATTACATATCGGCCGTCATGCGTCATGCCAATGATGCATTCATCAACAACCAGACGGAGTATGTGCTTCAGACCTGTCGGGAATACCATGAGCTGATTACGACGTTTGTCAATGCTGTCTCATCTGGTAGCGGAGAGGTCAATGAGGGCGATCTTGACGATTTGCCAGGTCTGGATAGCAGGAGGTTAAAAGTCAGTGCTTCAATGGACTGGACAGTCGACAATGAAAGGGACGAGGAGAAAATGGCAATGAAAAATGAACTGCTGGAGATAGACAAGATGCTCTTCAAACTGGAGCAAGGGCTTGACTACTTTGGCAATCCGGCAGGCTGGGTACCCTTGCTGTCGTTCGAGGTGATGCTTGCCAACTACGAAAACGAGATAGACCGTGCCATACCAACGCTCTATATGTATTACTGGCTGAATCGCATTGACCAAACCCTGCAAAACAAGGTGAAAGCATGCCAACTTGCCGCCGACGCTGCCGAGGGCGAAATGCAAGACAATATGGATATGCTGAACTCGCTGGTGCTGGAAGTGCCAGTCCTGCAAGATGAGGCCAACGAGATATCGGCCATGATAGACGTGCTGACGGAAAGGATTGTGAAACTGCAGGACGAGCTAATGGCGCAGGCAATACACAACGTGAAGAGAAGGAGCCTCTTCGAGAAGATATTCGGGATAGGACGAACCATCGCAAACATCATGCCTATAGTGCCTGTGGTGGGAACTGCGGTTAGTAAGGGGCTGAATTTTGCTCTTGATGCCACAAATTTCATCCTGCAACAAACTGATGGTGTTGACTACAGCTCTTTGGTTACTAAGGCTGGGGTACAGATGGATAAAGACTATGTCAATCGGATGCAAATAAATATCAATGGCGCCAAGACAAGTATCAGCCAAAAAGATTGGAAAGGATTGTTTGCCGCAGGTAAGTCCATGTATGCAAGTGCAGATACCTTGATAAGTAATGTGAAAAATGTTTACGACGTTTTATCCAAGAACTCTGCTCCAGACAGTGAGATTCAGGCCGAGTACAACAGGCTCATTGCCAGCTCCCCCGAATGGAATCGTCTGAAAGGCCAAGTGGACGAACTGAATGAAAAAAAGGAGAAACTGCTGAACCACATGAACGAGGTGTTTGAGAACATGACATCTACAATGTCAGAGCTAAGCAGCAATGTTCTTGCCCTCGATGCCTTCCGGCATGATGTCTTCACAGGCAAAAGCAAACGTGACCTGAATGCGATGATTTACCTGGAGAAGATGGAGCAGAGAGCCAAGGACCGCTTACTCCTCTACGACTATTATCTGCGCAAGGCCTACGAATACCGACTGTTAAAACCATACGAAGGCGAATACAACCTCGTGAGCATGTTTGAGCGGTTCCAGTCCATCGCAGAAGCCAGCGACTCAGTGATTGACACCAATGCCTACAACACGTTGAGTGCCGTTTTCAGAGAGCGCATCGCTGATATGGCCAACAAGATTGTCACGGAGTATTCAGTAAACAGTCCTGAGCAGTCCGCTCCTATAACAATCGTCATTCCCAAGGAGCAGCTCAACATTATCAACAGCGAGGGCAGGCTTACGCTCAACTTCCACGAACTCGGAATATTCTCGTCTGACGAAGAGAACGTAAGAATTGTCGACCTGGGCATTCACCATATCGACACACACGTTGAAGGATCTGTAGGCTATTCGGGCAAGATGGACCTGAACCTGACGCACAGCGGCATTTCGCAATTCCGCAAAGACGGCAACTTGTATTGGTTTGACCACATGTCGCGTCAGTCAACCAGTCCGCATACCTGGGGCATGAGATATGATGCGGTTTCTGGAGAAAGCACCAACATTCAGCCATCGGCTGCAAGCCGCTCCCTGCTGTCATCGATCATCGGAGGCACCAACAATCTGATGCTGTTCTCACGGCCTTCGGCATGGAGCGACATATCACTGAGAAAGAATGTACACACGGCAGGAGGAGCTGACATCGTGATAGACTCGCTGGTGCTGAGACTGCAATACGATTTCACCCGCAGACCCGATAATATTTGCAACATAGACATCTGCGCCAATGATGGCCTGCTGCCTTACACTGCTTGTTCCGAGATTGACATCAACGGCAGACGGGATGGGCGTGGCCATCTGTACAGATCATACAAGACAAGCAATCAGACAGTTACGTTTACAGCCGTTGACAAGTATGGGGTACTTAGTTTCGTGAATTGGACCGACCGCAGTGGTAAAGTTGTATCAGACAAGTTGTCACTCACCGTCAGCAAGTCGAAAGACCAGTTCTATATGGCGAACTATGAGTATCTTGGCCCGGTTCTGAGTGTGCCTGATACCATCAGAGTGAGCAATGAAGGCGGTGTGATGACCGTAAACGTGAGCAATACTGGGGTTGACGAATCCGACATGGAATGGTATGTAGCCGACTCGCTTAGCACCTGGGTTCACATCGAAGGAGTCAAAGAAGGTATCGGCAATGGCAGCTTTAACTTTGTCTGCGAACCCAATCCTGATGGTGAGAAGAGGGTTGACTCCCTGGACATCGTCGCACCCGATGCTTATCTTATGCACAAGCGCATCTACATCGTTCAGACTGATGAAGTGGCCAGCGTTGACCTTACAGATGTGTCAAAACTGAAGAATGCCGTTTACATACAGCCTGTGATTGCAACGGCAGGCAGTAAAGTCACAGCCACTGTGAAACTGAAAAACGCTATCGACGTAGGCGGCTATTCGTTCGATTTGGAGTTGCCCAATGGAGTGAGTGTAGCATTGAACAACAAAGGCAAGCCCACAGCCACGCTCATTGAAAGTCGCCACGACCAGCACTCCATTTCCGTGAACTATGCCGACGGATTCTACAGTGTCGCCGTACTGTCACTGGCCGGCGGTGAGCTAAGCGGCAACGATGGTGGTGTGGTCACACTGCAATTAGCGGTAAGCAATGAGATGAAATTAGGCACTTACCCCATCAAGATTAGTGGCGGAGCCGTCTCTACACCACAAGCAGTATCGGTGCCACTGCCTGATGTGATTACATCGATTACAATCGGTGACGTACAATTAGGTGATGTGAACAACGATAGGGTGGTGAATATTGCCGATGCCATTGGAATTGTAAACCGCGTGGTTCGCAAGGAATCGGCAACATTTGTTGAAAAAGCCGCAGATGTCAATGGGGATGGACTCGTTAACATAGCCGATGCCATTGCTATTGTGAACATCGTGGTGAGAAAGGATAGTGCCTCGGCAAGGAGGATAGTTGAAAACATCAATGACCCACAATAATAATTTAAGTTCAAAAAAAATGAAACAAATAATGGTAATTGTCATGGCGGTACTCGCTTTGCTGGCGAGCAGCGCCGATGCCCAAAACGCCCTGAGTGTTCCGAACATCACCATTCCGCAGGGTGGTCAGGCTCCGTTGGAAATTCAGTTTAAGTTCGAAGAGGAAAACGTGTTTTCCGGCTTCCAGTTCGATGTGTCTTTAGCTGAAGGACTGTCACTGGTCGAAGAGAATGGCAAGGTAGTTTATGAAAAGGGGAACTGCTACGAAGAGTCGCACCAGATCACTGCCAACTTCGTGGCCGATGAACAAGTGTACGCATTCGGCTGCCTGTCGCTTGAGAGTGAACCCATTTTAGGCACAAAGGGAACATTGCTCACAGTCACCGTTGAAGTCGATGCTTCGCTAACGGTTGGTACTGTCTTGAAAGGTAATATCCGGAAAGTGGCATTAGGGACTGTGTTGGCAGAGAGCATCCCCTTGTCGGACGTGGAGTTCACCATAACCATCGACGAACCGGACGACGGACGGCTGAAGTTCAATGAGTCGTCGACCATTCTGCCCAAGTATACTGCTGGACAGAAGGCAGACGTAACTATGCAGCGCACCATCAAGGCCAATCAATGGAACACCATTGTACTGCCTTTCACGCTGACGAAAGCTAAGGCAGAAGCAGCCTTTGGAAGTGATGTGCAACTGGCCGAGTTCACAGGTTTTGAAACCATCTATGCCAGTGAGGACGACATGACTCCCGATGCAATTAACATCAATCTGTCCACTTACACCATGACGGCCAAGAAAGGTATGCCTGGCGGAAAACCGTTTGTAATCAAGACAAGCAAAGACATTGAAAGCTTTCAGGCAGACAATGTGACACTTGCGGAAAAAGTGAACGATGTGGAGAACTATGACGAGTACGACACTCCAGGAAGGTTTACTGGCACTTTCGTTAAGACAACCATCCCAGAAGATGGACTGTTCATTAGTGACAACAAGTTCTGGTATTCAGCAGGCAAGAGTACTGCCAAGGCATTCCGATGCTGGTTCGAATTAGGTGCAGTGCTCGACAAGGAGACCAACTTTGAAGCAAGGGTCATCTTCAAATTCGATGACGAGACAAGTGGCATTGCTACTGTTAAAAGAACAGAGGATGAGTCGTTCTATGACTTAATGGGACGCAAGCTGCTAAAGGCGAACAAGAAAGGCATTTATGTCAAGAATGGAAGAAAAGTGGTAGTAAAATAAATAGAACTGATTGACTATGAGAAGAACTTACAAGGTGCCTGTCACAACCGTGTGGGAATACAGCCCTGCCCCTCTGCTACAAGCCTCGGGTGTCACTTCTGACAATGGAATCGAGTGGGGAGGCTCAGATGAGGAAGGCACGCATGAGGCCGACACAAGACGAAAGAGCGAATGGGACGAAGAGCCAGAAGAATACTGATGACTTCCTGCCCCTCCTGGATACCTAATTATTAAAGTTGCAGCTTGACGGTATGGTAATCATCCAATCAAGCTGCAATATTTGTTGCCGTTGCAGTTCTTTTACATTGCAATGGGTATGCCATTCCTACAACCTGTAAGTCAGACCGCCACGAAGTTCAAAGGTATTGGCACTGACATCCTCGAAGTCACGATAGTGGGCATGACGCATGAAGAAGCTGCCACGAAGGTCGAGCGAGAGATGACGACTCAGGTAGAGGCCGAAGTTGGCATTGAAGGCAATCATGCGGGTGCTGCCCGGATCGCCTTGCGCGTTGGTGTAGTCGAGTTCGAATCCCTCCTTGCCAACCCATTTTGAGCGGTCGTAGCCCTTCCAGGTGAAGATGTGGAAGTAGTTGGCATCAATGCTCATGTAGCCCACTTTCTTCATATCGAGATTCGTCTGGATCTTGGCCGAGAAGCCACTGCCCATGTTGTAGTCGCGCTCCTGAATGTAGAGGTAGTCGCTGAGCGAACCACCCAGCAAAATGCCACTGAGGAAGACGCGCTGCTCCAGGTTCATGCGCTCCTCTAACTGCGGAAAACGATAGATGAGACCGGGGCCTACCGAGGCTGCTTCGCTGATGCGGTAGGGAATGAGGTCGGAACCATTCCTCACGGCCTCAGAGTTGTAGAAGTTGAAGTGCTGGAAAATACCGAAATCTGCCTCAAACTTGTCGGTGTCGCTGACGGGTGTACCCCAGATGCGGCCAAGCAAGTTCAGACGGTTGATGAGCGGCTGACTCTTCGAAAAACTCAGCGTCACGCTGGAGAGGAAGAAATCGTATGGCTTGTTCTCTTCGTTGTTGTAGGGGTCGCCATACTCCATTGCAAGCTCCAGATAGGGACTATGCTCGCCACGGAACAAAGCATGGTTGTCGGCCAGATAGCGAGCACCGGCAGAGATCCTGTATTTCACGGGGATGCGACTATAGTCGTGGTAGAGATAATGACGGCTCTTGTGATGCCAGGCCTCGCCGGTGAGCACGCGTTTGAGCCCCTTCATAGGCGAGAGCACCGCACCGCCCAGCTCGCGCAAGAAACGGGTGAAGCCCACTTCGCGGTCGTCATAGAACAAGTCGCTGATACGGAAGGTGATTTCGCCGATACACGTACCACCGATCGACGTGGCCAGCAGGTCGTTGATGGCCGGCGGTGTAATTTCACCGAAGAACTCCCACATGAGCGAACCACCGAGGGCGCAAGGATACGACAGCCAGAAGTTCAGTCCGTTGCTACGGGCTGAGTTGAAGTAGAGGTTGCCGTGGTAAGGATGGGCAAACAGGTTGGTGTTGAAGTTGTCGTTGTCCCACACAAAGGCATGCTCGAAGTTGTGACCGATGCTCTTGAAGCTGATTCTTGCAAACTCCTCGTTGAGCACCCAGGCATCCCAGCGGTTCACAAACACGTTGAGTGCCGTGATCATGGCGGCAGCGCGGAGCACGTTGGGTTTCTGCGGCAGGGCGAAGCGGTCGTTGTCGCCAGGCAACTTGTCCTCATCACTGTGCAGACGGAGCGTTCGGTTCTTCCGACTGTTATAGCCTTGATAGTTGTAGGTCAGTCCCACCTCACCGATCGCACGGTTGCGGAAGTGACCGCCTCGGGTGTAGTATCGCGTTGTGCCATAGCCCACGGTACCGAACACGCCCAGATGCTTGGTGAGCTGATAGTCCAAGTTGAGTCGGGCTTCGAGCGCAAAGAGCCGTTCGGGCGATTCGGCAGAGTTCTCCTCGAACGTCTCGATGTGGAAATAGCCCACGTCACCGCTCAGCGACAATCTCGGTGTCAGTCTGAAATACTGTCCAATACGGTAATAGAGCGCACCGGAGAAATTCTTGTCGAGTCCCATGTAGTGAGTACCCACACCTATTATGTTATATGTAGAGCGGTTGCGGAAGCGCAGAGCTACATTGAACTTTGAGTTTGTTCCGACAAAGCCCATGAGGTCGATGCGTGTCTTGGGGCTGACGTTGATGAGTCCGATGCGCGTCGAGATGGTGTCGTGCGAGAAGTTCATCAGACCAATCTGCACACCTTTCTGATAGTCACGTGTGACAAAGTTGAACAGACCGATCTGCACACCCCGCAGCGTGTCGGTCGCGTTGCGGAAGGCTATCTGCACACCCTTGAGCGTACCAACGTTCTGGTTAGTAAAGCCCGTAAGCTGCAATCCGTTGGCCTCGCCAATGGCGATGTTGTTCAGCAAGGACAACTGCACGCCCTTCATGCCGCTGCAAGTGGCATTGCTGAAGGGGGACAACTGCAAGCCTGACGCGTTCTCGGCAATGTTCGTGATGGGCGAGAGCTGCACACCCCTGAATGAATTGGAAATGGTAATCAGACCCAAGCCAACATTGCCGGGTGCATGTTTGTGTGTGTCTGTACTGTCGGTAGCCGACATACTATCCTGCATTTCCTGCATACCATGGCCCACCGACTCCTCTTCCACGGCTTGTGCGCCAGTAGCAGCCATCATAGCGACTATGGTCAAGAGTAAAAACTTCTTCATGATAATGTTATTTGGGTCATGCTTTGCAATCGTTATGCAACAACATACGTATAGCTTTACTGAAAAAAATCTTTATTGAATAAAAAAGCAAAAGGGACTATTTCACCACAGAAAAAAAGAGACTCCTGAAACACGAAAAACAAATTCTCTGCATTTTTTCACTTCCGTATCAGTGTGAATCAGTGGTGAAATAGTCCCCAGCTAATATTAGCAGCTGACTAAATGCTCAGCTCATCGAGCACATTGATGAGTCGCTTGTCGAAACGCTTGTCGGTACGGATGCACTCAGAGAAAGGCACGTAGACAATCTCGTTCATGCGATAGCCAATCATCACGTTGCGCTGTCCTTGCAGGATGGCCTCGATGGCACCCACACCCATGCTGCTGGCCAGGATGCGGTCGCGGGCCGAAGGCGAGCCGCCACGCTGCAAGTGGCCAAGGATGGACACACGCACGTCGAACTCCGGGAACTCATTCTTCACGCGGTCGGCATAGTAGAGGGCGCCGCACTTGGGACTCTCTGAGACAATAACGATGCACGACTTCTTCGATTTACGGATGCCGCGGCCCATGAAGGCAGCCAGCTGGTCGACGTCGGTTGCCTCTTCTGGCACAATGGCAGCCTCAGCACCGCAGGCAATGGCGCAGTTCTGTGCCAGGAAACCGGCATCGCGTCCCATCACCTCGATGAAGAAGATGCGCTCGTGAGAGTTGGCCGTGTCGCGGATGCGGTCCACACACTCCATGATGGTGTTCATCGTCGTGTCGTAGCCGATAGTGGCATCGGTGCCATAGAGGTCGTTGTCAATAGTGCCAGGCAGACCGATGACGGGGAAGTCGAACTCCACGCCGAAGTTCCATGCGCCCGTCAGCGAGCCATTGCCGCCAATGACCACCAGTGCGTCGATTTCTTCTTTCTTACAGGTCTCGTAGGCTACCTGTCGGCCTTCAGGGGTCATGAACTCCTTGCTGCGGGCCGTCTTCAGGATGGTGCCACCTCTGGTGATAATGCCGCTGACGTCCTCTGTGGTAAAGGGCTTCACCTCGCCCTTGATGAGTCCGTCGAAGCCACGATAGATACCCTTGATGTTAAACTGGTTGTAGATACCTGCACGAGTCACGGCACGGATGGCCGCATTCATGCCGGGAGCATCGCCGCCCGACGTGAGAATACCGATAGTTTTAATCTTGCCCATAATACTGATGATTTAGAGTTTGTTGATTTACTTATTGGGTTATTTTTTGTATTGAATAGCCAGCATGGTGAGGTCGTCGCTCTGCTCATAGTCGCCCACAAACTGGCGGACGACACCCGTCATCGAGGCAATCAGTTCCTGCGGAGAGCCGTCGAAAGCAGCAATGACATCCGTGATGCGATCCTCGCCGAAGAGTTCGTGTGAAGAGTTCTCGGCCTCAGTCAGTCCGTCTGTATAAAGGAAGAGCATGTCGCCGGAAGTCATGTCGGCCTCCTGCTCAGTGTATTGACCGTCTGACATGATGCCAATGGGCAGGTTGCTGTCGCAGGCGAGAAGAGCAGCGGCAGCAGATTGTCCGCTTTCCACTTTTCCTTTTTCCTTCAAGATATACGGTGCATCGTGGCCGGCATTGCAGTAGCGCAGATGGCCCGTCTGCAGGTCGAGCACACCGACGAACAGCGTGACGAACATGCAGTTGTCGTTGCCCTCGCAGACGTTCATGTTCATCGTCTGTACGATATGGCTCGGCGAAAAGGTATGGACCGCGATGTTGCGGAAGAGCGTGCGGGTGACGGCCATGACCAACGAGGCAGGCACGCCCTTGCCCGACACGTCGCCGATGCAGAAGAACAGCCGTTCGTCGTGGATGAAGAAGTCGTAGAGGTCGCCGCCGACGGCCTTGGCAGGTGTCAGTTCGGCATAGAGCTCAATGTCCTTTCGGTTGGGGAAGGCTGGGAAAGTCTTGGGCAGCATCGACATCTGAATATTATGTGCAATGGTCAGCTCGCTCTCTATCGAAGCCTTTGCGGCAGTCGAGGTTTTGAGCTCTTCCACGTACTGCTTCAGCGACTGTTGCATGATGCCGAACGAGTCGCGCAGCTGAGTTACTTCGTCGTTGTGCTCGAAGGTGGGCAGCAATGTGTCAAAGTTGCCTTTGGCCACTTCCTGTGCCGACTCAGACAGGAATGCCAGCGGCTTGGTAGCATGGCTGATGCTTCGGCCTGTAAAGAAGAAGATGACGATGCCGCCGACTCCCATGAACAGCAGAATGACGACGGCAAGTATCTCACCATACAGAAAGACCATGTCGAAGCCCTGCAGCACGGCCAGAGTCCAATTCGTATAATTCAGATGCTTTGAATTAATGTAATAATAAGTACCTTTTAAATCGGCCATCTCAAGGTCGTCATCCACCTTTGCCTGTTCACCCTTGAGAATACTAAGGTCCAAAGAGTCAGAACCTGCTATTCTGTTGCCTTTGCTGTCGATAATCTGAATAGAAAACAAAGTGTTCCTCTTCAATCCTTCCTTGAGTATAGAGACAGAGTCACTGTAGACTTCCTTCAGAACAGTTTTCTCTATTGCATGGATTGACTCATTGAGCCAACTGATATCCAAGACAGCACCAAACACACCGACTTTACGCCCCTGACGATCGAAGATGGGTAGTACATAGTTGCAATACATACCGTTTCCCACAGAATCGTCGAAGTATGGGTCGGTCAGATAGCCATCGTCCTCCAAGTCTAAGTTTAATGCCTTTTCATACCAAACACTCTTAAAGTAGTCGTGCTTAGGCGAGCCTATCTGACGGCGCTCAATTTTCATGCTGTCAGCAAAGTAGGCATAGGCTTCGAACCACCGGCCCTCGCTCTTGAAGTAGTCTGGCTCGAAAGCAGCAAAAATACTTACCAGGCCTTTGTTGATCCTGAGTTCACGTTCCAAGGCATCGAAGACTTGCTCGGGACTGTCCAAGTTGGCCTCCACCTCAGCCCTGTTGTTGTTAGCCACTGTCTTCACCACCCACATCATGGTCTCCATGTTGCCGGCAATACCATCGGTGACATACTGCCCACGCGAACTACCACTCAGCAGCGAGACAATAAAAGTAAAGACGATAATCGCTCCTATGATCAACACATTGAAGAACACTATGATGCCAATGACGCGCCAAGTGATGCGGCGTGACAGTTTGCTTTTTTTCTCTTTCCCCATCTTTTTTGGTTGTTACACTTTGTGTTTGCAAAAATACGGAAAATTCCCGAAAAAACAAAAAAATCGTGTGGTTTGTAAAGATAAACCACAGAAAAAAACGGCCTTTCGGAAAGGCCGTTTTTTTACGCGAGGCATCATGTTGCATTGATGTGATGCCAAAAGCATTGCTCTGAGATTGATGCTGAATTTCAGAACCTCTTTTACTTCATCTCCACTCCCATGCCATTATAGCGATGGCCGTTCTTGGTAATGACGAGACGACCGTTCTCCAAATGCTTCAGTACACTGCCCGACTGCGACTGAGCGCCTACGGTCTTGACTTCAGTGCTGGTGTCGCCCAGCACACACTTCACCGTCTTGCCGTTGGAGTTGAGGCCCTCGACAGTGATGACACCACTCTCCGACACGGTCACGGTGCCACTGACCAGGAACCAGACATCACTCAGTATACTCTGCTCATAGACATGACCCACAAACGAGTAGAGGATAGAGCCGGAATCGTCAGTCCCCTCACTCATGGAGACCGTCTGGAGCTGGTGAGAGTCGTTGATGGGATAGGTGCCGGGAGCCAGCGTGGTGGCATTCTCCTCAACCCAGAACTCCAGTGCTGCGACGGCATCGTTCTCGTTGCGAGCATCGACATAGATGACACCTTGGTCAGAGTCGTCGGTAATCAGCGAATAGGTCGGGAAGCTCTCGGCAAAGTCGGTCTCGTTGTTATCCAGTGAGTAGGGAGCCGATACGGAAGCCGTTATGTCGACAGTGAACAGCGGACGGTCGGTGGCATCATCCCAGTTCTCGCAGAGCATGGTACCCGTGACGTGAATTGTCTTCGTTGCCTTGTCGTCACGACAGATTTTGTAAAAATAATTCATAAAAAAAAGGGTCTTCTGAAAGTGGCATTCTAGAGCGAGGACGCACCTGCCATTTCGACATGCCAAAGCCATCGTTCTGAGATTGATAGTGAATCAAAGTGGGTTTACAGCCATATCAAACTGAGTTCTTACTTCAGTTACGTTCTGTTCTAAGTCATAACTCAGTTTGATATGACTGCCAACCCACTTTGATTCAATACAAATCTCAGCGCAAAGGCCGCTGAATGCCGCTCAGAGTTGTCCGAAAGGCGAAATCTCAAGAATAAGAAACTGTTCTTTTTGCGAAATAAAATTTCGCAACACACTGTAAATCAGAAATATACGCAAACCCTTTCAATACTCGCATATTTGCAGGCGACTTGGAGTTTGGTGAATTCCATGCGATTCTCAGAGGGGTTGTTGTCAAGAAAATTCATAATTTCCGCTTGTTCAAATTTATGCGTGGTAAGTTGAGCGACTGCTTAATGTGTCGGCAGTGAAAATGACCGTCATCTTTCTGGCTATTTTTGCATTCAACCAAAAACTGAACTTCCTCGATTTTCCCCAACTTGCCTTTTAATTACGCGCTTTCTGCGTTAATTCTCCAAAATCCGTTGCTCTTTACAAGTTTTTTTCGTAAGTTTGCAGCCATGAAACGAATCATCTTTCTGACCAGCATGCTGATGCTCTGCACACTCGCAGGAGCACAGACCAACTACAGTCAACGACTGCTGACAATGGACAACGGACTGTTGTCGAACACCGTGAGAACCATCATACAAGACCCAAACGGATTCGTATGGGCTGGCACCGAGAACGGACTGTGCCGATACGACGGCATCAAGGTGAACACCTACCCTATTCCCGACATAGAGACGGAACAACAGATCAGCTCGATTGTCTGCGAGAAAAACGGCGACCTGCTCATCGGCTCCAGCATGGGCGTCTTCCGCTTCAGCTACGTCAAGGAGACGTTCACCGAACTGCCCCTTGAGCTGAAAGCTCCCGTGACACACCTGACGTTCGACCGCGACAGCAACCTGTGGGTGTCGACCAACGGCGGCGGTGTGGTGCGCTACACCGAGAAGAACAACGACGAGCCCGAAACGGAATACTATGCGCTGAACGAGACGGGCGGCAAGGCCGACTTCATCTACTCTGACGCCGACAACCAGCAATGGGTGATCTGCCGCTCAGTGCAACCAGGACTGCTGCGACTGAACAAGTCGACCAACACGTTCAGACCGTTTGAGCGCAGCGGCGCCACACCCGCACAAGGCGCTACGAGCATGCTGCAGACCAGCGACGGCAACCGCTGGCTGGGTACGTGGGAGAACGGACTGATGCGCATCATGGACGACGGTACGCTGGAGCCGATGCCCTCGTCGGCCATCGGCCACTACCAGCACATACGCACGCTCTACGAGCTGTCGGCCAACCAGCTGCTGCTGGGCTGCGACGACGGTCTGTGGGCCTTCGACACCCACCAGCGCACCTACACGCTCTATCTGCCCCAGCGCTTCGTGACGACCATCATGCTCGACCACGAAGGCGGTCTGTGGACGGGTGCCATGTATGGCGGCATTGCCTATCAGTCGCCCATCGCCTACCGCTTTGACAGCAATGCCACAGGGCGCACGGCCCGCATGGCCGAAGACCGATGGGGACGCGTGTGGACCACGAGCGACGAGCTGGGACTGAAGTGCTATCAGAAGGACAAGCCCGTTGGCAACATCAGGGGCATCGAGAAGCTGAAGGGCATCAAGGTGCATGCGCTCTGCATGGACGGCGACGACATCTGGATAGGCACCTACAGCAACGGCATCTACGTCTTCGCCATCAACAGCGGCACGCTGCGCCACTACGACGCATCGAACGACGAACACTCGCTCTACGACCCCAACTCGTGTACCATGCTGCGCGACAGACAAGGCAACATCTGGGTGGCCACGATGGAGGGACTCTGCCGCTACGACCGCGAGAACGACCGCTTTGACCGCATCGCGAAACAGCAGTCGGTGCCTATCGACATGAAGGACGACGGCAAGGGCGGCCTGTGGGTGGCCACACAGGGAGGCGGCATCTGGTGCTACCGGCAGGGCAGCAAGCAGACGACCACCTATCAGCGACTGAACGACAATGAGCAGTCGCTCAGCGCCAACATCGTGAACTGCGTGTTCGTGGACAACAAGAACCGCGTGTGGGCCGGCACGCAGGGCGGTCTGTGCCAGTTTGACACGGCCATCGGCAACTTCAGGCGCATACCGCTCGACATGCCCCGACTGGCCATCACCGCCATCACCGAAGACCAAGGCTCGCTCTGGCTGTCGGGCGACTGCGGCATTCTGAAGTACACACCAGGAGAGGGCATGCAGCGATTCACCCGACAGGACGGACTGGAGAACGAGCAGTTTGAACCCAACTCGGTGCTGAAGGCCAGCGACGGGCGCATCTACTTCGGCTCAAGCAGCGGCATAAACGCGTTCTACCCCTATAAAATAAAAATCAATCAACAATCGGCCCCCGTCGTCATCACCGAACTGGAAATCAACAACCAGCCAATAAACGTGGGCCAATGGCACCTGCCGGAGAACCTGTTGGTGATCAAGAAACTGGACCTGTGGAACGCCGACATGGTGTTCAGCCTGTCGTTTGCCTCGCTCAGCTACTGCTCGCCGGAGAAGAACATCTATGCCTACATGCTGGAGGGCTTCGACAAGAAGTGGAACTACGTGGGCAACGAGCACAAGGCCACCTACACCAACCTGGCACCAGGCACCTACACCTTCCGCGTGAGGGCTACCAACAACGACGGCATCTGGTCGAAGCAGGAAGCACGGCTCACCATCGTGGTGCACCCGCCCTTCTGGTGGAACATCTATGCCAAGATTCTCTATGTCATCTTGTTCATCGTGCTCATCACGCTCTTCATCCGACTGCGGCTGATGATGGCCGAACACCGTCACCGCAAGGAGATGGAACAGCTGAACATGGCCAAACAGGAGGAAATAAGAAACGCACGCGTGGAGTTCTTCACCACCATTGCCCATGAGATTCGAACCCCTGTGTCGCTCATCATCGCCCCGATGGAGAAACTGAAGAGCCTGGATCTCAAGCCCCAAGGGGACAGCAAGGGACAGACGGCCATAGCCAACCCGACACTGGACACGCTGCACAACAACCTGGACGTGATTGACCGCAACGCACACCGACTGCTGGAGCTGGTCAACCAGCTGCTGGACTTCCGCAAGGTGGAGGAGAACCGGCAGGTGCTGGACTTCGCCCCACAGAACATCAAGGCACTGCTGCGCTCGATCGTGGCCAACTTTGAGCCTATCTTCGAACAGAACGGACAGCAGTTTGAGGCCGTCTATCCTGACGACCAGCTGACGGCGGTGGTCAACCGCGACGGTCTGGTGAAGATCATGACCAACCTGCTGTCGAACGCTAACAAATACGCGCACGGCAAGATAAAACTGACATGCCGCGAACTGCCCGAGACCAAGCAGTTCTGCATCGAGGTGAAGGACAACGGCGAGGGCATAGACAGCGAGGACATCAAGCACGTGTTCGACCCCTTCTATCAGGCCAAGCACAGCAAGCCCGGTTCGGGCATCGGTCTGGGCGTGGTGAAGAAGATTGCCGAGCTGCACCACGGTTCGGTAAGCGTGAAGTCGAAGGTGGGCAAAGGCAGCACGTTCACCGTGATACTGCCCATGATGCA
This sequence comes from uncultured Prevotellaceae bacterium, assembly GCA_902771445.1. GTDB lineage: Bacteria > Bacteroidota > Bacteroidia > Bacteroidales > Bacteroidaceae > Prevotella. Next base: position 22,789 of record CACXXD010000007.1, read on the forward strand.
GGCGGTGAGCGGCGAGCAGGCCACAGCAGAACAGAAGCCGCAGACCACGGAAGGCCAGCCGACGGAGGCAACCACCGCAGAGGTGGTGGAGAAGCCCACGATGCTCATCATAGACGACAACAAGGACATGCTGACGTTCCTCGTGACCACATTCATGGATCAGTTTGAGGTGATTCCGACCCACGACGGCAGCGAGGCACTGAAGATCATCAAGAACTCACTGGTGGTGAAGGACGGACAGACACCGACGTCGGCCATCGACATCATCATCAGCGACTGGATGATGGCGGAGATGGACGGGCCGGAGCTGTGCAGCCGACTGCGACAGAATGCGGCCACGAGCAACCTGCCCTTCATCCTGCTGACGGCTAAGACCGACAGCCAGTCGAAGGTGCAGGCCATGCAGGCTGGTGTCGATGCGTTCATAGAGAAGCCTTTCGCCGTGAAATATCTGGAAGCCTGCATAAACAATTTGCTCAGCAGAAAATCAAAGTCATCTGCTCAGTAATGCACTCCACTTTCTCAAGTGGCAACTTTTAAACCATTGCTAAGTCATTACAGCAAGGCAAAGAAAAACTAAAAACAACTTAAAAACAGCCTTTATATGATATATTTTATTTAATTAAGTTGTGAAAAAGGGTGCTTTTTGAGGATTTGTGCGTAAATTTGCAGCCGAATTATAATTGCGCAAGAAAAAATGAGAAGATTTTTCAATGTAATCTGTTGCTTGCTGCTTGCTGCGATGGCGCTGTCGTCGTGCAAGGGGGAAAGCAGTTACACCACCACACTCTATAACGATGCGGCCATCACCGCCTTTACCTTAGGCTCGATGAAGCAATACAAGCCGTCGACCACTGAGGTCATTGCTACCATCACTGGCTCGAACTACAAGATGATCATCGACCAGGTGGGCGAGGTGGACGACAAGGGCAAGCGCTCCTTTCTCATTTCGAACCCCGACTCACTGCCACTGGGTACAGACACAAAGAGCGTGCTCTGCACGGTGACCTCGCTGAACAACGGCGGCATATTCATCAAGAACACTGCCGACGACCAGTTCACACCCTTCAACTCGTCGAATGCCATCGACCTGTCGGTGCCTCGCATCTTCCGCGTCACCTCTACCGACGGCTCCTACGTGCGCGACTACACCGTACAGGTGAACGTGAAGAAGTCGGCGGAAAAGTCGTTCGCATGGATAGAGAAAGCCAACATACCGATGCTGAACGGACACAAGCATCTGCGACTGCTGGCCCTGAGCGACATGCTGTTTGCCGTGGGCGTGAAAGGCGAGACGACCTATCTGTACCGCTCGGTGGACGGCGGCAACACGTGGGGCGAACTGCCCTGGACACAGGACGTGCCATTGGACACCACCGCATGGGAAAACGTGGTGAACAAAGACGACACGATGTTCATGCTGAACGACGGTACGCTGTTCCGCTCGGACGACGGAACACAATGGGATATGGTCGACGTGCACAGTGACTACGTGCTGAAAGTGCTGTTCGGAACAAGCAGCAACGAGTTGTTTGCACTGAACAGCGAGGAAAAAATCATGACATCGTTTGACAACGGAGAGCACTGGCAAGAAGAGAAGATAACAGCCGACGAATACAGCATGATGCCCACCAAGAGCATTGCCTGCACGAAGTTTGCACTCAACGACTCTACCGACTATGTGCTCATGGCCGGCAACAACGAGTTTATCAGCGCGGTGTGGAGAAAGATAAGCAGCTATAACAACCCGGAGCAGAGCGGACAATGGGTGAACCTGAACGTGGGCATGGAGAGAGGCAACTCGCTCCCCCTACTCGATCCGCTGTCACTGGTCTACTACGACAAGCGTGTACTGGCCTTCAGCAAGGTGTCGGCTGCCTACTGCTCGCAAGACCAGGGCATCACATGGCCAGTGAACGACATCTATCAGACACCCGATGAGCTGCAAAGCGTTGCTGCCGACATAGCTGGCAATCTGTGGGCTGTGTCGACCAACGGTACGGTGTATCAGGGAACCAAGTTCTGACAGCGACGCAACACGGAAATTACACGCGTGCGTATATATATATAAAGGTATAGAATTAAGGTAAAAATGAAACAGCTCATCGCCCTCTTCGCACTGTGCTTCATGGCTACGACCATGAGCGCACAAGACGAGCCGGAATACCGACTGGAACTGGGGGCGGGAGTGGGACTGATGAACTATCTGGGCGACATGAACGGCAACTTGCTGAGAGGCATGAAGCCAGCGGGGTCGCTGGTGGTGAAATATAAGCCCAACCCACGCATGGCATGGGCGCTGATAGGTTCGTATGGCTCACTGAAAGGCTCGTCGGCTACGGCAAAGACATGGTATCCAAGCATGAGCGAGAGGATGGCCGACTTCAACACCTCGCTCGTCGATGTGAGCGTGCGCTACGAATATAACTTCTGGCCGTTCGGCACGGGGCGCGAGTATTACGGTGCCAAAAAACTAACGCCTTTTATCGCACTGGGACTGGGCGCATCGATTGCCAATGCCAAACTGACTCAGGACGGCATACAGACGAAAAGCTCGTCGGTGGCAGGACAGCTGCCCATCGGACTGGGCGTGAAATACAAAATGGGAGCGCGACTGAACCTGGCCGTGGAATGGATGATGCACTTCACGGCGGGCGACAAGCTGGACGGCATCAAAGACCCATACGGCATAGAGAGCAACGGACTCTTCAAGAACACCGACTGCTACAGCATGCTGGGACTGACGCTCACATACGACCTGTGGGCCAAATGCAAGACCTGCCACAATGACAGGGACTGAGAAAAAGAAATGTTTTTGAGCAATATATAGCAACTGGATTATGAACTATAAACTCGATAAAGCCCGCATACCGCAGCACATTGCCATCATCATGGACGGCAACGGACGGTGGGCAACGGAGCGCGGCAAGGAACGCTCCTATGGGCATCAGGCCGGCGTGGAAGCAGTAAGACGCATCACGTCGGAATGTACACGTCTCGGGGTGAAATACCTGACACTCTACACGTTCTCGACAGAGAACTGGAACAGGCCAGCCGACGAAATATCGGCTCTCATGGGACTGGTGCTCACCTCGCTTGAAGACGAGATCTTCATGAAGAACAACGTGCGCTTCCGCGTCATCGGCGATACGAAGCGACTGCCCGACAACGTGCAACAGAAACTGCACGAGACGGAGGAGCACACCGCACAGAACACGGCCATGACAATGGTGGTGGCACTGAGCTACTCAAGTCGATGGGAGATAACCAATGCCGTGCGCGAAATCGTTGCAGAAGTGCGCGAGAACAACGGACTGAAGAGCCTCATCGACGGCGGCATCTGGCCAAAGGACATCACCGAAGAGACCATCTCGAAGCATCTGACCACCGCGTTCATGCCCGATCCCGACCTGCTCATACGCACCGGCGGCGAACTGCGCATATCGAACTACCTGCTGTGGCAGATTGCCTACTCGGAACTGTACTTCTGCGACACCTACTGGCCCGACTTCGACGAAGAGGAACTGCGCAAGGCCATCGCCAGCTATCAGAGCCGCCAGCGCAGATTCGGCAAGACGGAGGCGCAGGTGGAAGAGGAAACCGAAAGCTAAAGATAGTGAAGACCGGACTATTGCCACTGCAACAAAAGGATGTGGGCGACAATAAAGTTTTAGATGAAGAATGAAATTTTTTAGTATGAATAAATTGGTGAAGACAAGTTGGGGGATGAAGCGGCTGTGGCTGTGCGCCGTGCTCTTCATGCTACAGTCTGCCGTCTTCACACTCATGGCACAGGAATTCATTGTCAACCCGGAGATTTCATACTCCACCTCGCCCAAGCACTGCGAGATAGGCGGCATCAACGTCGAAGGAGTGGAGGGCTATGAAGACTATGTCGTCATCGGTCTGTCGGGACTGTCGGTAGGACAGGAAATCGACATCCCCGGACAGGAAATCACGGAAGCCGTAAAGCGCTATTGGCGGCACGGCCTCTTCTCGAAGGTGAGCATCACCGCCGACAGCATCGTCGACTCGAAGGTCTACCTCACCTACCACCTCGCCTTGCGCCCGAAAATCACCGAAATCAACTATACGGGTGTGAAGAAAAGCGAACGCGAAGATCTGGAGGGAAAGATTGGCATGGCCAAAGGAATGAGCCTCACCAAGAACCTCATAGACCGTGCTAAAATCCTGGCTAAGAAGTACTTCGACACGAAGGGCTACAAGAATGCCATCATCGACATCGTGCAGCGCGACGACGTGACGGGCAAGAACCAAGTGGTGCTCGACATCAACGTTGACAAGCAGTCGAAGATGAAGGTGCACGAGATTATCTTCGAGGGTAACAACAAGCTTTCCGACAGTAAGATCAAAGGCAAGCTGTTCAGCAAAGGACACTTCGGAAAGATTCACGAGGCTGGCAAATTCAACAGTTTCCTGAAGTCGAAAAAGTTTACACCCGAACGCTACACGGAGGCAAAGGAGAAGCTGATGGAATACTACAGCGAACTGGGCTTCCGCGATGCCACAATCCTGGATGACTCGGTGTGGACCTACGACCCGAAGCACCTGAACATCTATGTGAAGATTGACGAAGGCGAGAAGTACTACGTAAGAAACGTGAACTGGGTGGGCAACACCGTCGTAACGACCGACTATCTGAATGCCGTGCTCAACATGAAGAAGGGCGACGTGTATAACCAGAAGCACATGAACAAGCGACTGCGCGACGACGACGATGCCGTGGGCAACTACTATTATAACAATGGTTACGTGTTCTCGAGCATCGAGCCGACGGAAATCAACATCGTGGGCGACTCGGTTGACCTGGAGATGCGCATCACCGAAGGACCACAGGCCCATCTGAACAACGTGAGAATCTTCGGTAACGACCGACTCTACGAGGAGGTGGTTCGCCGTGAGCTGCGCACAAAGCCGGGCGACCTGTTCTCGAAAGACGCACTCATGCGTTCGGCACGTGAAATTGCATCAATGGGCTATTTCGACCCCGAAAAGATTGAGCCTGATGTGCGCCCGAACTATGAGGACGGAACGGTGGACGTGAACTGGAACCTGCAACAGAAGTCGAACGACCAGCTGGAATTGTCGCTCGGTTGGGGACAGACGGGTATCATTGGCCGTATCGGTGTGAAGTTCACCAACTTCTCTATGCGCAACCTGTTGGGTAAGAACAAGTTGCACAAAGGATTCCTGCCTGCCGGCGACGGTGAGCAGATTGGTCTGAACTTCCAGACCAACGGACGCTACTACAGCTCTGTCAGTGCCAACTACTCTACCGGATGGTTCGGAGGCAAACGACCGAACTCCTTCAACATCGGTGTCTACTACTCGAAGCAAAGCGACGTGTCGAGCACCTACTACAACAACTCGTGGATGAACTCGCTCTATGGCTACTACGGTGGCTACGGCACATATAACAACTCTTACTATAATAACTACGAGAGCTATCTGGACGACGACAAGTACATCAGACTGTTCGGTGCGTCCATCGGCTGGGGTAAGCGTCTGCGCTGGCCCGACGACTACTTCCAACTGTCGGCCACACTGGCCTATCAGCGCTACATGCTGAAGGACTGGCGCTACTTCCTCATCTCGAATGGCAACTGTAACAACCTGAACATCGGTATAGCACTGAACCGTACTTCGACCGACAACCCGCTTTTCCCGCGTCACGGTTCAGAATTCTCGCTCTCTGTCACCCTCACGCCACCTTGGTCGTTATTCGACGGAAAGGACTACTCGAAACTGGCAACAGCTGCTACCTATACTGCCAACCGCGAGCGCTACAACGAGGAACAGCGCGAGAAATATCGCTGGATTGAATATCACAAATGGAAGTTCAAGACCCGTACCTTCACGGCACTCACCAGTGCGCAGAAGTGCTTCGTGCTCATGACACGCGTCGAGCTCGGTCTGCTGGGCTACTACAACAAGGACAAGAAGTCACCCTTTGAGACCTTCTACATGGGCGGCGACGGTATGAGCGGCTACAGCACCAGCTATGCCGAAGAGACCATCGGACTGAGAGGCTATGAGAACGGCTCGCTGACGCCTTACGGACAAGAGGGCTATGCCTACGACCGCTTCACGCTGGAGCTGCGCTATCCCTTCATGCTGGGCAACACAACCATCTATGGACTGGGATTCGCCGAGGCGGGCAACGCATGGCACGATATGAAGAACTTCAATCCCTTCGACATGAAGAAGTCGGCTGGTGTGGGTGTGCGCATCTTCCTGCCAATGGTGGGACTCATGGGTATAGACTGGGCATACGGCTTCGACAAGGTATATCAGGGAACTGCACAAGAGGCACGCGGCGGCAGCAACTTCCACTTCGTCCTCGGACAGGAATTCTAATAAGAGAAGAGGAAAAGTGATGAGCAAAAACTTGCTCACACTCGAACTCTGCAAGGGTAAACAACTTAAATTAAAGAAAGATGAAAAGAAGTATTGTAACAAAACGAATGATGACATTGGCTTTAGTGCTGATTCTTCACTCTTCATTCTTCGCTCTTAGCACGATGGCACAGAAGTTCGCACTTGTCGACATGGACTATATCTTCAAGAACATTCCGGCCTACGAACGAGCCAACGAACAGCTGGCACAAGTATCGCGCAAATGGCAGGCAGAGGTCGATGCACTCTCGACGGAGGCGCAGACCATGTACAAGAACTATCAGAACGAAGTGGTGTTCCTCTCGGCTGAGCAGAAGAAGGCCAAGCAAGATGCCATCATGGAGAAGGAAAAACAGGCTGCCGAACTGAAGCGCAAGTACTTCGGGCCAGACGGGGAGCTGTTCAAGAAGCGCACGTCGCTCATGTCGCCCATACAAGAGGAGGTCTACAATGCCGTGAAAGACATAGCCGACCTCAGAGGCTATCAGCTCGTGCTCGACCGTGCCAGCGATCAGGGCATCATCTTCGGTTCACCAAAAATCGACATCTCAAACGAAGTGCTTCGAAAACTGGGATACTCAAATTAAACATTATTGCCGTTACAACGTCATAAAAACAGAACGCAGAGACAATGCATAGCGATGTAATGGCAGAAAGCGTTTGAACAAAAAAGAAATAACAAATATTTTAAAACGAAACAACAACAATGAAAAAATTATTTTTAGCACTTATGATGCTGCTCCCAATGGCAGCTATGGCACAGGCCAAGTTCGGTCACGTCAACACACAGGAAATCATCCAGGCCATGCCTGAGTTCACCACCGCACGCAACGAGATTGAGGCACTGACCAAGCAATATGAGGCCGACCTGAAACTGATGCAGGACGAACTGCAGAAGAAGGGCGATGCCTTCGACAAGGAGCAGGCCTCACTGCCTGAGAACATCAAGCAGCGCCGCCAGCAGGAGTTGCAGGAGATGTACCAGAAGATTCAGCAGAGCTATCAGGACAACCAGCAGGCGCTGCAGAAGGCTCAGGCCGACAAGATGCAGGCCATCACAACGAAGGTGCTTGATGCCATCAAGCAGGTGGGCGACGCAGGCAACTTCGTCTACATCATGGAGATGGGCGCAGGCATCCCCTACATCAGCTCCACACAGTCGACCGATGTCACTGCTCAGGTGAAGGCAAAACTCGGACTGAAGTAAAAAAGATTTGCAGGCATGAAAAGAATACTTCTCTTTCTGATTGCCTTACTGCCTTTCGCCGTGCAGGCACAGACGACCGACGACGAACAGCCACAAGCCACGACCGACAACACATCGGTCGTGCGCTTTGGTTATCTCAGCTATGATTCTGCCATGACGGCCATGCCCGAATATGCCATCGCTCAGAAGAAACTCGATGTACAACGTGCTGCCTTCGAGAAAGAGGTGCAACGTGTGGAAGAGGAGTTCAACCAGAAATATGAGCTGTTTCTGGACGGACAGAAAGAGTTTCCACGCACTATCCTGCTGAAGCGCCACAATGAACTGCAAGACATGATGCAGCGCAACATAGAATTCAAGGCACAGGCACGCCAAGAGCTTCAGAAGGCTGAGACAGAGGCAATAAATGCGCTGAAGGTCAAGCTCAACAACGTAGTGGCAACCATTGCCAAGAAGAAAGGGCTGGCCGTTGTCTTCAATACCGATGCCAACGCATGTCCCTTCATCGATCCCGACTTGGGTGTCGACCTTCAAGAAGAGGTGCGATTGCTACTTGCGAAATAATCTTACAAGAAATGAAAGATGCAACCTTGCCCATCGGTGTGTTCGATAGTGGCTACGGCGGTCTAACCATCCTTCATGGCATACGTCAGCTACTGCCCCAATACGACTACCTTTATCTGGGCGACAATGCCCGCGCACCCTACGGACCACGCTCGTTCGACGTGGTCTATGAGTTCACACGACAGGCCGTATTACGACTATTCGAGATGGGGTGCCACTTGGTGATTCTCGGCTGCAACACCGCCTCGGCCAAGGCCCTGCGTTCCATTCAGCAGAACGACTTGCCCAAGTGGGATCCCAGTCGCCGTGTGTTAGGTGTCATCCGTCCTACGGCAGAAGTCATCGGAACCCTCACCGACAGCCGCCATGTCGGTGTGCTGGCCACCGAAGGCACCATCAAGAGCGAGAGCTACAATCTGGAAATCAAGAAGCTCTATCCCGACATCAAGGTGTCGGGTGTGGCCTGTCCGTTCTGGGTGCCACTGGTGGAATACAACGAAGCCGACTCGCCTGGTGCCGACTATTTCGTGAAAAAGCGCATCGACCAACTCATGAGTCTCGACCCTAAGATCGATGCCGTCATCCTGGGATGCACCCACTATCCGTTGCTCATGCCGAAAATCAAGAAGTACATGTATCCCGGTGTGCGCATCGTGCCACAAGGCGAATATGTTGCACAGTCACTGAAAGACTACCTCCACCGACATGCCGACCTGGAGCAACGCTGTTCAAAAGGAGGTTCCACCCGCTATCTGACCACCGAGAACCCCGAAGTGTTCCGCGACCACGCTCAGATATTCCTCCACGAGCCTGTAGAAGTGGAAAATATCACGCTCGCCTAATCCATCAAATCCTCAAGCCTATGCTACTCTCCCACTATCACGAATCACTCATCGAAGCAGGCTGCGACGAAGCCGGACGCGGCTGTCTCGCCGGTGCCGTCTATGCCGCTGCTGTCATCTTGCCCCCCGACTATCAGAACCCGTGGCTCAACGACTCAAAACAGCTCACTGAGCGCCGTCGCTATGAGCTGCGTCAGCAGATTGAGCGCGATGCAGTCAGTTGGGCTGTAGGCATCGTGAGCCCAGAGGAGATTGACAAGATAAACATCCTGAACGCATCCATCCTGGCCATGCACCGCGCACTCGACCAGCTGACCGTCAGACCAGAGGCCATCATCATCGACGGCAACCGATTCAAGCCATACACCGTGCCGGGACAGACAAAGCCGCTACCCTATGCCACCATCGTCAAGGGCGACGGCAAATATCTCTCCATCGCGGCTGCATCCATCCTGGCCAAGACCTACCGCGACGACTACATGAATGGTCTGGCCGAGGAATATCCACAATACGACTGGCGCTCCAACAAGGGCTACCCCACCAAGAAACACCGAGCTGCCATCCGCGAATATGGCATCACGCCCTATCATCGGCGCACCTACAATCTGCTGGGCGACGGCCAGTTGTCGTTCGATTTTGCCGAATAAAAATCTTACCTTCATCTGTCTATCCCCTCAAACATAGACAGACATGACTATAAAGGATATATTATTTAACTAAATCTAATGACCTATGTACGGAAAAATGAAAGAACATCTCAGCCAGACACTCGCTGAGATTCGTGAGGACGGACTCTACAAGCAGGAACGCCTCATTGAGAGTGCTCAACGCGCTGCCATCGAAGTAGGCGGCAAGACAGTGCTGAACTTCTGCGCCAACAACTATCTGGGTTTGTCAGACCATCCCCGACTCATCGAGGCCTCCAAGCGCATGATGGACCGCCGAGGCTTCGGCATGTCGAGCGTGCGCTTCATCTGCGGCACACAGGACATCCACAAGGAGCTGGAGCAGGCCATCAGCCAATACTTCAAGACCGAAGACACCATTCTCTATGCAGCCTGTTTCGATGCCAACGGCGGTGTTTTCGAGCCATTGTTCACCGAAGAGGATGCCATCATCAGCGATGCCCTTAACCACGCGTCTATCATCGACGGTGTGCGCCTCTGCAAGGCCAAGCGCTACCGTTATGCCAATGCCGACATGCAAGAGCTGGAACGCTGTCTGCAAGAGGCTCAGGCACAGCGTTTCCGCATCATCGTCACCGACGGTGTCTTCTCGATGGACGGCAACGTGGCACCTGTCGACAAGATTTGCGATCTGGCAGAGAAGTACGATGCCTTGGTGATGGTCGACGAGAGCCACTCTGCGGGCGTTGTGGGACAGACAGGCCACGGTGTGAGCGAGTTCTTCAACACCTACGGACGTGTGGACATCTATACGGGTACGCTCGGCAAGTCGTTTGGCGGTGCTCTGGGCGGATTCACCACTGGCCGCAAGGAAATCATCGAACTGCTGCGCCAGCGTTCTCGTCCCTACCTGTTCAGCAACTCACTGGCTCCGGCCATCATCGGTGCATCGCTCGAAGTGTTTAACATGCTGGGCGAGAGCAACGAGATTCACGATCGTCTCGTAGAGAACGTCAATTATTTCCGCGACCGGATGATGGCCGCAGGCTTCGACATCAAGCCCACGCAGAGTGCCATCTGTGCCGTCATGCTCTACGATGCCAAGCTGTCGCAGATCTACGCAGCACGCATGCAGGACGAGGGCATCTATGTCACCGGCTTCTACTATCCTGTTGTGCCTAAGGGACAAGCCCGCATCCGTGTACAGATCTCTGCCGGCCACAACCGCGAGCAGCTCGACCAGTGCATCAATGCCTTCATCAAGGTGGGCAAGGAACTGAATGTACTGAAATAAAAAACGCTCTTCTGCAATCAAAGTCAAATCAATTTCGCAGCGCACCACCCAGTACATAAAAAACTTGGAGCCTGACAGCTAACTGCCAGGCTCCAAGTTTTTTTATGCAATCAATTCTTCTTATGCTTGCTGCACGTCGTTCTTGATGGTCTTGCCCATTGTGAGGTAAGCCACAGGAGCGGCGATGAAGATTGAAGACAGCGTACCAAAGACGACACCCAGAATCATTGCGAACGAGAACGAACGAATGCTGTCGCCACCAAGGATGAAGATGCAGAGCAACACAAGCAAAGTGGTTACAGAGGTGTTGATGGTACGAGCCAGTGTCTGGTTCAACGACTCATTGAACACAAGCTGACGATCACGCTTTGCATAGAGACCGAAGTTCTCACGGATACGGTCGAACACCACCACCTTATCGTTGATAGAGTAACCTATCACGGTCAGGATAGCACCGATGAAGGTCTGGTCGATTTCAAGCGACATGGGAACGAAGCCCCACAGTACAGAGTAGAGACCCAGCACGACGAGGGCGTCAAAAGCCAGTGCCACTGTAGCACCCGTTGAGAAGGCAATATTGCGGAAACGCAGCAGGATGTACAGGAAGATGGCAAACAGAGCGATGATGACCGAGATGATGGCACCCTTGGTGATGGTCTTAGCCACCGAAGGACCTACCTTGGCCGAAGAAATGATTGAACCACCCTCGCGAACGTCAGGATTCTTGAAGTCGGCAACGTTAGCCTGACTGATGAAGCCGCCCTTGGTCAGAGTCTCAAACAGAATATTCTCAGCCTGATCGTCCACCTCTGGATTGTTCGATTCAATATCCCAGTTGGTCGAAATACGCACGGTCTTGCCGTCGGTACCCAGAGCGATTACGCTGGTATTGGCGGGCTGTCCGGCCTTCTCACCAATCGTGTTGACGAAAGCATTCTGCACCACGGTGCGCACATCCTCAACATTCACTGCCTTGTCGAGTGTCACCACATAGTTGCGACCACCCGTGAAGTCGATACTCTGGCTCAGTCCACGATTGAAGAGGAAGCCAAGGAACACCACGGCAGCCACACCCCAGATGGTGAAGGTAGTCTTCCACATGCCCATGAAGTTGAACTTCGTGTTCTGCATCATGTTGCGTGAGTAGGCAGTAGTGAAGGTCAGGTTCTGCCACTTGTCGTTCCTCATGCGGTTCTCATAGACCAGACGAGTCATGAACACAGCGGTGAAGAATGAAACAGCGATACCGATGATCCAAGTGGTAGCGAAGCCCTTCACAGGACCTGTACCGAAGTAGAGCAGGATGATACCCGTGATGAGCGAAGTGAAGTTAGAGTCGAAGATAGCCGAGAAAGCATTAGAATAACCCTTGCCGATGGCCTCCTTGACATTCAGGCCGCGGCGCAGCTCTTCCTTCGTGCGCTCGTAGATCAGCACGTTGGCATCGACGGCAGTACCCAGCGTCAGCACGATACCTGCGATACCAGGCATGGTCAGTGCGGCCTGGAACGACGTCAAGATACCCAGTGTGAAGAAGAGGTTGAAGATCAGCGCGATATCAGAGATAAGACCCGGAACGAAGCCATAGAGCATGATCATGTAGACGCAGAGCAGCACGAAGGCCACGATGAACGAGATGATACCCTGCTGGATAGACTGAGCACCGAGCGAAGGACCAACGACCTCTTCCTGTACGATGCGGGTAGGAGCCGGCATCTTACCAGAGTTCAGCGTGTTGGCCAAGTCCTTGGTGTCCTCGATGGTGAAGTTACCCGTAATCTGCGAGCGACCACCGTCGATCTGCGACTGAATGCGAGGAGCTGAGTAGACGGCATCGTCGAGCACGATGGCAACGGCCTTGCCCAGGTTCATCTTCGTAATCTGTGACCAACGGCGAGCACCGTCGCTGTTCATCTCCATCGAAACAGAGGGGTGACCCATCTGGTCGAAGTCGTCCTTGGCACTGGTGATGACATCACCCTCCAGCGGAGCACGTCCGTTAGGCTCCGTAATCTTCAGTGCATAAAGAGCGAACACGTCGCCGTGGCTGCCCGTACCGAAGTCCTCGGCCTTGGCACCCCAGCGCAGCTTCAGCTCTGCGGGCAGAATCTGCTGTGCAATCTCAGAATAGATGACGGTATTGACATCGGCGGTATCGCGTGCCAGTGCATAGCCCACGATGGCCAGGCCCTGACCCTGCACGGGCTGGAACACGGCAAACAGCGGGTTCTGCTTCTTTGCCTCTTCCTTGGCCTTGGTGTCGCCAGCCTTATCGTTTGCCTTGGCCAGCTTGGCTGTAAACGAAGAAGTAGCGGCGGTCGAGTCGGCAGCCACGGTAGCGGTCGAATCGGCAGCAGCCACAGCCGTTGTGTCGGTAGCAGCCGTCTCATTGCTCATCACAGCAGCATAGCGCTGGTTGACCTGAGCCAGCAGCGGCACAATCTCCTGCGAGTTGTAGGTCTCCCAGAACTCCAGGTTGGCCGAGCCCTGCAACAGCTTGCGCACGCGCTCAGGCTCCTTCACACCAGGCATTTCGACCATGATGCGCGACTGTCCCTCCAGGCGCTGGATGTTAGGCTGAACCACGCCAAACTTATCCACACGCTGGCGCACCACGTTCTCTGCATTATCGATGGCCGACTGAACCTCGGCGCGAAGTGCATTCTCAATCTCTGAGTCGGTCGACTGTGTGCTCACCTTGCCCTTCATCTGCTGTGTGGCGAAGATTTCGGCCAGGCCACGTCCCTGAGCGTTCTGCTTCCAGCGGTTGATGAACAGCGAGATGAAGTCGTCCTGGCTCTTCTCCTCGTCCTTCTTGGCCTCTGCCATCGACTTCAGGTAGGCAGCGTCCTGCTTGTGGTCGGCCAGCACGTCGACGACATCGGGTACCGACACTTCCATGATGACGTTCATACCACCCTTCAGGTCCAGACCCAGACCGATTTCCATTTCCTGACACTGCTTGAGCGTGTAGACCCCGAGATAAACTTTCTCGTTCTTCATAGAATCGAGAAACTCCTGCCCCGCCTCGCCCATGGCCATAGCCTTATCGTTGTAATGCTTGGTCACAAGTCCGAAGGAGAGGTAGAAGCAACATACAAGCACAAGTGCTACTGCAATTGTCTTTACTAATCCTTTGTTTTGCATTGTTTTTTTTATGTTATTTATTGATTTTATGCAATTTAGCCTGCAAATATAGGCATTTTTTTACGTTTCGAAAAATTTCTACCCTATTATTGTACATTTTTTAAGGATTTTCCCTCATTTTCAGCCAACAAAGCAACGGATAATGGTCGCTGACATCCATTTTGTTATCAATTTCGCACGCGTAAGGCGTCAGATGCGATGAGCACATCATGTGGTCTATTCTGAAGTTGAAGCCCTTCCTGTTGAACGACAGTCCCAGCCCGTTTCCAGTCTCTACAAAACAGTCTGTCAGCCCCTTGGCCATGACATGACGGGTGTAGGAGATGGGGGTGTCGTTGAAGTCGCCGCACACGATGATGGGATACTGCCTGTGGGCCTCGACATATTGCTGCACCACCTCCACCTGATGGGCTCTTATGCGCATGCTGGCCAGCAGCTTGTCCTTGAGGAAGAACGTCTCGGTCCGCACCGTGTCTCTCTGCATGTCGCCCTTCAGCATTTCCTGATAGCGGTTGCGCTCTTTGGACGACAGATGCGACGTCTCCAGATGGTTGTTGATGACGATCACCGTGTCCTTGCCAATCTGCAGGTAGTAGGCCACCGAACCGTTGGTGGGCGACGAGTAGGCCAGCCGCTCCTTGCGCAGGATGGGGAAACGAGTGTGTATGCCCATGCAGTTCCGGGGGGCTCCCTTCCTGGTCAGACAGGTGGTGTCGTTGTAGGCAAACACCTCGGCATAGCGTTCCTGCGTGTCCAGCCACTTCGACGTCATGTCTTCCTGCAGACAGACAATGTCGGGCTTGTGAGCTATGATGTAGCTGAACACACTGTCGAAGGCATGGTCGTACTTGTAGTTGCCGCCATAGCCCGCCACGTTGTAGGATATGATGCGCAGACTGCCCTCTGGCGGTTCGCCGGGCAGATGCAACGGCATGTAGATGCGGATGGGGGGAAAGGCGAGCAGAAAGCCAACCACAGGGATGAGCAGGCCGCGCTTGCTGAGCAAGGCCCACAGCGGCACGAACAGCAGGTTGACCAGCACAAAGGCAGGAAAGGTGATGCCCACCCAGCCCAAGGTGGGATGAGCTTCGGGCGACAGGCGATCACTATAGCCAACGAGCAGCATCAGCGCGATGCACAGCACGTTGGCCAGTCCTATCAGGGTGAACAGAACTTTCTTCAGTCCGTTTATCATTGTTCGCGACTTGCGTTGAAAAGACGCAGTTTTTCCTCTTTCGTCAGACTGTCATAGCCACTCACGCGTATCTTGTCGAGTATCCGGTCAATCTCTTCCTGGTTCTGCCGTTTGCGGGCATTATACTCCATGTCGGTCTCAGGTCTGCGGGGCGGCTCAGTAGCCCGTGGCTTGCGGCGCTTGCGGGCATCCAGGTTCTCAAACATGCGGCCCATGAACTGCCTGCCACTGTCGAGGTCGAAGTTCTGATAGGGATGGCGCTCCCAGTAGCGAATGAGCAGAAAGCCGAACAGCATGCCGCCCAGATGGGCAACATGGGCCACACCGTCGCCGCTGGAGTTGATGGCCAAGAACAGCTCTATGCACACATAGCCCATGACGAACCACTTGGCCTTGATGGGTATGGGCAGGGGGAACACAAACATGCGCTCTTCGGGAAAGGTCATGCCGAAAGCCAGCAGAATGGCATAGACGGCACCCGACGCACCGATGGTCAGGCTATAGCTGCCCATGAGGAACTGCACCAGCTCCTGACACAGGCCGGCACCCAGTCCGCAGATGAGATAGTAGGCCAGGTACTTGCGCGAACCCCACACGCGCTCAATGACGCAACCGAACATCCAGAGCGCAAACATGTTGAAGAACAGGTGGGTGAGGCTGCCATGCAAGAACATGTATGTGACAAACTGATAGAGATAGAAATGGGGGGAGCCGAAGAAATGCAGGCCGCCCCAGTAAGACAAGTCGAAAGTACCGCCCATCTCCAGCACAACGGAGGCCAGATAGGCCAGCACATTGATGATGAGCAGATTTTTTGTTACTGTTGGTATGTTCTGAAACACTTTCTTTCTTCTTATTTTAAAGATTTACGAATTTTGCGGCAAAATTACGAAAAATATCTGTTTCAACCTATGAAAAATGCCCTTTTCGAATTATTTTTCAACAAAAAATGCATTTTTTCTTGATTTTTGTTTGTTTTCTGAATACTTTCTCTTATATTTGCGTTTAAATTTGCAAATTATTATTTTTTAAGCACACTTTAAACTGAATTAATTATGAACAAGACCGAATTAGTTGAAAAGATTGCAGCTGGTGCTGGACTCACAAAAGCTGACGCAAAGAATGCTCTCGATGCAATGGTTGCTGCCGTTAAAGAAGCCCTTGTTGCAGGCGACAAAGTGTCGCTGATTGGCTTCGGAACATTTGCCGTCAACGAGCGCCCCGCTCGTGAAGGCATCAACCCTGCCACCAAGGAAAAGATCACTATCGAAGCAAAGAAGGTGGTGAAGTTCAAGGCCGGTGCCGAACTCGCCGATGCTCTTAACTAACCTTTCGCGGTACAAGCCAAACAAAGGCGCTCCCTCAGCCGAGAGAGCGCCTTTGTTGCGTCAGAAGGGGGCTTCAGAAGAATCCTGTCAGCCGAATGCCTCATCGTCCCCATGACCTCCTTTCGTGCCGCGAGCGGGACTCGAACCCGCACAACCGTTTCGGGTCAAGGGATTTTAAGTCCCTCGTGTCTACCATTCCACCATCGCGGCCTCAAAAAGACGGCTGCAAAGGTAATACAAAAATTCAAATACGACAAATAAAGCACCGTTTTTTTTAGTAACATGCTAAAAATAAATTGGTGACGGAGTTATGCTTTGTCGAAGGAAAACGAGGGTGTGACATTTCTTGCCACACCCTCGTCGTCTTTACAGTTTTATCTTGCCATCAAGGCAACATGTTCTACGGAACTGAAGCTGAGGTATGTCAAAGAACGCACAAGCCGAACAAAAAGCGAAAGCTTGCTTTCTGGCTTGTTGAGGCGAAGCCGTTTCGACCTGTACGGTTGGAATTATTTAGAACAGTCCCTTTGTTCAGACCACCGTAGTTTTGTCAAGATTATTCATAGAAAAAAGCACTCACAAAAAAGTGCATTCTGGAAGCGGGGAACCGCAGTGCTCAAGTCATGTCTTAACGGCGGTTTTGAGATTGATATTGAATCAAAGTGGGTTTACAGCCATATCAAACTGAGTTCTAACTTCCGTTACGTTCTGATTCAAGTAAGAACTCAGTTTGATAGATTCAAGTAAGAACTCAGTTTGATATGCCTGCAAACCCACTTTGATTCAATACAAATCTCAGCGCAAAGGCTGCTTAGAGCTGTTCGAAAGGCGAAGTCTCATGGATGGAAATAGTTCATTTTGCGAGATAAGATTTCACAACACACTGTAAATCAACGAGATGCACAACCCCTCTCAATACTCGCATATTTGCAAGCGACTTTCAGTTTGGTGATTTTCGTGCGATTCTCAGAGGGGTCGTTGTCAAGAAAATTCATAATTCAAGTGCGGAAGTAGAGTGTCCAATTTATAGCGGCATCACCCCCGCAGCCATGTTAGGGTGTTAGGCGAATTCAGTTTGACACCGTCAGCCGAAGGTTGTCGAGGCTGACCATATAGCGCATGAGCGGATCGCCCTCGGCACCCGACGTGATGGCGGCAGTCTCCAGGTCGTAGACACGCTTGCAGTTGTTGCAAAGCACCTGCTGACGGTTGCCCATCCACTGCAAGGGATAGACACCCACACAGTTGGGACAGATGCGGTCGTAGGCCACAGGACCGTTGAAGTTGGTGCAGCCCACGATAAGTCCCATCTCGTTGCTGGCCCCCAGCATGTAAGGCACGTTTGCCTCTATCTGTGTGTTGATGAGGTTCGACTCCGTCGGGGTCTTGCCGTCGTTGCTCTGCACGTAGACATAGCGGTAGGATGTGCCTTTCTTCACATCGACCTCAATCTTTGTCCATACGAACACGTATGTCCCGGGACTGCTATAGGCCGAGAACATGAGGCTCGTAGGGTGCATCTCGCGGTAGAAATGGAAGCGACACGGATAGCGACGGCTGATGGTCTCGTTCTCCTTGCAGGCCGTCAGCGCAGTGAGCACCACCATTGCGATAAGGAATAGCCGTTTCAGCATGTTTCCAGCAATTTTTTCTCGGCAGTCTGCGCCCGCTCGAAGTTGAACCCTTCGATCACCTGTGCCATGAGCTGCTCAATGCGGTCGTTGCACAACTGGCCAATAGAGCCCTCGTGGGTGTGGTGGATGTCCTTGCAGGGCGTGAAGCGCCCGGCCTCGATGTCGAGTCCCACCTTCTTGTAGGCATCGCGGAAGGGCATGCCCTCGGCAGCCAGACGGTTGACCTCCTCGACCGAGAACATCGGGTCGTAGCGGGGATCATCGAGAATATGTTCGTTTACCTCAATCTTGTTGATAATATAGGCGGTCATGCGCAGGCAGTCGCGCAGCTCGTCGAAGGCGGGCAGAAACACCTCCTTGATGATTTGCAGGTCGCGGAAGTAGCCCACGGGCAGGTTGTTCATCATCATCGTGATCTGGTAGGGCATGCTCTGCAGCTTGTTCGACTTAGAGCGGATGAGCTCGAACACGTCGGGGTTCTTCTTGTGCGGCATGATGCTGCTGCCTGTGGTACACTCCTTGGGCAGCTTGACGAAACCGAAGTTCTGTGAGTTGAACAGACAGGCATCGAAGGCGAGCTTGGCCATCGTCCCGGCAATGGAGGCCAAGGCAAAGGCCACGTTGCGCTCCATCTTGCCGCGCCCCATCTGGGCATAGACCACGTTGTAGTCCATCGAGTCGAAGCCGAGCAGGTCGGTGGTCATCTGGCGGTTCAGGGGGAACGACGAGCCGTAGCCTGCGGCAGAGCCGAGCGGGTTGCGGTTGGTCATCTTATAGGCGGCCTGCAGGAACAGCATGTCGTCGGCCAGGCTCTCTGCGTATGCACCGAACCACAGGCCGAAGCTGCTGGGCATGGCCACCTGCAAGTGGGTGTAGCCGGGCATGAGCACCTCCTTGTACTGGTTGCTCTTCGCGATGAGCTGGTCGAACAGGTCTTTCACGTCGGCAGCCACGAGTTGCAGCTGATGACGGGTGAAGAGCTTCAGGTCGACGAGCACCTGGTCGTTGCGCGAGCGGCCCGAGTGGATTTTCTTGCCCATGTCGCCCAGCTTGCGGGTCAGCATCAGCTCTACCTGCGAGTGGACATCCTCGATGCCGTCTTCAATGACAAACTCGCCGCGCTGTGTCAGGTCGTAGATGTTGCGCAGCTCGCGGAGCAGCACGGGCAGCTCGTCGCTGCCCAGGAGTCCGATGCTCTCTAACATGGTGATGTGGGCCATGGAACCCAGCACGTCGTAAGGGGCCAGGTAAAGGTCCATCTCGCGGTCACGACCGACGGTGAAACGGTCAATCTCTGCGTTGACCTCGTAGTTTTTTTCCCAGAGTTTCATTTTTTTGACTGTTGTACTTTTTTTGACTGTAGACTATAGTCTGCAGTCTAAAGTCTGTAGTCTAAAGTCTGTAGTCCAAAAATCTAAAGTCACAAACTGTAATCGATAAGAGCCAGGGCGTCGGCCACTTTCTCCACGCCGTCTTGCAGCGGGCCGCTCACCATTCCTTTCAGCATGAAGGGTATGTCGGCCTGCACCGTGACCTTCATCTTCGACGTAGTCTCTGTGACGGGGAGCACCTGAATCCAGAGGTTGAAGGGTACGGGCGAATCGACACTCTCGAACTTGACGCACTTGGGCTCATCACGGTCGATGATGTGCAGGGTGATCTTGCCCACAGGGTCGATGCTGATCGACACATTGTCACTGTCGAACGAGAAGTCCTTCAGCTTGTCCTCAGGCACGCGGTCGCGCACACGCTCCAGATTGTTCAGATCGCTCAGATTCTTATAGACGGCCTCCTGAGCGTAAGGCACTTGCTTGATGCTGCTTTCAAATTTTGTCATGATAGTAAGGGACTGGGGTCTGGACAAGCGAAGCACCAGACCGTAATAGTTGATATTCTGCTTGAGGGAGCCTGCGCTTGTTCGGGCTCCCCTGCCCTTAACGCTGAGGGCCAGCCCACTCAGCCGGGTTCTTTCGCCACTCAGCCAGCACGGCCTTGTCCTGCTCGCTGATGTAACCCGTCTCGGCGGCCTGCTCCAGCACGGCGTTGTAGTCGCTCAGGGTGATCAGGCGCACACCAGCCTCACGGAAGGCTTCTTCGGCCACAGGGAATCCGTAGGTGAACGAGGCCACCATGCCGACAACCTCCACTCCGTACTCGCGCAGGGCGGCAACGGCCTTCAGCGACGATCCGCCAGTAGAGATCAGGTCTTCGACGACCACCACCTTGGCTCCCTTCTTCAACTCGCCTTCCACCTGGTTGCCCATGCCGTGGTCTTTCGGCTTCGGACGCACGTAGGCGTATGACAATCCCAGCTGGTCGGCCACCAATGCGCCTTGGGCAATGGCACCCGTGGCCACTCCGGCTACGGCCTCGGCCTCGGGGAACTCGCTCTGAATGAGATGGCACAGCTCGAGCTTGACGAACGAGCGCACTTCGGGGAACGAAAGGGTCTTGCGATTGTCGGTATAGATGGGCGACTTCCAGCCGCTGGCCCATGTAAACGGATCACTGGGTTGCAACTTGATGGCTTTGACATCCATCAGTTTCTGAGCAAAAAGCTTTTTAATAGAATTCATATCTTTGCAATTAAAAACTTGGTGCAAATATACGCAAATTTTATTGATTTATATATAAAACACCCAAAGAATTTGTAGTTTTTAATTGGCTTCACCTCACACTGCCCGTCCTCAGTTCGCTGTCGAGGAAACTGTAGACATAGCGAGGACTCTGATATCACTTTGCTCTTACCTTTTATATATTATTCGAAAATGCCAAAATTGTCCTGTGTTGTATTCATCAAGGCCAGTTCTTTGGTGAGACGTTCCATGTGGACACTTTCGACAAAGGACTGCACATTCCGCCAGATCAGCTTCACGACTTGGTGAAACCTAAGGTCAGGAAACTGAGGCGGACACCACTGATCTGACGAAGCTGCTGGCCGCATGCCAACAGGGTGCTGCCTGTGGTGACAACATCGTCGAGCAACAAAAGATGACGGTCCGAAAGATCAGCTGCATCGGTGAGGACAAACGAGTGGCTGACATTCTCGCGCCGCTCGAAAGCGTTCAGGTGGGTCTGACTGCCCTGAAAGGTGGTGCGGACTAATACATTATTATATATAGGGAGGCCCGTGACGCGACTGACGCCCTGGGCTATCAGCTCGCACTGGTTGTAGCCGCGCTGTCGACAACGGTCGGCGGACAGCGGTACAGGCACTATGCCGTCGATGCCCTCGAAAAAGCCCTCGGTCGTCAGGCGCTCGGCCACCAGACAGCCCATCGCCTCAGCCAGATCGGGACGGTCGAAATACTTGATGGCATGCAGCAAGTGGGCAACCTCTGTATTTGGCTCATAGTAGAAAAGGGCAGCAGCCCGTTCTGTGGGAAGTAGCCCCCAGAAGAGCCGCGCCATAGGATTGTCGTAAACATCGTGGGAGAAATGGGTCAGAGGGACATGCAACTGGCACACCGCACAGAAGACAGACTCTTCGGCTGACAGGCGACGGCCACATCCTGCGCATCGACGAGGGGCAAAGAGGTCGAACAGCTTAGTCCAGAAACTTGTCTTCATCGTCGGCTACATCCATGCACTTGCGAATGACATCCATCGTGAAGCCGCGCCCCAAGGCCCACTTCATGAGCTTCAGGTTCAGCTCGTAGTCGCTGCGGGCCTTGGTCGACTTGCGCTTCTGTTGCAGCATGGGCTTCAGCTGTTCCACATAGTCGTGGTCGTCGACCTCATCGAGTAGAGCACGCGTCGTACCGTCGTCGATATGCTTCAGTCGCAAGGCCTGCTCAATCTTGCGACGGCCCCACTGGTTGTAGGCCATCTTGTCGTGGATGAAAGCACGCGCATAGCGCTCATCGTCCACATAACGCTCGCCCACCAGACGAGCCATGACACGGGCCTGCGCTTCCTCGTCAATGTTCCACTGGCGCATCTTCTCCAGCATGTCGTGCTGACAGTGCTCGCCTCGGGCGCAGAGTGCCGACAGCGACTGAAAGGCTTCTTGCTCCGTCTTTTGTCTGACTGGCTTTTTCTTATATTCCATACTATATATAAGGATGTTTTTGGATTACAGCCCCCACCCCTTGCCCCTCCCCTTGATGGGAGGGGCAAGGGGTGGGGGCTGTAACTCCTATTCATAAAAAATCATTCAAATTGTATCGGCTCGCCCTGACAAACCTTGTTTTGCCAAACTGGTCGTCTTTCAGAGTAACATCGCGGAATCCGAGAGCGTGAAGTGAATCTTTCAGCTCAGCAGCAAAACGAGGGTTGATCTCAAAAAAAAGCCGACCACCCTCGCGAAGGGCCGTCTGGGCATAGCGGGCAATGCACAAATAGAATCGCAACGGATCGTCGTCGGGAACAAAGAGGGCTATCCCCGGCTCGTAGTCGAGCACATGCGACTCTATGTCCTTGGCCTCGCTGTCACAGATATAGGGTGGATTGCTCACAATGACATCCCACTGCCCGGCATCGGCTCCACTGCCAACCGCCAGCATGTCGCGCTGTTCGAAGCAGACCTCCACCCCCAACCGACGCGCATTCTCCTGCGCAATGCCAAGGGCAACGGTCGACACATCCCATGCCGTGACCTTCGCTTCGGGCCAGTCCGCCGCCAGCGTACAAGCTATGCATCCGCTGCCCGTACCGATGTCAAGCACGCTGGTTCCTGCGCTCGCCTCGCTCTCTTCTGCCCATTGGCACAGCTCGTAGGTCTCCGGTCGTGGAATCAGCACGCCCGGGGCTACATGAAACTGCCGAGGACCGAAGTCGGCCAGTCCCGTCACATACTGCACCGGCTCACCTTCGGTCAGCCGTTTCATCATGATTCGCAAACGCTCTTGCCCGGCAACAGGCAGTCGCTCGACCGCCCCGCACACAATATCGGTCATAGACAGCGAGAAACACGTTTCCAAAACGTAGCGCACCACGGCACGGGCCTCGCCCGCATCGTAATGCCCCAGCAGCTCGTGCCACAGCTCTTCGTATTTCATTTTTTGCCCAATTTTTGTTAGCAACAGCAAAAGTACACAAAAAGGCTGGAATGGCCATCATTCTTTCAGAAGATTAACCTTTCTTTCCACATCATTATCCTTATTCTAACTACAACAGAATGACAAAACAATTTAACTGCCATTTTGCAGAAAGTTATTGGCTCTCGATGTATAAAAAAATTCCCATATCTTTCGTTATTTTATTTTTTTTGTTTACCTTTGCACCACATTATAGCTAAAAAAGATTTTTGCATCGCACCCTGTTACGACCTAAATCGATTATTCAGACTATTACTCTTATGGATAGGAATATACTTGAAACAAATTTCGAAAAAGCAAAAAAATGGAAAGGATGTGTATATGTAGGCAGTGATCTAATGATGTTAGATCAGCTTACGGGTGCGTCTTTTCCCACGGATTCGCGCCGCATGAACTTCATCTTGATTGGCCTATGCACAAAAGGCACAGTGCGATTCCGAATGGACACCCAACTGCAAGAACTGAAGGCCGGCTGCATGGTGGTCATATCAGAACATCACGTGATTGACGGCTATGAGGCATCGCCCGACCTGGAGGGCTTGTGCTTCATGGTGTCGATGGCATTCTACAACGAGGTGATCCACAACGTAAGCGACGTATCGGCATTGTTCCTGTTTGCTCATAACCACCCCATCTTCCCTCTCTCTGAGCGCGACCAGAAGGTGTTCAACGACTACTTCTACGTGATCAAGAAGAAGATTTGCGAAGAAGGCAACCGTTTCCGCCGCAATCTGGTGCGCACACTGATGCTCGCCATGTTCTATGACCTGAGCAACCTGGTCTACCACTTCCAGCAGTCATCCAGTCATCGCCAGACACGCGCCGACGTCATCTTCACCCAGTTCATACACATGGTGGAAGAGCACTGCAAGCACGAGCGACGCGTCAGCTGGTATGCCAAGCAGCTCAGCATCACGCCGAAATACCTGTCGGAAATGGTGAAGCACGTCAGCAAGCGCACGCCCAACGAATGGATAGACAACTACGTGACACTCGAACTGCGCATCATGCTGAAGAATTCGACCAAGAACATTAAAACGATAGCAAAGGAGATGAACTTCCCCAACCAGTCGTTCCTTGGCAAATATTTCAAGGAACATGTGGGCATGAGTCCTTCGGACTATCGGAAATCCTGAATCAACGACTTTTCAGAACGTTACATAAGGAGCCAGACGCTGACGAGCCTCCGACGAGAAATCATGCAGGAACTGCAAATCGTCGAGACTCGTCAGCTTTCCGTTTTGCCGACGATAGTCAACGATGGCTCGCGCCTGATAGTAATTGATGTAGGGATGGCGCTTCAGCTCGTTGAGCGAC
Source organism: uncultured Prevotellaceae bacterium (assembly GCA_902771445.1). Classification (GTDB taxonomy): domain Bacteria; phylum Bacteroidota; class Bacteroidia; order Bacteroidales; family Bacteroidaceae; genus Prevotella. The sequence continues at coordinate 47,399 of CACXXD010000007.1, forward strand.
AAGCGGTTCAGGTTCAGCCTGCGCGGTTCGGCATCGGGACTAATGGTGAAGTATTTCTTTGCCTCGGAGGGGAAGCCTTCTATCTCATCGAGCTGGTCGACACTGACGTAGCCGCCCAGCCAATCGCGATACCTCACAATCTCACGGGCAAAGTACAGACCGATGCCAGGCACACGGCGCAGTTGGGCGGTGTCGGCCAAGGAGAGGTCGATTGTGGTGCCTTCGGTCAGTTTTCTAGGATAAAGCAGCGTGTCGCGCTCCATGCGCTCTTTCTTCACCAACAACGAGGCTGGCTGGTAGTCGGCAGAGATGGTGATGTAGGGTTCCAACTCGCGATACTCCTTCTGCGTCAGCCCATACAACTGAGCAAAATCTTCTTTTCGACGATAGATGCCGCCCGCTGCCCTGAACTTATAGATGTTGCGCACTTGCCAGCGCTGTAAGCCCAGTCGCAACAGCTGAGTGGAGTCGGCTGTGTTGGGATCGAACCGGAACCGCTCAACATGGCGCTCTGGCAGTTCGTCGGCTGGATCGACAAAGATGGACTGCACGGATTTCGTTTGCCGAGGGATGCTGTCTGTGGATGCCTGACTCATCGGAACGGGCTCGTCCGTCAACTGTTCAATCAGCACGATGCCGCTCAATGCCAGCGCTGCCAAAAATAAAAGGGTCAGCAGCACCTGACGGTCTGACTTATGCAAAAGGAAGAACTCGCGCAACTGCATAAATCAGACTAACCCAAACTGATGGAGGAAAATGAGCAGTATGCAGAGCGGAACGATGAACCGAACGGCAAACTGATAGGCCCGGAAAAAGCTGGTGGACACGGTGCCGTGATTCGTAAACTCGTCGTGCAGCAACTGCTGGTCGACGAACCATCCTACAAACAAACTGGTGAGGAATGCGCCCAAGGGCAACATGATCTGAGCGGTGATGAAGTCGAAGAAGTCGAGCAGCGAGAGGCCGAACAGCTGAAGTCCGGGCATGGCTCCCACGCTGAGCGAACAGCCGATGGACAGCAACGAACAGACAACGGTGAAGACACAGGCCGACTGGTGACGGGACAGGTGCAGCTCTTCGTTGCAGAAGACGGTGCCTATCTCGTGCATAGAGATGGTTGAGGTGAGAGCCGCAAACACCAGCAGGGCATAGAACAGAATGCTGACGACATAGCCCACGACGGGCATCGCGCCAAAGGCCTGACGAAACACGTTGGGCAAGGTGATAAAGATGAGCGAAGGGCCACTGTCGGGCTCCACGCCCACGGAGAAGGCGGCAGGGAAAATCATGAGTCCGGCCAGAATAGCTATCATCGTGTCGAGCAAGGCAATCTGTCCGGCAGAGCGCAACAGGTTGGTGTCGCGTCCGAAATAACTGGCATATGTACACAGACAGGCCGTACCCAAGGAGAGGGAGAAGAAGGCCTGGCCGAGGGCCTCGAGCAGTACGCTCCGACTGACCATCGAGAAGTCGGGCTTCAGAAGAAACTCTATGCCGGCACTGGCACCTGGCAGCGAACAGGATGCAATGACAATGATGACAAGCAGCAGCATGAGCAGCGGCATGAGCAACTTTGAGGCCCGCTCGATGCCTCGCTGCACACCTCGCACCACCACCAGATGGGTAATGAGAATGAAGGCAATAGCCCACAGACAAGGTTTCAGCGAATCGGACGAAATGGTGCGGAAATAGTTGAGCACATAGTCGGCATCGCCGTTCAGGCGTCCCAACACCGAGGCAAACAGGTATTGCAGGCACCAGCCGGCCACAACGGCATAGAAGCCAAGGATAATGACCGAAGTGAGAATGCCCAGATAGCCCACCAGCTGCCACAGTCGCTGTCCTGAGATATGATGGTAGGCACGTGCGGCATTCGACTGTGAGTGTCGGCCAATGATGAACTCGCTCACCATCCCGGGTATGCCTAACAGAAGTACGCAGGCAAAGTAAAGCAAGATGAAAGCTGCACCGCCGTTATGGCCTGCCATAAACGGAAAACGCCAAACGTTGCCCAGTCCCACAGCCGAACCGGCTGTGGCCAAGATGATTCCAATCTTGCTGGCAAAGTTTGCGCGTTTAGTTTGTGCCATACCGATAACTCAAAAAACTCATGCAGCCAAAGATGCACCTTGAACCTAAATCAAGCCGAACTGATGCAGGAAGATGAAGAGGATGCAGAGCGGACAGATGTATTTGACCAGGAACAGATAGAGATGGAAGAAGGTGCCTGGCAGGGTACCCCAGTTCGTAAACTCATCGTGCACAACCTTATGGGGTGCAAACCAACCGATGAAGATACAGGTGAGGAAGCCTACGATGGGCAGGAATATCTGTCCTGTCACGAAGTCGAATATATCGAAAAGCGATTTGCCGAACAGCTGCAGTCCATCATAGCCTCCGAGCGAGAGCGAACAGAAGGCGCCGATGACGGAGGCCGAACAAATCACCATGAGCGTGGCGGCCTTGCGCGAAATGCGCAGTTCTTCCTGACAGAACGCTGTCGACACTTCGACCAGCGACATGAGCGAAGTGAGCGCAGCCAGCGACAGCAGGGAGTAGAACACGAGCGAAACGAAATAGCCTACCACAGGCACGCTGCCAAAGGCTTGGTGGAACACGTTGGGCAGGGTGATGAAGATAAGCGAAGGACCACTGTCGGGACTTACACCCACCGAGAAGGCCGCAGGGAAAATCATGAGTCCGGCCAGCACTGCCACAACAGAATCGATGACACCTATCTGAACAGCCGACGAGGCCAGGTTGGTGTGCTTCGAGAAATAGCTGGCATACGTACAGATGCAGCCCATAGCAATGGACAGCGAATAGAACGCCTGTCCGAGGGCCGACAGGAACACCTCGCCATTGATCATCGACCAGTCGGGCCTGAACAGAAACTTGATGCCCTCCATTGCACCGGGCAGCATGCACGATGCGCCCACAATGATGAGTAATAATATAAATAAGGTGGGCATCAGAACCTTCGAGGCTCGCTCAATGCCATCGCGAATGCCTTTTGCTACAATGATATAAGTCAGCATCATCATGATGATCAACCAGAACAAAGGCTTCACCGGATGCTGACTGAACGCGAAGAAATAGCTCTGCACTTCTGCCGGGTCACCATCGAGACGGGAGAGCAACGCTCCCCATATATACTGCAGGCACCAGCCTGACACCACTGCATAATAGCCTGTGATAAGGAATCCCGTGAGCACACTCATGATGCCAATAAACGACACCACCTTGCTGTTCGACAACATTCTATAGGCCCGCGCCGTGTTGGTCTGGGCATGTCGGCCAATGATAAACTCGCTTATCATGCACGGAATGCCTAACAATAATACACAAAATAAATAGATGAGAATAAAGACGGCACCGCCGTTCTCACCCGTCATATAAGGAAAGCGCCAAACGTTGCCAAGCCCTACTGCCGAGCCTGCCGTGGCAAGTACGATGCCCATCTTGGTTGCAAAATTACCTCTCTCCATTTCTTCCATCTTTTTACTCTTTCTATAAGAAACGCTTGCAAAAGTATAAAAATATTCTTACTTTTGCATCAAAATTGATAGTAAAGATAAAAAAAAGTGTAATTTTTTGATATATGGCCGACACAATAAGAACTTTTGCCAGAAAATACCCATTTTCTATCATCTGCATCCTTACCATTTGGTATCTTTCCATCTGGTTCATACCACCACACACACCGCTCGATTCTGTTCAGTTCATGGACAAATGGACGCATTTCATCATGTATGGCGGCACCTGTACGGTCATCTGGTGGGAATACCTGCGCTGCCACAAGCAGCCGCAATGGGGCAAGCTCCTGCTGCTGGGATGGCTGGCACCCATCGTGATGAGCGGATGCCTGGAGCTCATTCAGGAGTACTGCACCACCAATCGGGCGGGCGAATGGCTCGACTTGGCTGCAAACTCCACAGGCTGCACCATAGGCAATCTGCTGGGAATGATTTACTATGCGGCAAAAAAACGATCATCAACGAACGACAACTAAAACAGTATTATGCTGGTAAAAACCTATTGTGCAGCCGTCAACGGGCTGGAAGTAACAACGGTGACGTGCGAAGTGAGCATGTCACGAGGCATGCAGTTCCATCTGACAGGGCTGGCCGACACTGCCGTCAAAGAGAGCTACGACCGCATCAAGGCCGCCCTCATCAACAATGGTTTCAACATTCCCGTGATGGACATCACCATCAATCTGTCGCCTGCCGACATCAAGAAAGAGGGTTCGGGCTACGACCTGCCCTTGGCCATCGGCATCATAGCCGCCAACGGAAAGGTGGAGAGCGAACGTCTGGAACGATATATGCTGATGGGCGAGTTAGGGTTGGACGGGCGCTTGCAGCCCATTCGCGGTGCCTTGCCCATCGCCATCCAAGCCCGCAAAGAGAAGTTCAAGGGACTCATCGTGCCGCAGCAGAACATTCGCGAAGCGGCTGTCGTCAACCAGTTAGAGGTCTATGGCATGGAGACTCTGATGGATGTCATCAACTTCATGCAAGGCGACAACAGCTACAAGCCAACCATCATTGACACCCGAAAGGAATTCTATGAGCAGCAAAACCACTATGAACTGGACTTCAGTGACGTGCGAGGTCAGGAGAGTGTCAAACGCGCACTCGAGGTTGCTGCCGCCGGAGGCCACAACCTCATCATGATTGGTCCGCCGGGCAGTGGCAAATCGATGATGGCCAAGCGACTGCCCGGCATTCTGCCGCCACTTACCCTTTCGGAGAGTCTCGAAACCACGCAGATCCACTCCATAGCCGGCAAGCTGTCGCGTGACACCAGCCTCATCAGTCAGCGACCGTTCCGCAGTCCTCATCACACCATCTCGCAGGTGGCTCTCTGTGGTGGCGGCACCAACCCGCAACCGGGCGAAATCTCGCTGGCCCACAACGGTGTGCTCTTCTGCGACGAGTTGCCGGAGTTCTCGCGCACGGTGCTTGAGGTGATGCGTCAGCCACTTGAAGACCGCAAGATTACCATCAGTCGTGCCAAATACACCATCGACTACCCCTGTTCCTTCATGTTCGTAGCCTCCATGAATCCCTGTCCCTGCGGCTACTACGGCGATCCCACCCATCATTGTGTCTGCACCCCCGGTCAGATACAACGCTACATGAACAAAATCAGCGGTCCCCTACTCGACCGCATCGACATCCATTGCGATCTGCCATCCGTGAGCGCGTCATGGCTGCCCGCAAAATCCAGGAAGAACGCTTCAAGCCCTTCAAGGCCATCTACTGCAATGCCCAGATGACCGAGCGCATGCTTCACGAGTTTGCCGAGCCCGATGCCCAGAGCCTCGACATGCTCCGCATGGCAATGGAGAAACTGAAGCTCTCTGCCCGCGCCTACAGCCGCATCCTGAAAGTCGCCCGCACCATCGCCGACCTCGCAGGCAGCGAAAAGGTGCAGACCATGCACATCGGCGAGGCCATTGGATATCGGAATCTTGACAGGGGCGACTGGGCAGAACGAGGGATATAATAAAATAAGGTAAGAAATATGGACGAACAACAGAATATCATCATTTACCGAACCGCTGACGGACGTGCATCGGTAGCATTATATGCCAAGGATGGAAAGATTTGGCTGAACCAGCAACAGATGGCGGAA
>CACXXD010000008.1 GCA_902771445.1 uncultured Prevotellaceae bacterium
AACTGATAGTGTCAAGAACATCTTTTGAGGCAGATTCGTTTTCAATCAGAAGGCCACGTTGTTTCAAAACTTCTATCTGTTGCTGGAGTGTCAGCAATTGTTTGTATATTCCATAAGCCTATAAAAAAATGGCCCGCCCTGGTACGCTACATTCCTTGCGGACGAGAAGCGGCGGCGGAATCTATTGGCTACAAAGGTAAAGCTTTTAACCAAAACTTCCAGGAGATTTGGCAAAAAAAGTACATAAATAAGTCAAAACAGCAATCTTTCACGGCATATTGTCTCATAATTAGCGGAAAAGTAGTACCTTTACACCGCTTTACTCACACTGAACCTGCTTTGCAGGATGTCGGAGCGGCTATAGGGAGGAAGCACAACATTTTGAAATGCGTCGCTGACGCTTTGTTTTTGACTATTAATATATCGTTCTGCATGGACATCTATAAAATTCTCAAGTACTATCGACGAATAGATAGTCCCAGACTGAAACTGATAGGGATCATGGGACTCCACTTGTTGCACAGACGCTATTTATATGTAGCCTTAGACCCATCACTGGCTTGTAACCTGCGATGCAGATTATGCTATTTCTCCAATCAAGAAAAAGTGAAAGAGATGGGCGGACGTTTCTCAGAGGAAGATATTACAGCGATTCAAAAATCCGTTTTCCATAGATGCCTGAAACTGCAGATTGGCGATGGCGCTGAACCCACAACTTACCCGGGGCTTCTGGAGTTGGTGAAAAAAGCGAGAGAAAAGAATATACCCACCATATCCATATCGACAAATGGAAATCTGCTTACACGGGAAAAGTTGAGGCAGTTGGTTGAGAATGGACTGAATGAGCTTATCTTATCTACGCATGGTATGTCAAGACAGGTTTATGAATATATGATGAGAAATGCGCGTTTTGATCATTTCACACAACTGCTGCAAGACATATCGGAAATCAGAAAAGAACATCCCGGACTGAAAGTGCGTGTCAATTTCACCATGTGCGAAGACAACATCGATGACCTCAAACTCCTGCCACAAGTGTTCAGCAGCATGAAGCCCGATGTAATACAGTTGCGGCCTGTTCAGGATATCGGGAGCTCCATATACAAGAATTACTCTATTGACCCAATATTCGACAAGTATGATGAAACGGTCGGTGTAGTCATTCGTTTCTGCCAGGAGAACAACATCACCTGCCTTTTTCCGCAAAAGGGAAACTTGGAAGTGATACAACACGACAATGACCGTCAAGAACATTTTAACTCTTCCATAGACATGCTCCCGTATTTTCATCTTTCGCCACACGAGGCATGGAAGACGGAGTTTAATCCGTATGAGGAGAACTTTGAACAGTATGCCAGACGCACCCACCGAGTCAGAAAGATGCTAAAAATGTTGCTGGGGCATAGTGCTGGTGATGAAGAAGGTGTAACAAGGGCTATGAACTATAGGGTAGGTTGACGCCTTGCCTATTCGTTTTTAAGAAACACCGGCACCCCGCTCTTGCGGATGGCGGCATTCTCTATCTGGTGATATTTTAATTATTTGATTTCTTTTTTAGAACGTTTTTTTTTATTTATTCCATTAAAATTACCTGTTTTTTACTATAGATTGTGAAAAAACATGTGAAATATTGTTGTCTTTATAGAAAAATGGTATATTTGCATAGATTGCAAAATTTAGTAATCTGTTGCTACCTGAAATTCAAAAAAAACAGCACGAGCGAATTAATTAAACATACCTAAACTTACCTAAAAAACTGAATTATGAATTGCCTTGAAAACACTTCCACCATGAGGAGGGTTGCTATGCTGCTCCTTATGCTGCTCACCGTCAGTATGACATGGGCGCAAGAATCAGAAGAACCAGTAACCATCAGCAAAGCAACAACAGCTGACATCGGAAAGGTGATTTCTACCGATGGATGCATCTACGTGATAGTAGCGCGCCCAGAGTACCGCTCATAGCGCAGTCAGAGTACCGCTATTTCACGCTGTGCGATTTTTCGTAGCGCACCCACGATACCGCTGTTTTTATTCTCCCTCCCGTTAAAATCCGACAGCGTTCGCAGCGCACCCACAGTACCGCTCCGTAGCGCATCGAGAGTACCGCCTAAAAATATCTTCCTGCAAGCTTGTATTTGACATTTGACGGCTTATATTTGTGTTCAGTGGCACAGTAATGTGCCCAGAGTTCATTCACACAATTACTAACCGTCTAAAATGCAAGATTATGCAAAGACAAAAATTGATTCTGCAATTGCTGCAGGAAGGTATGCCCCAAGGCGCGATATGTGCTGAGGTGCAATGCAGCAAGAGCACGGTGTCGCGTCTGAAACAGAAGGCTGGCGACACAGGCAGGAGCATCGGCGAGCTGCTTCAGCTGCCTGATGACGAGTTTGTAACCATCTTCGGTGTCCGGGAAACTACAGGCACTACAGACCCTCGCAAGGAGGAGCTGCTGCGCATGATGCCGGAGATCATGAGGCGGCTCGGGCAGAAGCACGCCCACATGCAGTACGTCTATGATGACTACTACTCGAAGGAGTGCCCTGAGGGCTACAAGTACACCCAGTTCAAGAAGTATGTCAAGGAGTATCGCGAGCGTCACGACTACTCCTACCACAACACCTATGAGCCGGGTAAGGAGTGGCAGATTGACTTTGCCGGCGATGCGCTCTGGCTGACAGACCGCAAGACTGGCGAGCGTCAGAAGCTGGTAGTGCTTGTATGCGTGATGCCCTACAGCAACCTGCCCTTCATGATGGCGATGCCCAAGGCCACCACGGAGTGGTTCTATCACGGTCTGAACAAAGGCCTGGAGTTTATGGGGGCACTGCCTGCCGTGGCCAAGAGCGACAACATGAAGCAGTGGGTGACGAAGTCCGACCGCTACAGCCCGTCGTTCTCTGAGGCCAACGAGTCCTGGTGCGCCTACTACGGCATTGAGCCGACAGCCTGTCGCGTACGCAGGCCACGTGACAAAGGCCCCGCTGAGGGCGCGGTAAACCAACTCTACAAGTATGTCTATCCGCGCATAGAGGGCGAGACGTGGTATTCGTTGGATGCCATCAACGGACGCATTCTCGAGCTTCTTAACGAGTACTGTTCGCTGCCGTACAAGGGCAGCACCAGATGGGAGATCTTCGAGAAGTACGAGAAGCCGCAGATGAAGCCTCTGCCCTCCACTATGTACCGCTTCCGCTACCGCAAGGAGGTGAAGCTGACAGCCACGTACCACGTCTGCGTCGGCGCCGAGCGACACATGTACAGCGTTCCCTTCAAGTATGTTGGCCAGAAGGTGAAGGTGTTCTGGGACGTAGAGCACGTGGAGGTGTTTGTCGGCACAGAGCGCGTGGCAAGGCATGACCGCAGCATGGTGCCGTACGGTCACTCCACGAAGGCAGAGCACATGCCTGAGAAGCACAAGGCTTGGGAGCAGGCCAAGGAGGTCAATGCCGCCACACTGACGGAGTGGGCTGCGCGTATCGGCCCGTCCGTGAAGTGGGCGGTGGAGCACATCCTTACGCACACGACCTTCCCTCAGCAGGCCTATGGCAGGTGCAGCGGTGTGCTGGCACTGGCCAAGAAGTACGGCAGGTCACGCCTTGAGCATGTCTGCGCCATGATACGCGAGAGCTCGGGCATGGCCAGCTATGGCAGCATCCGTAACATGCTGCGCAACAACCGTGACATCGGTGACTCTTTTGGTGGAAGCTACTCCCGCATCCCCCATAACGACAACGTGCGGGGTGCATCCGCCTACACGTCGGTGACGGAGAAAGAAGAGAAAGGAGGCTGCCATGAGTGACTTTGCCATTATCATCGAGCAGCTCAGAGGCACTCTCAAGCTCGAAGGGATGGCAGAGGCCTGCTGTGACGTGAGCAAGATGCCAGTACACATGCGGCCTGGCCTGGAGACTCTTCTTGCCAAGATGATTGAGACGGAGATCCGCCACCGTGACGATGCCAGGACCCAGAAACTCCTGAAGGCAGCAAAGCTGCCTGTCAAGGCTCACGTGGAGGATGTCATCTGCTCTGTGGAGAGAAACCTCACACGCGACAAGTGGGACGCGCTCTCTGACTGCGGCTTTGTCAGACGGGCAGAGAATGCGCTCGTTACAGGTGCCACGGGAACGGGGAAGTCCTATGCGGTCGCTGCCCTGGCACATCAGGCTTGTTCCATCGGACTGAAGACGCTCTACCTCAACATGAACCACTTTGTGCCAGTCATGAAACAGGCGTATCTGGATGGAACGTCGGAGAAACTGCTGAACAAGCTCAGCAAATTAGACCTGCTCATATTGGATGACTTCGGTATGCAGACGATGACGGCAGACATACGATCCATCCTGCTTACGCTCGTGGTAGACAGATATGAAAAGAAGTCACTCATCGTCACTTCGCAGTTGCCAGTGAACAGCTGGTATGAGTACATTGCTGAAAACTCTGTGGCAGATGCCATGCTCGACAGGCTTTTCAACGGCTCACACCATATAGACCTGACGGGACCCTCTATGCGTAAGGGGAGCAGAAAGTGACAGACAATTGAAAAAGACACCGCATCAGGTTATGGTACTCGCACTGCGCCGCAGCGCTGGTGGGGTGTCTTTCGACAGCGTGAAAAACGCTCTCGGAGTACCGGTACTCTCACTGCGCTATGAGCGGTACTCCCTGTGCGCCCCGCGCGATATCGTCACTGCGCTACAGCGGTACTCTGCGTGCGCTATTATCATCTACGCATCGGAGAGTGACGTGACAAGCGGATGGGCCGTTGCGATGATTGCCTACGTTGATGAGGAGAACCATAAGGGTCTCGCCATTGCGCTTAACAATGTTTATGTAGGCGAAGACGATAAAAGTTCATTCCAATGGGATGAAGCCGCAGCAGCTGTTCAAACATGGTCTGCAGACAAGGCAGTTGCCGGTGGCACATGGAAGGTGCCCACCATCCAGGAGTGGCAGCAGATGCTCATAGGCTGCGGATCAGAGGGGGAAGTGAGCGATTATCCTGCATCTGACACATTTACCTTTACGGGCATAAACGAAAAACTCGCCGCTCTTTCACGGTATTATCCACTGAGTTCTGGCTATTGGTCTGCTACGGATTATCCGTATTCTGCCAACAGTGCATGGGAAATATATTTCGATGTTACCAATAATAATACATGTGCGAGATTTTATGGGTATGAAAAAGTATCCGACTACGGCGACCCCATCCGTGCCTGCCTTGCCTTTGAGACAAGCGGCGGCAGCGAAGGTGGCGGAGAAACGGTCACAACCAACACATACGTTTCCACCTTTAACGAGACAACTATTATAGACCATAATCTTTACCTCACCAGCGTTGAGAACAATAATTGGCTTGTTTCGTATTCAGAGTGTTCAACTAGCTGTGAATCATTAGATGAAGAGCCCTGCATAAAATTCTATACTCCTCAAACAGAAAACGTAACAGTTCTCACTCCCGCATTCGAAATCTCCGGCGAGGTAAGTTCAATTACCATCAAGGCAGCTGCCGGCATCAATAGTATCGTACTAAATGACAATGATGGAGTATTTACCAAAACAGAAGGAACCCTCTTTGATGTATATACCTTGACTCCGCAAAGTGGCGTATCCGTGAACTCCATTAAAATCACGGGAGAGTCTTCTTCTTCCTTCTATCTCCATAGCATCACCATTGAGACTACCAGTAGCGGAGGCGGCGACAGCGGCGAAGGCGGTGAAAGTGGAAATGTCATAGACAGCAATACGGCAAGCATCAATATGCCTGTCTCCGGCGACGAGGTAAAATATACAATAGCCCAGGGCGTCACCTCTTTTAATATATATGACGACGGCGGCTCAGAAAGCAATTATAGTGATGGATGCAACGGTACCGTTATCCTTACCGCTCCTGATGGTTGCAAGCTACAGCTCACGGGCAGCATAATATCAGAATCAAATTATGACTATCTCAAGGTATGGGACGGAACAAGCGACGAGGGTGAACCAGCTATAGTAGTTAGCGGTACAGAAACTCTCAACACCTTTACCAGCGCGGGAGAAAGCATAAGAATCAATTTCTCCTCAGATAGTGGCATCAATGATGAAGGCCTCAACCTCACGGTAACAGTTATAGACCCCAATAATAAGCACGCCATCAATATAGAATCGGTACAGGGCGGCCATGCGTATCTCTATTTAGATCCAGCCGAGAGCGCAGCTGGCGAGGATATCAACATTTATTTCTCTCCAAACCAAGGCTATATGACAGAGAGCATAAGCGTTGTTGATGCCAATAGCAATCCCGTCAGCGTGACAGGCGGAAAATGGTACAACAATCCTTCCTACGCCTACTTCACCATGCCTAATGCCGCTGTGACCGTCACACCTACGTTTACCAACGCAAAGACGGCGGCACAGGGACTCTATGTGAACATGTCTGCGGACTACTTATATGCCTCTATCCCGGAGGGCGTGCAGTCTTTCAAGCTATATGATGACGGTGGGGCTGACAACATCTACAGTAAGGGAACCTACAGCACTATTGTGCTGAGAGCACCCGAAAACTACATGTTGCAGCTCACTGGCACCATCACGGCTCTAAGCTACGAAACACTGACAGTAAATGACGGACAAAACTACAACGACAAGCAGTTGCTGAAAGTTGGAAGTAGTTCCGACGGTGTGAAAACCGACATAGGCACCGTCAGTAGCACAGGACGCTACATGTGGATAAGATTCCAAACGAGCTCATATAACAATGACTATGATGGCCTCGACCTCATCGTAACGCTTATCAACCCTAATACGGAGAGCGACATCGCCATCACGCCCGCCAGCAACGGTAGCGTAGTGGCAAAGGTAGGCGGCAGCGAGGTGACAAAGGCCAACGTCGGCGATGTGGTAACCCTCAGCGCCACACCGAATAAGGACTATGTGCTGGCAGGCATTACCGTGACTGATGCCTACAGCAATCCCGTCAGCGTGGCAGGCGGTACGTGGTATGACAACACGGCTACCTTCACAATGCCCGCTACGGCAGTAACGGTAACACCGGTATTTGAGGCCGTATCCTCATTTGAACCCTATATCAACATGCCTAAGAGCGGCACTCTGACAGCCACCATCCCTGCAGCGGTATCTACCTTCAAAGTGTATGATGACGGTGGCGAGAACAGCGCATACTCCAGCAACAGCAATGGCATGATCGTGCTGAAAGCACCAGAGGGCTGCATGCTGCACCTCAAGGGTTCTGTGAAGGGCAATCCCGATGCTAAACTGACAGTATGGGACGGCACAGACACCACCGAAGACAATGCCAAGCTCATTGACGGAGCATACAGCGAGGCCAACAAAGAAAAACTGGTGGGCGGCGTAGTCTCCTCAGGACAAGATATGACGCTCCAGTTTGTTACAGGATACAACCTCAGTTCTTTTGAAGGACTCAACCTCAACGTGACACGTGTTGACGTGTGTCTTGACAACATAGGCAACAACAGTGAGTCCATTAGCCAAAATGCCGGCAGGCAAGGTCTCAATGTAGCACTAAAGAACCGCACGCTCTATAAGGATGGCAAGTGGAACACGCTGTGCCTGCCGTTTAACGTAACCCTAAGCGGCAGTCCACTCGAAGGAGCTACAGCCCGTTCGCTCACCACAGCCAAGATCGAAGGCTCAACGCTCGACCTGACGTTCGGCGATGCCGTAACAGAACTCGTAGCCGGTACGCCTTATATTATTAAGTGGGCCAACGGAAGCGACATCGTCAGTCCTGTGTTGTTTGAGGGCGTGACTGTCAGCACCGACAAGCATGACTATGACACTGACGGCGATAACACCACCACCGACGAGCGTGTGCGCTTCGTGGGTACCTATGAGAGTTCCGTGTTCAGCGCAGAGGACAACAGCATCCTGCTCGTAGGCGGTTCAAACACTCTCTTCTATCCCAATGAGCGTACAGGCCTCGGCGCACAGCGAGCCTACTTCAAGATTGGCGCTGACGGTGCACTACAGGCACGCAGGCTCACCTCGTTCAACTTCAACGAAGGTCAAAATGGAACCACAGGCATACTTACTGTCGGAACCAAGATGGAAAAGGCCGGAGAACCAGATACTTGGTACACCCTCGACGGCATGAAGCTGCAGGGCAAGCCCACAAAGAAGGGACTCTATACCATCAATGGCAAAAAAATCGTGATAAAGTAAAAAAAAGTAGAAAGGACACAGCAATGAAGAAGATATATCAGAAGCCCGAACTGACAGCCATCACGCTGCATAACCAAGGCCAGCTGCTCAATGCCAGCACAGTCAACAATGTAAAATCGCATTTCAATGACTCCAATGATGATTTCACCATCGAACAGCCTCCTAAGGATGTCGATGTCTGGGGAAGGTAGGTCATCGTACTATCGGCATATTTTTGAGGCTGCAAAGGTAAGCTATACCTTGCAGCCTCAAAAGGTTTTTCTATATAGTAACGGTAAAAAACTTGGGACGATTTATTTTTTAATCATTACTAATTGCATTGTTTGTTGCTATTATTGTAGTTTTTTTTGAGAACGGAAGAAACATGTATCGGTCTTTTTTCGTATATTTGCAGCCAGAAGCGACAAAAATGACTAATGACTAAAATTGAATCAACATGAAAAAGAAAGTGATGCTATTGTCACTGTTGGGACTGTTGGCCGCTGGTACTGCGCAGGCACAGCGCGTGACCGACAAGCTCGACCGTGGCATTGTGGCCGTGCCTATGAATGGCGGCGGCGGCTACCTGGTCAGCTGGCGCATGTTTGGTGAGGAGTACTACGACACGAAGTACAACCTCTATCGCGGCACGGAGCTGATAGCCAGTAACCTGACGAAGACTAATTTTCAGGACACGAAAGGCACAGCCTCCTCTACCTATGTCGTTGAACCTGTGGTTCGCGGTGTGAAGCAAGAGAAGTCGGCTGCCGTCAAAGCCTGGGCCAACCAGTACTTGGAGGTGAAGATGCAGCCGGTGGTGAATCGCAACGGCGAGACTCTGCCCAATGCCGTGACCGACGGCAACAGCAACAAGACACCCGGCTATGTGCTGAACGACGTCAGTCTGGCCGATGTCGACGGTGACGGCGTGGCCGAGTTCATCTTGAAGCGCAACAACGACACAGGCAATCGCTATGCAACCAACAACAAGACCGACTTCAACCTGTACGAGTGCTACAAGATGGACGGTACGCGTCTTTGGTGGATCGACCTGGGACCGAACCTGATGGCCGGACCCGACGAGCAGTGGGACATGATTGGCTACGACTGGGACCAGGACGGCAAGGCCGAGGTGGTGATGCGCGGTGCCGACAACATGATCATCCATACCTCTACGGGCAAGACCATCAAGGTGGGCGACATGAACTACTATGCACCTCGCGATGAATACACCCATCAGGGCAAGGAATACCTCATCTATCTGAACGGTGAGACGGGCGAGCCCTATCTGGGATGGGACGGCGGTGAGACGTGGACCCCGATGGAGTTTCCCCTGCCTCGTTTTGAGAAGAATGAGGCTGCCAACCCCTACAATGCCACTGATGCAGAGTACAAGAACGTGTGGGGAGCGAACGACACTGGTCACCGCTCGCTGAAAATCTATATGGGCGCTCCCTATCTGGATGGCCGCAACCCCTCTATCTTCCTGGGCCGTGGCTGCTATACGCGCCATAAGTTCTGCGCCCTCGACGTGAACCCCGTGACCCACGAGCTGACGCAGCGCTGGCGCTGGAACTGCTATGACGGCAAGTCGCCCTGGTATGGCAACGGCTTCCACAACTTTGCCATTGCCGACGTCGACATGGATGGCCGCGACGAGATTGTGTTCGGTTCGATGATGATCGACGATACGGGCTATGGCCTCTCTACCACAGGCTACGGTCACGGCGACGCACAGCACTGCGGCGACCTGGACCCCTATCGCTGGGGATTGGAACAGTTCGCCTGTCTCGAAGGGCTGGCAGTGCCTGGTCTGGCCTATACCAATGCCACCAGTTCGCAAATCTATATTCAGACAGGTACGGGCGGCGATAACGGTCGTTGTCTGGCAGGCAACTTCAGCAACGACATTCCCGGTTCGCAGGGCCGTGCCGTGGGTGGAGGCGTCTACTCGCTCTCTGCCGACAAGGTCTATTCTACCGATGGCGATGCCTTCATGGCCTGGGGCGACCTGAACATGCGCATCTACTGGGACGGTGACCTCTGCGACGAAATCATGAACTCGCCCGGCGTGCAGCGCTCGGTGAAGATTACCAAATGGGGCAATGGCCGACTCAGTTTCTATAACTCAGCCGGTCTGTACACACCTACGGGCATCCTGAATAACTCGTCGAAGAACAATCCTTCGGCACAGGGCGACATTCTGGGCGACTGGCGCGAAGAACTCGTGTTGCGCACTGGCAATAATACCGCCTTGCACGTCTATACCACCAACTATCCCACCGAATACGGCATCTACTCGCTCTGGCACGACCATGAGTACCGCAACGGCATGTGCTGGCAGAGCGTGGGCTACAACCAGCCGCCTCATGTGAGCTACTTCCTCGGCGAGCTGGAAGGCATCACCCAGGCACCACCCCCATTGTTGCTGCGTGGGCGTACTGAGGTGGCCAACGGCAGCACCATCGGCACCACCGAAGACCATCTGCTCATTGACGGCTACGAGGACAAGAGCATCGTTGTGACCGACGGCGCATCGCCTTATATCCTGACCGTCAACGCTCCCGCTTGGGTGCAAGGCACAGGCGCACAGCAGGCTGTGGCCTCTACGCCGAAGGAACCTGCGCGTAACATCATCACTTATACCACCACGCTGACGGGCGGGGCCTTTGCTGGTGCTACTCGTCTGGTGAAGCAGGGTGAGGGAACGCTTGTCCTGCCCAATGTGGTGGAGAAACACACGGGCAACACCGACGTATGGAACGGTACGCTGGTCTTTGACGGCACAATGGAATCGAGTTCTTTGTGGATGAACCGCCACACGCGACTCATTAGCGACGGAGGTAAGTTCATGGGTGGACTGAAGGCTGACTATAATGCTACGCTCATGCCCGGTTCGACCGACAAGAAGAGTGTGAGCAGCATCACCACCACCACACTGACACTGGGCTTCGGTTCGCGCATTGCGCTCGATGGAATCGACCAAAACGGAACATTGGCATTCGATCAGGTGAACGCTACGAAGCTGATCATCGAAACGAAGGACTGGGCCGACTTCGGTCCAAAGTACAAGGCACCTGTCATTCAGTTCGACGTGGAAGGAACACTCCAGGCTGGTGTCTATCTGCTGGGCAGCATCGGCAGCATTGAGGGTAACATCAATGACATTCTGCTCGAAGGAATCGCAGAAAAACGCAACTATCTGACCTATACGGACGGCAAGCTCTATCTGAATGTCGAGGACATGCGTGCGGCTACTTCAGTGGTATGGAACGGAACGGCAGATAGCAACATCTGGGACTTTGGCGTGACGAAGAACTTCCTGAACGACGGACAGGCCGACTATGCAGGTTTGGGCGACGATGTGGTGTTTGACGATACGGCTGAGAATACCCGCGTGGAAATCAAAGGCTCTGTGGTGCCAAAGTCGGTGACGTTCAACAACGAGACGAAGACCTACGTGCTCAACGGCGACAGCATTCTGGGCGGCGGTCCGATTACGAAGAACGGAAAGGGAACCGTGACCATCAACACAGAGAACCGCACTGGTGCCTCTTATATTAATAATGGTGTAATGGTGGTCAACCAGCTGGCCAACAACAGCGGCCAGACCTACGGATCGCTGGGCAATGCCGCTCAGACCATCAACATTGCCGACGGTGCTACGCTGCGTGCCAACGGAACAATCATCACCGATCAGCCCTTCAAGATCAGTGGCACGGCCACCATCGATGTGCCTGCCAGCAAGTCTATCATCTTGAACAATGCTGTCAAGGGTGCTGGCGCAACGCTCGTCAAGACAGGTGCAGGCTCTTTGCAGACTGGCATGAACAACACGTTCAAGAAGCTCATCGTGCGGCAGGGTAGTGTCACTTCGCAGGAAAATGCCAGCGCAGTGCAGCAGGTGCCAGACACCATCGAGTTCCAAGGCGGTGAGTTCTGGGACTTCAACAATGAGAATACCTATTCGGTGAACCACGCAAACTTCGTAGTGCGCGAGGGACAGACAGGTACGTTCTATGGCGATCCGCGTTGCGACTATTATGGCACACTGACAGGCGGTGGCACGTTCAATGTCTATGGTACCTACATCCGTTGCTACTACAAGGGCGACTGGAGTGCCTTCGAGGGAACAATCGTGCCGGGCTTGATGGACCGTTCGGTGAAGCACGGCTACGATCCGTCGTTCGACCTCGACAACAGCAAGGGTCTGCCGAAGGCCACGCTGAAGCTGAATGACAAGGTGACGTGCAACACGATGCAAACCATCGAGGTGGGCAATGTCACTGGCACGGGTACACTGGTGGGCAAGGGCTATATCATCGGCGGACTGGGCAAGAACCTCCTGGCCTCGTTCAAGTCGACGGCTCCTATCACCAAGCGCGGCGAAGGCTACATGCAGGTGTCGGGTATCGGCAACCTGAGTGGAACCGTCACTGTCGAGGAAGGCGAACTGCGCTTCAACGATACGAAGATGGCCGAGCCATATTTCGGCGCGGTGACAGTAAAGGGGACGGGTGTCGTGAATGGCCGCGGACTGCTGCCTTCGCTGACCGTAGAGAGCGGTGCACAGGTGACACCACGCTCGATGTATGTCACCACGTTCACGCCTGGCACCATCAAGGTGAATGCAGCTGCCAACTTCAAAAAAGGCTCTACGCTCGAGATGCTCATCAAGAGTGCTACCGACTATTCGAAGATTGAGGCTCGCTTCCTGACCATCAATGGCACGGTGAAGGTGACCTTGGCCGACAATTACACACCGGCCCTGGGCGACAAGTTCACGTTGTGGACGGCCAGCAACAACTTCTCCGGGACACCGTCGTATGACCTGCCCGACCTGCCCGACGGACTTTATTGGGAAGTGGCCGAACTGACAGGCACCACAGGTGTGCTCGCCGTGACCGATCAGCCATCGGGCATCGGACATATTGCCGCCGACAGCGAAGTGGACTGCGAAGTCTATACGCTCAGCGGCATGCAGGTGGCCACATTCCAGACGGCCAAGGCCAATGCGGCAGTGGCAGCACGTCAGCATGGATTGCAGACGGGTACTTATGTGCTGAAGATGCGCGACGGACATCGTGCTGAAACCATGAAACTGATTGTTCGATAACTGTATCGATACGCTTTTTTGAACCATGAATACCCGCTTGGGCGGTGTGTTCATGGTTCAAAAATTGTAGGTGTTTAACAAAAAATAAGGTAGGCATTTCTTGCTCCATAGAAAGAAAATACCTATCTTTGCACCCGAACTACTCAATTGAATTTGCAAAATCAAAGTATATTATCCTTATTATTAATAACTAAATTGTTCTAATTATGAAAAAAAGACTACTTATGATGGCTTTGGCCGTTGCGTCTGTAGTATGCTCTTATGCTGTAAACGTGGGAGAGTATATCTACTCGAACACCAACAGGTTCAAGGTAGTGGCCGCCAATCAGGTGACCAATGGTAACTTTAGTCAGGGAACAGCCGGATGGACAGGTGCCGACGATGGTTGGGGCGTGAACACCGAGGGCGGTCCTACTGGCGGCAGCTTCATTGCCAGCACTGCTGCTGTTGAAACTGCTCTCTCGAACATGTGGCAGCTCTCAGCTGGTACATACGTGTTCTCTTACTGGGCAAAGAGCAACGAGGGTCTTGTTACCTCTGTTGCCGATGGAGGAACCAACTACGTGAACTTCTTTGCTAGCGCCGATGGCACAACCAACAGCCGCGCCGTGGCCGAGGCAGTGAGCATCGGAACAGAGTGGACTCAGGTGGTCGACACTATTCAGGTGGTAGGTGAGGACGAGTTCCTTGTCTTCAATGCCAGCAAGGTTGCCACAGGAACCGCTTTCACCAACTTTGAGGTTTACAAAGTGTCTGAAGTCTATGATGACCGTGTGGTGAAGCGTCTGATTGCATACGCCAAGCAACTGCTGCAAGAGCCCGAACTCGCTAATGGTCAGGACGACTTCATGGGTGTCGTCATGATGATGGAAGAGGCTATCCAAGATCCCGGCCAGAACGAGAGTGCTGAGGCGATGGAAGGCCTGATTGCTTCATTCAACGAGGAGTTTGACAAGTTCCTGGGTGCCAATGGTGGTAACATCGACTCTGGCAACTGGGCAAACCGTTCTTCTTCGGGATGGAACAAAATTAACAATACAACGCTGACTGGCAGTTGGATTACCATCGGTGGCCGTTGGGGCTTCTCTGCTAACGATGCTTCGCTGGAGCGTCCTGAGGGTGACGGCTATGTAGCTTCTGCAGGTATACAGAGATCTTTCGATCTTGGTGCAGTAGGTATGAAAGTCCAGAACACCAACTGGGCTCCCGGCAAATATTTCTTTGCCATTGAGGCACAGGAAGTAGCTGCTTCGAATACCGCACAGCCTTATGGTGCCGATCACACCAAGACATTCGTTGGTCCTTCGCTCTACATTGGCAGCGATACGCTGGTGATGCGTCCTGCTACAGAAGAGGAAATTGCTGTTGGCAATCCTAACTTCCGTTATGCCGAGACTCCCGACACACTGAACGGCTACTATTGGAAGCGCTACTATATGATTGGCGAAGTGAAGGAAGGCGAGACTGTTTCTGCAGGCTTCATCTTCCCTGCCTATGCTGACAAACGCGGTGGTCGCGCCAGCTTGCGCAACCCAGTGTTCCGTATGTTGGGCAAGACCGACATCGAGCTGGCTTGGGAGGCTGCTGTAAAGGCTGTTTACACGCAGCAGACTGAACTGAAAAACCGTCTGGACAACTATATGACCGACGTAGCAGAATATTTGTGGTCGAAGGATTCACTGGAGCGTGCCATTGCCGAAGCTCAGCCTATCTATGCTGCTTCGCTCGAGCAGGTGACGGGCGAGGCTGAGAGCACCATTGCCGTTACTACTGAGGGTGTTGAAGAGCTGAAGGCCCTGGAGGCTTCTCTGCTTGCTCAGGTAAATGCAATGGGCCGTGCCAAGAACTACATCATCAACCAGAACGCTATTCAGGATGCCCTGAAAGAGGCTATTGCTGACGGTCAGGCTACGCTCGACGATCCTCTGAACGCTGCCGGCGATGCTACTCTGAGAGCTGCTCTGCAGACTGCTGTGTCTGAGGGACAGGCTTTGATTGACGGTATCTCTACTACCAACCAGTATGACGAGTTCAATGCAGCCATTACAAAGATCAACGAGACAAAGGCTGCCTTCATGCTGACCACTGCTTCAAGAAAGAATCCTGCAGAAGTTGCTATTCAGGACGGTGACTTTGCTCTTGATGGCGGTAACAATACTTCTGCTGACTTCACTAAGAACGGCTGGCACTTTGTTGGTTCAGGTACTTACAAGCAGTGGCAGTTCGGTACGGCTGGTACCGCATCGCTGGCTAACCAGTGGCGTGGCTACACCGTGACTCTGGGCGGTAAAGGTGTGCAGACTGTTGTTATTTCGAAGCCCGGTCTCTATGAGTATCGTGTGCAGGCATACGCTACCAACGATAACCTCACCTATCGCATGGGTACTGCCAATGTCATCTTGAACGAAGAGGAAGTAGGTGTCGATACTACTTACTATGCAACTCCTGCCCGTGTGTTCTTCGGTGTGAATGGTGCTCCTGACTCAGTTGTGGTCGCCAAGTGCATTGCTCCGGGTGCCAACAACTCTGGCGCAGCTTCTCGTCCATTCCAGGACATCAACGGTTATACTGCTTGGAACTACTCAGTTATCTTCGAGAAGACTGGTAACGATGAAGTAGAGGTTGAGTTCGGCTTTGAGGCAGAGCCTCTGGCAGTCGGACAAGGTCTGAACGCATTCGGCTTCGGCTTCAACCACGTTTACTTCGTTGGCGACAAGGCTAAGTACACTGCCGACACCGATGCTGACCTGCAGGCTGAGATTAGCCGTGGTCAGGCTCTGATTGCCAAGAACACCGAAGTGGGCGACTGGGCATTCATCAACACGAAAATCTTGCGCTATATTGCCGATGCACAGGCTGCTACCGACCTGAAGGCTAAACAGAACGCTTATCTGAGCCTGAAGGAGATGAACGACCTGATTGACAATCTCACCACAGGCATCAACGCTGTTGCTGCCGACAACGTGGTTGCTGCTGCTAAGCAGGGCATCTATACACTCACGGGTGTGAAGATGGCTGGCAATGCCAACAGCCTGAAGCCAGGTCTCTATATCATCAATGGTAAGAAGTACATGGTGAAGTAAAAAGAAAGCTGAACAGCTTACATAATCCTTGCGAGGGGTGCCACTGCGGCATCCCTCGTTTTGGTTTAGAACTTTTAGCAGTTAGACGTTCTCCTTTTCAAAAATTATAGTCAGTTGCCAATATTTATTGCAAATTTTTTTTGTTGTTTTTTATTTTTTGCTTATTTTTGCACATTGAATATATTAGCTACGTTTAAACGAAACAAATCAATAACTAATTAGTAATTTTTTTTATGAAGAAATTCTTTTTCTGTATCTCACTCTCAGTGATGGGATTGATGACTGCCTGCGTCGATAAGGACGTTGCGGTCGATGCAGACAGCAAGCCCGACTGGCTTGGTGGAAGCATCTATCAGGAACTGAAGGAACCGCAATTCTTGACAGGTACGTTCAGCACCTATCTGCGGCTGATTGACGATGCCGGCATGGCCAACGACCTGAACAGGACGGGCTCAATGACGGTGTTTCCAGCCAATGACGAGGCTTTTGAACGGTTCTTTCGGTCGAACGATTGGGGGGTTAGCAAGTATGAAGACCTCTCTGCTGCTCAGAAAAAAATGTTACTTTCGAACTCAATGCTCAACAATGCAATGCTGCTGGGCATGCTGTCGAACGTGAACAACTCTACCACTCAGGTAGAGAAGGGCATAGCTGTGAAGCACGAGACCAATTCGGACGTGATCGACTCTATCCAGATTGTCACTGAGGCTGACATTCCCGTGGGTACTCCTTACTGGGATTATTTCAAGAAAAACGGCGGCAAGTATCTCGTCAGCGACTCTACCAACTCAATGATGATTCACTTCACACGTGAGCACATGCTGCACAACAACATCACCACGCTGGGTGAGAACAGTGACTTTGCCATCCTGATGGGCAAGCCTTATCAGGAAGGTATGGCATACGTGTTCGACAAAGAGGTTGTCAAAGGCGACGTGACATGTCAGAACGGCTACATTCATCAGGTGGCCGACGTTATCTTCCCTCCGGGCAATATGCCTGAGGTGCTGCGCAACGATGCTGAGACATCGTACTTCAGCCGTATCCTCGACTACTTTAGCGGTGCCTATGTTGACCAGAACACCACTCGTGCCTACAACTCTTATGCGCTGGAGCATGGCATGCCTACGGTCGATGCCATCTATGAGCGCCGCTATCTCAGCAAGGCAAAGTATGGAAAAGGAAAGACTGTGACTCCCGACGGTACGATTATCTCTGCCGATAAAGGTGTGTTCCTGGAGTATGACCCAGGGTGGAACCAGTTCAGTCCGCAGAAGAAAGACGGTTCGGGCATTGACTATTCGCTGGCAGACATCGGTGCCATGTTCGTTCCAACCAACGAGGCTGTGAAGAACTTCTTCGTGCATGGTGGTAAGGGTGCCGAAATGATTGATATGTACGGAAAATATAAAGGCACGGAGAACAACGAGGCTCACCTGTTGGAGAACCTTGACTCGCTCTTTGCCAACCGTCCCGACATTCTTTGCGAATTCGTAAACAATATTATGCGTCCCTCTTTCGTGGAGACCGTACCCAGCAAGTTCGACTATATTCAGAACGACGTGAGCGACTATATGGGTATCGTGCTCGACAGCATTCACAAGCGCACCGATGGCCGCTACGACATCAAGATTGCCAACAACGGTGTCATCTACAAGATGGACAAGTTCTATTCGCCTGCTGTCTATGAGTCGGTCATGGGTCCCACCTCTATCTATCCTGACATGAGTGTCATGAAGTGGGCTGTGACAGATAATACCAACCTGGGCGTTTCGTTCCACTACTATCTGAAAGCAATGAAGTCGCGCTTTGCTTTCTTCATTCCCGACAATGCAGCTTTCGAGAAGTATTATATCGATCCTATCTATCTTGGTCATCCTCAGCCTCGCGTGCTGAAGTTCACGCCAACTGCCAACGGTGGCATTACTTGTGTGGCATACGCTTATGATCCTGAGACCAATACGGTGGGCAACGTGATGTATAATGGTGCCAACCGTCCTCTTGACGAATGGAAGTCTCTCTTCATTGATATTCTGAATTTCCACACGGTGGTGTTGCAGGACGGTGAGAACCTGGGCGACAATAAGTATTACAAGACTAAACATGGTGGCGAGATTCTTCTGTCGGGCATCGGTACTGGTTCGATGGTGATGAGCGGACAGCAGATTGACAACGGTGTGGAAACATCTGAAATGACAGAAGTATTCCACAAGCAAAATGGTACAGCGTTCCGCGTGAATCACATCATCGAAGGCCCACGCAACAGTGTGAGCAAAATGCTGCAAGCCTATAACTTCAATGAGTTCTATGCTCTCTGCGCTGGCTTTGGTGCCGCCACAGAGGAAATGAGATGGGCCGGCATCAGCGACGAAGTGAACTCTTTCGGTACCACAGAACAGGATTCTTATATGATCTTCTCGTCTTCTCGTCGTGTGGGCAAGTCGGTCATCAACGGCTGCTGCCTTGACGAAAACGTGAAGATGTTCAATACCTATAATTATACCCTCTATGCTCCTAACGATGCTGCTATGGAGGCAGCCTATGCCAACGGTCTTCCCCGATGGGAAACGATTCACCAGATCTATGAGGACAACATGGAGAAAGGTGACGATGAGCCAGGCGTGCAGGAGGCAAAGGATCGCGTAAAGGCGATGATCGGTCAGCTGAAGAAGTTTGCCCGTTATCATTTCCAGAGCACCTCTGTTTATGCAGACAACAAAGTGAGCTCGGCTGAGTATGATACCTTCAGCTCGAATGACATGGGTGTGGCTCTGAAGCTCGTTGTAAACGGCGGTAGCGGCAAGATCAACGTGACAGATGAAGCTGGTAAAACGCACTCCGTGACAGCCGGCAGCTCGTCGAACCTGATGGCACGCGACTATTGGTTCAACTCAGAGAAGTCGACCGCCAGCTCTATCTATACATCTTCTTTCTGTGTGATTCACGAATTGACAGACGTGCTCAGCCCCTGGAAGTCTACTGACAAAGACTGTCCCTGGATTGCAGGTAGCAGAAGATGATAAGGGTTCATGAATAGTATAACTTAAAAGGCCTAATAAACAATGACAATTAAGAAAATATTGCTAATGGCTCTGCTGACGATTGTCTGTCAGGGACTGATGGCACAGGGAATCCGTATATCGGGTACGTTGACCGATAATGATGGCCCCGTCATGATGGGTAATGTCGTGGAGGTCGATGCTAACAACCGTATCGTGTCGGCCACGCAGACCGACTTCAACGGTAACTTCTCCATGCAAGTGAAGAGTGCCAAGAACAAACTGAAATTCTCTTATGTGGGCGACAAGACCAAAGTGATGGCGATTGGATCGCAAACGGTGTTTAAGGTGAAGCTCGAGTCAGAGAACACACAACTGAAAGAGGTGGTGGTGAAATCGAAAAGAAGTGCTTCGGGCGGTCTGATGATTGCCAAGAAAGAACTCTCGGTATCGCAGCAGACGTTCAACATGGAAAATGTGGAAGGTCTGGCATTCACCTCTGCCGACGAGGCCCTGCAAGGTGAGATTGCCGGTCTTGACATTGTGTCAAATTCTGGTAACCTGGGAGCTGGCACGTCGATGCGCCTTCGTGGTGTGACCACCATCAACGGCGATGCCAACCCACTGATTGTTGTGGACGATAAAATCTTTGACAATCCTGATGAAAACTTCGACTTTGCCAATGCCACCGATGAGCAATATGCTTCGCTGCTCTCGGTGAACGTTGAGGATATTGCCAACATCGTTGTGCTGAAAGATGCTGCCGCAACGGCCATCTGGGGTTCAAATGGTTCGAACGGTGTGATTCAGATTACCACGAAGCATGGTACACGCGGCAAACCACGTGTCACCTTCTCATATAAGTTCACGGGTACATGGCAGCCGAAGGGCTACACCCTGCTGAATGGTGACGACTATACCATGCTGATGAAGGAGGAGTTCTACAACCCCTCACAGGACAAGGATGCAACGCGTACCATGTATGAGCTGAACTATCGCTCTTCATGGCCTGAATATGAGAACTGGAACAACAATACCGACTGGGTGGGGGCTGTAACACAGTTCGGTGCCATGCACGACTATAACCTCAGTCTCACTGGTGGTGGTCAGAAGGCAACCTTCCGTATTTCGGCTGGCTACAAGCACCAGACTGGTTCTATCATCAAGCAGAAGTTCCAGCAGTTCACGACTCGTATGGTGCTCGACTACAATGTGTCTGACCGCATCCGTTTCTCTACCAACTTCGCTCTGACCTATACAGGCAATGACAAGAACTACTCTAACTTGCTTTCGATTGCACAGAAGATTGCGCCGAACATGAGCATTTATCGTCAGGATGCCAATGGCAACGACACCGATGAGTTCTATATCATGAACCCAAGTGATAGTAATCACAGTCCTGCCGGTGGTGGAAATTACTCGTCTTACAATCTGGCAGCCATCAAGTCGCTCGGCAACCCTGTCGCTATTGCTAATCTGGCATGGTCGAAGGAGAATACCTATCGTCTAACCCCAGACTTCAGTGTGAAGTACGAGTTGTTGGGAACCGAGGCCGACAAGAGCCGTCTGACGTTGAATGGTCGCGTAGACTTCGATATCTATGCAAGCAGTAGTCCTACCTATTATCCAGCTTCGCTCTCAAGCAACCAGTGGTCGAGCAGCTCTTATAATAAGAGCACAAACACTGAGACCAACCGTATGAAGATTGGCGGTCGTGTGGAGTTACAGTTCACACCGTACTTCCAGAACAAGGACTGGTTTGCTACGATGCTGGCCCGCTATGAGATGAGCACGACCAAGTACAATAAGCAGGAGGTGACGATGAGCGAGCTGCCCACAGGCATCACAGCTCCTACGGTCTATGGCTGGCTGGGCGGCATGGCAAGCAGCAACTCGCGTTCGGCTTCTCAGAACCTGCTCTACAACGGTCACGTATCTTACAAGGACGGACGCTACAACTTGACCTTCTCATTGCGTGCCGACGGTAACTCGAAGTTCGGCCCGAAGAACAAGTGGGCCATCTTCCCCGGTGCTTCTCTCCGTTACAACATCAGCGAAGAGCCCTTCATGAAGTGGTCGCGCAATGTGGTGTCGATGCTCGGCCTGCGTGCATCGTGGGGTATCGTGGGTAAGGCTCCTAACTCAAACATCAGTTTCTGGAACACCTACAACACTTCGGCTGGTCTTTATGGCTTCAATGGTGCTACGCTGCCTATTGGTACACTCGATGGCCTGAAGCTCGACAACCTGCGCTGGGAGAAGACAACCTCTTATAACCTTGGTTTCAACCTCAGCTTCCTGAACGAGCGCATCGAGATTGACTTCGACTACTATCACAAGGAAACCAGAGACCTGCTCATGTCGAGCTATACCATTCCTTCGATGGCTGGTTACAGCTCGTTGGCCAGTGCCAATGTCGGTCGAATGGATAACAATGGTTGGGAAATGAACTTCTCGGCTAAGAAGCTCGTGAAGGCAGGCAAATTCTCGATGGACTTTAGCTTCAACGTGGCCCAGAACTCCAATTTGATCAAGGACATGGACGAGAGCGTGCTTACAGCTTTGAACACCTATTATACTAACTATACCACTGGTAAGACCTCTTTGCCTTGGGATGTAAGCCAGCGTGGTAACTGGCCGTTGCGTGTTCAGCTGAACAACTCACTCGGTTCTATCTATGGCTTCCGTTACAAGGGTGTCTATCAGTACACCTACGACTATCTGGAGAACATGCAGAAGGAGAACAACTGGACTGCAGAAGAATATGAGGCTAAAATCAACGGCATGATGGCAGAGGGCAAGACATTCCCTGTGGCTGTCGATGCTCAGGGAAAAGTGCTCATGGATGGTCAGGGCCATCCCAAGCGCATGCAGTTCAACTACTATAAGGACGGCGAAGATGCTTACAAGTTCCAGGGTGGTGATGCTATTTATGAAGACATCAATCAGGACGGCCAGATTGACCAGCTCGACCTCGTCTATCTGGGCAACTCGCTTCCAAAGATCAACGGTGGTTTCAACTTCACCTTCCGCTACGGACGCTGGAGCCTGAAGACACGTTTCATGTATCGTTTCGGCAACAAGATCGTGAACCTGGCTCGCCAGAACCTGGAGAAGATGTACGATACCTATAACCAGTGTGCTACGGTGAACTATCGTTGGCGTAAGGATGGCGATGTGACGCCAATTCCTCGTGCCATGTACAATACCTCTTATAACTTCCAGCCCAGTGATCGTTATGTAGAGAACGGCAGTTTCGTTCGTTTCCAGAACTTGCAGCTCGCTTACGATTTCGACAAGAAGATGGTGAAGAAGATTGGCTTGAACACTTTGCAGGCTTACATCTCAATGAACAACCTCTATGTCTGGACGAAGTACAGTGGTGTTGACCCTGAAATCTCTCCGCAAGGCTATGGCGTGGCTGCCGATGCATCGCAGACTCCGCGCTCTAAGCAGTTTACTGTGACACTCAACATTGGATTCTAATCAGTTGAATATTGTAAATTGAAAGTTATGAAAAATTATATTTCAATAATTGCTGCCAGCTTGATGATCGTGTCGTGCGTTGATACGGTTATTATACCTGATGACAAGACTGTGGACGAGGATTTCTGGAAATCGAAGTCCGACGTGCAACTGATGGTCAACGGTGCCTATCAGGCTATGCTGAGCGAGAATGTCTTGTCAAAATTGATTGTGTGGGGTGGTCTTCGCTCCGACGAGATGATTCCCATTGATAATCTCACGAGCGATGTTCGTGATGATCTGCGCGATATTAATCTGGCTAATATCCAGGCTGATAATATGTATGCAGAGTGGGGACCTATCTATGGTATTATTAATAGGTGCAATGTGGTGCTGGAGAAAGCTGCTGCCGTGAAGGATGAAGACCCTTCTTATACCGAAGGCGACTATCAGGCCGACCGAGCCCAGATGCTCGCGCTGCGTGCATTGTGCCATTTCTATCTGGTTCGCAACTTCCGTGATGTGCCTCTTGCTGTAACGGCCGTTATGAACAGCAGTCAGGACTACTATCTGTCACAGAGTGCTCCGTCGGTTGTACTTGAGAAGTGTATTAGCGACTTGAAGGAGGCTGAGGGTAATTCCATCCTTGCCACTGCTTTTGCCGACTGGCAGAAGGTGGGCATCCTGACTCGTGATGGCGTACAGTCTATTCTGGCTGACATCTTCCTTTGGAGAGCCAGCGTGACCCACAGCCAGGCTGACTATGATGAAGCTATTGCCTATTGCGACAAGGTGATTGCCTCGAAGAAGTCACAGCACGTCTTTAAGCGTGGCGAGAGTCGTGAGGAAAAAGACTTCTATCTGTCTGAAGGCAAGAGCATGTTCAACGATTTGTTTGTTGAACAGAATGCAGAAGAGAGCATTTTCGAAATTCAGTCGACATCTACAACTGCCAATGCCAACATGGCCATTTGCAAGTATTTTGCTCACTATGCAAACTCAAGAGATCCCTACCTCTTTGCTTCGAATAGTTATAAATACACAGGAACGGTCTATACCGTGAGTGGATACCAGCGCGATTGGCGTGGTTCTATGAATACTTATGCTGATGAAAAGACGGTGGGTGACTTCACAGGTGTGCAGATTCGTAAATATGTGTTTGGCGATCGAAACTTTTCGCCCAGTAGCACTGATACTCGCGGCAATGCTGTGCGTGCTTTCTCAAATACATATCAGCAGAACTACATCATCTATCGTTTGGCCGACGTGATGCTGATGAAGGCCGAAGCTTTGGTTGCCAAAGCTGCTTTGATGGCAAACGATGCTACTGATGCTTCGGAATATTCTGATGAAGTGAAGACTCTGATCAACGATGCTTTCGTTATCACTTCTGAGGTGAACACCCGTGCACGCGAGGTTACAACTTCAACCATCCTCCCCGCTACCTATGCTACAATCGAGAAGATGGAAGAACTGGTGATGGCTGAGCGTGCTCGTGAGTTGGCCTTCGAGGGCAAGCGCTGGTACGATCTGTTGCGCTTCAACTATCGTCACATTGATCCAGTTGACTATTCAACAACACTTGCAGCCATGAGTGAGCAAGGCAAGGCGCTGGCCACGACCTATGCTCCTATGCTCGACTTCGTGAAGGGCAAGTTGGCAGGCAAGGGTAATGCTGTGACTGCCAAGATGCAGAATGAGGCTAAGCTCTACATGCCCGTTCCTTTGGTTGACCTGAATGTCGACAGTAATCTGAAGCAGAACCCTGGTTATGGTTCGACGGATACTTATAGTAAGAAATAAATTAAAGGACTATTTGCTATATGAAGACAAGTATATTTAAGAAACTGGGCCGTTTGTTCTTCTTGGGAGCAGGCCTTGCCGTTACAACCACCGCTTGTAATCCGGAACCAGACGAGTCGGATCTGTACACCTTCACTGGTCAGACGATTGGTTCGTTCATCGAGAGCAACAGTGAATTGTCGGCTTTCAAGCAAATTATGGAGCGCGTGGGCTACGACAAAATGATGGCAGCCTATGGCAGCTACACTTGCTTTGCACCGGTCAATTCGGGTGTCATGGCCTATATTGACAGCCTCTACAATGATACCGAGGCACTCATACCGCACAATGGTATGTCATCGAACTCTGTGGAAGGACTGAGCGACAGTCTGTGCCTGAGCATCGTGCGCTATCACCTGTCTACTACCTATAGGAATGCCGTCTCTATGACATCTGACGAGGGCGGTGAGGTGACCACCATGCTGGGTTATACATTCAGATATGTTTCGGTCGACGGTTCGCCTATGCTGAACGATAAGGCGAAGGTGATTAGTTCAGACCATGAGGTTATCAACGGTATTGTTCATGTGATTGACAATGTGATTCCTCGTTTCACCCGTTACATCGGCGACCAGCTGAAGCGCAACAAGGAGACCTTCTCTATCTTCTCTGCTGCTTTGGAAGAGACGGGCTGGGATAAGAAATTGATGATTTCAAAGAAGGATCAGACCTTCACTTACAACCAGCGTCCGCGAGCAAACTACAGCAGTTCAATCACAGGCGATACAGAGTGTAAGGTGGGCTTCACCGTCTTTGCAGAGCCAGACGAGGTAATCAAGGCTGCTCTTCGTAGTGAGGGACTTTCAGAAGATCTCAATGGTCTGAAGGCATACGCTAACAAGGTGTATGGTGGCGAATGGAAATATGATTACCTCAAGGAGAACGGTCTGACAGTCAGCACTGGCACCGACTATACTGAGCCTTTGAATGCCCTGAACATGTTTGTGGCTTACCACATTCTGGGCTGCTCGATGTCGGCCAACCAGTTGGTGTTCGAGAAGGGTAGCAGTGCCAACTGGAACTATGCTCCTAATGCTGATCCTCATGATTACTACGAGACGATGCTTCCCCATACCTTGCTGAAGGTTTGGGAACCCCACGATGTAGGTACGGGCAAGACCCTCTTGCTGAACCGCTATCAGACGTATAACACTTTGACCAACGAAGTGGGTACACAGGGTACGAATCATGAGTTGATCAGAAAGGGCATCACTGTGAACCGTCAGGGTTCGCTGGCCGCCTATAACGGCTATGTTCACAGCATCGACGGCATGCTGGTCTATGATGAGACCGTTCATACAGGTGTGCTGAACGAGCGCATGCGTTTCAACTGTACGACACTCTTCCCTGAGCTGATTACGAACGGCTATCGTTATTGGACGGGTGGCGACGGCAACATTCCCGCAGGCTATGACTCTGGCCGTATGGGTATCGCCAACGACTTCTTCGACAATATCGAGCTTTACGATGAGGGTGTGTGCTTCGCCTATGCATTGCACTCCAACATGCGTTGCTATCAGTCAGACCAGTTGCAGGTATGGGGTCGTTTCGACTTCGCCTTCAAGTTGCCTCCTGTTCCGAGTGGCTTGTATGAGATTCGCATCATCTATCCTCCGTTGAGCTATGGTGGATTCATGCAGTACTACATTGGCAACTCGCGTAATATTCAGTCGATGGAGCCTCTGGGCATTCCTTACGACTACACCATCGATGCTACCGACCCACGCATTGGTTGGACCACGACGGTAGGCGACGAGCCAGAGGAAGACGACAAAGGTATTGCTTCCGACGTGGCCATGCATAACCGCGGTTATATGCGTGCTCCTTACAGCTTCTGCGGTCACAGCAGTGACACGGGCTGGAGCGAGACCAACAACTGTCGTGTGGAGCCTGGCTATGGAACGATGGTCATACGTTCGGTGCTGGGACGTGTTCAGCTCTCTCAGGGCGGCGAGCACTGGCTGCGCATCAAGACGCTTGATCCCGATAACACGCAGTTGCTGACGGGCATCGACTTTATCGAAGTGGTTCCTGTGGGAGTCGTCGATAATGATCAGTATGCTGAAGACTGGTATTAATTGTGATTGACCTTTAATGAATAATAGACAATGATGAAACAAGTTAAATATATAGGCTTCATGATGATGGCGGCAGGTATGCTTACCGCCACATCATGCACCGATTTCTCCGACTATAACGAGGTGGTTCCCGATGCGAACCCCACGGGAGACAGGACTCTGTGGGAGAACATCTTGCAGAATAGCGAATTGTCGGATTTTGCAGCACTGGTGCAGAAGACGGGATTCAACGAGAATCTGAACAGTGCCCATTATTATACGGTGTGGGCTCCGCTGAACGGACAGTTCCAGAAGAGCGACTATGAGAACATGAGCACTTCGGAGTTGCTGCGTAAGTTTGTGAAGAACCATATTGCAGAATACGGCCATAGTGCTTCTGGCAAGATTGAAGAACGTGTGTTGATGCTGAACGATAAGTCTTACGACTTTGTTGGCGCAGGTTCCTATAGCTTCAATAATCTTGCAATCCAGCAGGCCAACATGCCTTCCAGCAATGGTCTGATTCACACCATGAAGGGTGCGGCAGTCTTTTATCCCAATCTCTATGAGTACCTGACAGACTCTGTTGAGGCAAGTAAAGTAGGGCTTGACTCTCTCTCTGCTTATTTCCGCTCTAAGGAAAGTACCTATCTGGATGAAGATCTGTCTGTGAAAGGTCCTATTGTGGATGGCAAGGTTACTTATATAGACTCTGTGATTGTGAAGACCAATTCGCTGACCAGACGTCTGCATGCAGACTTTGAAAATGAAGACAGCTCCTACACGATGCTCTTGCCTACCAACACAGCTTGGACAAAAGGAAGAAATGCGGCTGCTTCGCGCTTCAACTATATTGCACAGACTAAGGCAGAGAAATTCGTTGATGTGGCTGGTACTATCTCAATCTCACCAGATCCTGCTACCAAGGATATCGATGCTGGCGAGTGGAAAGACTCGTTGACGCATTCTTATCTGGTTAGCTACCTGACCTACAGCAACGGCGATGAGTACAATAAGTGGCTCAATGGTGGTACTTCAATCTACGGCACAGACACCCTTCGTGCAACTACCTATGCCAAGTTGTCGGGTGCACAGAATATTCTGAAGCAGCAGATAAGCACTGTGAAGATGAGTAATGGTGTCGGACTTTTGGTCGACAGCCTGGATTTCAGGTCGTGGGAAACGTATGAGCCAGAATTGCTTTTCCCCGCTTACAGTAGTTGGTACAGGGCGCGTATCTTGTCTGGAACACCCACACGTATTGAGGTGATCGACCCATCGATGGAGGATGGAGGTTACAGCTATCTGGAGGTTAAAGCTCCCAGCCAGTATGCAAAGCCAGAGCTCGACCTTTATCTCCCTGATGTGCAGAGCACTACTTACGACTTCTATTGTGTGTTTGTTCCGAATTTTAGTTCAGCGGAACGACTGCCTAACCGTGTGATTTTCACGCTTAGCTATTGTGATGAGAATGGCGAATTGAAGACCCATGAGTTCCTTGATGAGAGTCAGGAGAACATCGATGCTTTCCAGGCAGAGTTCAATTTGGCAGACAATGCAACGAACAAGACTACTATCCGTGCATTCTCTAATGATGCCTCCAAGCTCGATACGCTCTATCTTGGTGAGTTTACGTTCCCTGTGTCCTATGCTGGACTGACAGATTATTCGAAAGATGAATACATCTGTCCTAACATCAAAATCACTTCACCTTTCTCGGTGTTCAATGCTAAACTGAGAGCTGCATTCTCGCGTGACTTGTGTATTGCCGCCATCATTTTGAAACCGAAGAAACTTGTGGAATACGAAGAATCTAATAAGTAATGAACATGAAGCGTACTATATTGAACTTTATGCAGACACGCATGCTTAGCGTTGCTGTCTGCACATGTATGGTTGGATTCTCTACTGTGTGCGCCTATGCCCAGAGCGAAGACGACGAAGAAGAGGTGGGGTCGGTCATCAAGCAGCCCAAGCGTACAAAGGTTGCCAAGGAGGTCTATCCGATGATGACGCTGAAGGGCAAGGTCACTGACTTGGCCACAGGCAAGCCTCTGGTGGGTATACAGTTGCAGTCGCTGGGCAACAATCGCTATACGGCCATGACCGAGGAAGACGGCTCTTTCGAAATCAAGGTTCCCACGTTTACCACTGCACTTTATGTTCATGCACCCGAGTACCTCTCGCAGCAGGTGGCCGTCGTGAGTGAAGACAGCACGCAGGTGGTATCGGTGAAGATGCTGAGCGACAAGTTCCAGCAGATGTATGGAACGGGTACTGACTATACGGCTAAGCGCACTGCCTCCATCAACCGCTTTGGCGTGACGGTCGACAATGAGATTGCCAACAAGCTGGGCGGCGATATGCGTAGCATCATGCGCTCAGCTGCTGTCGATGGCGGTGCCTCTATGTTCATTCGCGGTCTGAACAGCATCACTGCCGATGCACAGCCGCTGGTGGTGGTCGATGGTATCGAGATGGACATGCAGCGCGACCGTTATTCTTTGCACGACGGACAGTTCAACAATGTGCTGGCCAATATCTCTCCCGATGATATTGAGAAGGTGACGGTGCTGAAGAATGCAACAGCTCTCTATGGTGCTCGTGGTGCCAACGGCGTGCTGCTCATCGAGACCAAGCGCGGTCACTCTATGGCCACTCGCATTGAGGCAAACGTTGCTGTGGGAGTACAGCTGCTGCCTCGCATGCAGAAGTTGATGGATGCCACCCAGTATCGCAACTATGCATCTGAGATGATTGGTACGATCAAATTCCCGACCAAGCAGAACAACGAATATGCCTTCCTGAACGATGACAAGACCAATCCATATTATTACATGTATCACAACGATACAGATTGGAGCAAATATGTCTATCGCAAAGCAATGACCCAGAACTACAGCGTGAACGTGCAGGGTGGTGATGATGTAGGTATGTACAATCTCTCGGTGGGTTATGTAAAGGCTCAGAATACGGTGAAGGAGAGCGCGTTCGATCGTATGAACGTTCGTTTCAATACCGACATTAATATCCTGTGGAACCTCTCTACCAAGTTCGACATCTCTATTGCTCGTACCAACAATACATTGTTCGACGACGGCATGCAGGAAGATTTCAATTCTTCTACTGTGACATCGCCCACTGCGTTGGCACTCATCAAGTCGCCTCTGCTCAATCCCTATCAGTATAACAGTGTGGCTGGTCGTTTCACCAACTTGCTGAGCGACTATGACAACCTGCTCGGTCGTCAGAATTCGGGTACAACTTATTACATGGGCGCATATGCGCAGTCATTGGCCAATCCCGTTGCACTCATTGAGAATGGTACGGCAGACAGCAAGAACAAGTCGGAGAATACATTCTTCAACGTTCGTGTCGCCCCGGAGTTCATCATCAACAATGCCCTGAAGGTGAAGGCCGATCTGAGCTACTCGCTCAATCGTAATGCGCAGCGCTACTACCGTCCGTTCAAGGGTGTTCCCTTTTTTGCCGTTGACGACCTCGGTGCTGTTACGGCAATGGTATCTTCAATGTTTGCCAAAGAGCAGAACTTCGTAGCCAAGGCTCAGCTCGACTGGACGAAGCGTTTCGGCAAGCACGAAATCAATGCCTATGTTGGTGGACGCTACAACTACTTCTCTTTCGACAATAGCGATCTGACCACAGAGTACAGAGGTATTGTCGATGACAAGAACCCGGTGCTGAGCACCGCTGGTTTCCCTGGCATTGAGGGCGTGAATGATGTTTGGAAGCAGATACAGTGGTATGGCAATGCCGACTATAACTTCCAGAACCGCTACTTTGCAACGATCTCTTTGTTGGCTGAGTCGAACAGCCGCTTTGGTAAGAATGCCAGTGGCCTTGGAGTCTTCGGTGTGAAGTGGGCTTTCTTCCCAAGTGTGCAGTTAGGTTGGGTGATGACCAACGAGAACTGGCTCCCGAAGAATTCTGTTCTGAACTATCTGCGCCTGAATCTCGGCTATGATATGAGCGGCAACGATCATATCTCCAACTATGCAGCTCGCACCAGCTACACCGCCGTAAAGTACTACGATGCTGCAATGGGTGTTCAGCTCACCAATGTTGGTAACGACAAGATTCAGTGGGAGACCACGCACAAGTTCAACGTAGGTGTTCAGGCCTATCTGTTCAACAACCGTCTGGGCGTCAACTTCGACTACTACTGTCACAAGACCAACAACTTGCTGATGCTGAAGTCATTCTCTAATCCTATCGGCGGTATCAACCGCTATTGGAGCAACGGTGGCTCGCTCTCCAACAGAGGTCTTGAGGTTACTGTCAGCGGCAAGCCCCTCGTGCAGAAAGACTGGACTGTTGAGGTAGGTGCTTCTTTGGGTCACTACAAGAACAAGGTAGCCAAGTTGCCCGACGGCGACTACACCACTTCCATTTATGGCGACAATAACATTCTTACCAGTGTGGGCAATCCCGTGGCCATTTTCTATGGCTACAAGACCGCAGGGGTGTTTGCTTCCGATGCAGAGGCAAGTGCTGCCGGAAACAACGGCTATCTCTACATGGAGGACAATGCCGGTCAGCGTCAGGACTTCAAGGCTGGCGATGTACACTTCGTTGACATAAATGGTGATGGCAAAATCAATGAGGCCGACAAGACCATCATTGGCAATCCTAATCCCGACATCTATGGTAACATCTTTGCCAATGTCACTTGGAAGAGCCTGACACTTTCTCTGGGCTTCAACTATTCACTTGGCAACGATGTCTACAACTATCAGCGTTCTATTCTTAATGCCGGCTCTAACTTCTTCAATCAGCAGGTATCAGAAGTCAACCGTTGGCGCTACGAAGGCCAGCAGGCCACATTGCCACGTGCAAACTTCGGCGATCCTATGAACAACAACCGCTTCAGCGACCGTTGGATTGAGGATGGCAGCTATCTGCGTCTGAAGACCGTTCACCTTAGCTACAAGTTGCCTATTCCCGGTTCTTGGACATGGCTGCAGGGTGTGAGCGTTTGGGCCGAGGCACAGAATCTGTTCACATTGACGAAGTATCTGGGCAACGATCCCGAATTCTCTATCAACAGTGGAGTCTATTATCAGGGCATCGACTGCGGCAACCTGGCTCAGGGTCGTTCGTTCATTGCCGGTGTAAAGATTAACCTCTAATTAAATTGAATTATGAATTACGATTTAGGAATTATGAAACGTTTAAAGATATTCTTTTGCGCTGTCTGCGCTATCTGTGGTTCCTTCTCCTGCTCTGACATGCTCGAAACGGATAGTGAGCGTCAGCTCTTCAATCCAGAGATTAATCAGAAGACCGACTCAATTTTCTATGCGCTCGGCATTTTGCAGGGTGTCCAGCAGATGACTGACCAGTATTTCTTCGTAGGTGAGATGCGCGGCGATCTGGTCAAGCTGACCGAATATACGGACAACAACTTGCGCCAGTTGGCTAATTTCTCAGCCACGAAGGTCAACAAATACGATTCGGCCTACGTCTACTATCGTGTCATCAACAACTGCAACTACTATATCGCACATTGCAACACCAATCTGCGTACAGGTGCCGACTTTGTCATGATGCGCGAGTTTGTGGCCATCAAGGCCTTGCGTGCCTGGACCTACATGCAGTTGGCTCGTGTCTACGGAACAGTGCCTTTCTATACTGAGCCGCTTACAGAGATTTCACAGATTGACGACGAGCAGTTCGAACGTCTCGACATGGCTGGCATCGTTGCCCGTCTGGCTCCCGACTTGGAGCAGTATTCTGGTGGCCAGTATGCCACACCGCCTACTTATGGTGATGTGAAGCCTCATGACATTAGCGTGTCGTTTGGCAAGCTCTTTGTGCCTGTCGACCTCGTTCTTGGCGACATGTATCTGGAGACAGAGGACTACGTAAAGGCAGCCTCTCACTACATCACTTATTTGACGAAGGTGACTACGGTTAACAACACAGCCTTGCGTCAGTCGTTTATGATGAGCATGGGCAATTTCGATTTGTTGCCTTCCGATTTCACTTCGTCATGGCCAGGTACCAACTCTGGTGTGAGAGGCACATGGTATAATGAGGCTGTTATGACTACTAATGATGCCATCACTTATGTTCCCTTTGCTCCCAACCGTCTGCAAGGTGCAACAACGGGCATCCCATACGCTTTCGGTTATAACTACTATTCAACGACCGAGAACTACATGGATGAGATACAGGTCTTGCCAAGCGACAGCTATCTGGCACTCTCTCGTGCTCAGGACTACTACTATTTCTCTTCTTTGAGCACAACGACCGACTACAAAGTCAACAGTGCCAAGTTGGGTGACACCCGCTATGACGCCTTCACCAGAGAGGATGAAAGCGATACCGCCAAAGTGTGGATTCAGAAGCCGATGCTTGCTCGTGTCAACCTCTATCGCGGCACCACGGTCATGTTGCGACTGGCTGAGGCCTTCAACCGCATGGGCATGCCCGATGCAGCCTTTGCAATTCTGAAGGACGGCATCTGCTCTTCTCTTGTCGGTGGCAAGGATGGCGACAAGGCTCCCGCAGCTTATCTGAGCAGCGAGACAATGGCTTATCTGAAGAGCACGATTCTCTCGCAGGAGAACATCGACAAGTTCTCGCGTGAAATCAACCACTTCGGTGTTCACATGCATGGCGCTGGATTGGTTCGCGACTACAATGGCAGCACCTATCAGCCAGGCTTCACCACTTATCAGCCCGATACCATCATTGGTCTGAAGTTGGCTGAGATTGCCAAGGATTTCGGTGTGACTGGCACTACCAAGCAGGACTCTATCAATGCAATGGAGGACATCCTTTGCGACGAGTATGCGCTGGAGTTCTCGTTCGAAGGAACCCGTTTCTATGACCTCTGCCGTCTGGCTCGTCATAAGAACAAGGCTGGTCTCTACGGTGTTAACTTCGGTGGTCGCTGGTTGGCCAAGAAGTTGGAATACAAGCAACCTCTCGTTGACCTGACCGATGAGAAGAACTGGTATCTGCCCTTCAACTAAGCAGGGTAAAAATAATTAGAATGCAAAAGTCCGGTGCAGCAATGTGCCGGACTTTTGTTTGTACAGTGCTGTTGTCCGAATGTAGGGGCTGGCACAGGGCCTGCCCCTACACAGGATGGCATCCGCAACAGCACATACGAATTCTATGTGGATTCTGAGTGCTTCCACTAAAGGCCGTAAACAAACGTCGAAAAGTCCCTAACAAGATTTGAGGCTGCAAAGGTAAAGCGATACCTTGCAGCCTCAAAATACATTTAGAAGTGGGATGCTTGCTTCTCGGCCCTCCTATAGCAGGGTGGGGAAGGACACGCTCTGGTTATTTCGGTTGCTCAGCTTCCAGACGGCTGACGGCACCTGATGCAGGGTCGACCCACAGATGAGTGGCATAGCGCTTGTTGAAGAGTTCGCCGCTCAGCAGCTCCACGTTGCCAAACTGTGCGGCAGGCATCTCCTTGATTGAGATTGCGCTGGCATCGCCCTTGGTGATGGTGCTGCGCATGCGCCCCGGCACGTTCACGTAGATGCCGCTCTCCACCTGTGACTTCTTTTTCTTGGCGTTCTCGTCGTCAACAGGCAGTGTCTTCAGGTCTTCTACCGTGATGTAGTAAGGCTCACCCGACAAGTCGTCGCTATCTACCAGGCCAAGCTTCTGCGAAATGCGGAAGAGCACCTGCTTCATCGAGCCTTCGGGTACGATGGTCAGCACCGTCTCGATGGTGTCGGTCACCTTCTTGCCTGTGAAGAGCTGTCGCAAGGCCGTTTCCTGTTGCTCCAGTCGGTCCAGCATCAGTTTCATCTGTGCTCCGTCGTTGGGCATGTAGTCAGCCTGTCCCTTGATGAGCAGGTTGCGATTCTCGCGCAGGTCGTAAATCTCGCTGGCCGTCAGCTCCGCCATCTTTGCTGTGCTGCCGGCAGCCAGAATCTCCTCGTTCATGAAGCTGCGCGGGTTCAGCTCCTTCGGCTTCGGTGCAGCCTTGAACGGCTTGGGCAGTTCGGGCTTCAGCGGTTGCGTGTTGATAGCCAGCAGACAACCGTCTTGGCTCAGTCCCACGTTGGCTGCCACCGTCTTTGCATTGAACTTCACTGCGAATGCCTTGGTCGTGTCGGCCACGCCTACCGGGGCTTGCTGTACGGCCACCACCCGATAGGTTGTGCCAGACTCCTGTGGCACGTCCTTCAGTCGCAGGTAGCGCATGGCATATTTGGCAAACTCACCAGGCGTGTAGACACTCTTCTCCACGAGCACGTTCACCTGTATGGCCGTCTTGGGCAGGAAGTAGATGGCACCCTCAGGCGTAACGCCGGGGTGATAGGCACTTGTCTCCGTCTGAGCTGCCGCAAAGGTCAAGCCACAGACCGATAATAAAAGAGTCAGGAACTTTCGTTTCATTTTGTTATGTCAATTTACTTTTTTATTTTCAGGAATGCTTTGGGCAGATAGTCGATGATGTCGCTGGCTATCACGCTCTCTTCGCCCAGCTCTTGTGCAGCCAGATCGCCTGCCAAGCCGTGCAGATAGACACCCAGCAGACAGGCATGC
Source organism: uncultured Prevotellaceae bacterium (assembly GCA_902771445.1). GTDB lineage: Bacteria > Bacteroidota > Bacteroidia > Bacteroidales > Bacteroidaceae > Prevotella. The sequence continues at coordinate 35,272 of CACXXD010000008.1, forward strand.
TGCCGCTCATAGCCGCGTGCCAGCAGTGCTGTGATGATGCCCGTCAGCACGTCGCCGCTCCCGGCTGTGGCCATGCCGGCATTGCCGGTAGAGTTGAACACCACGTGTCCGTCGGGCATGCAGATGGCCGTGTAGTGACCTTTCAGCACGACGTATCCTTGCAGTCGCTCGGCCAGGTCGCGAGCCTTGGTCAGTCGCTCGTAGGAGTCGATGCACTTGCCCTCTATGCGGTCCAGCTCTTTGGGATGCGGGGTCATGATGATGCCCTTCGGCAACTGTTGCAGCCATGCCCTGCGGTTGGCCAGTATGTTCAGTGCGTCGGCATCGATCACCTGCGGACACTGTGCGCGTCGCAGCTGGGCAATCAGCGTGATGGCCGTCTGTTCCGACGTACCCAGTCCGGGGCCTATGCCCACGGCGCTGTAGTCTTCGGTAGGCACCCCTTCGGTGAAGGTAGTCTCCTCGCGGTCTATGCTGACGATAGCCTCAGGCATCGTTGTCTGCAATATAGGCACGTTGCGTTTCGGCGTGTGTACGGTCACCTTGCCTGCGCCAGCCCTCATGCATGCCTTTGTGGCCAGAATGGCCGCCCCGGCCATGCCGTAGCTTCCGGCAATGATGAGCGCGTGGCCCATCTGCCCTTTGTGGGCATACGGATTGCGCGGGCGCAACAGAGCCTTGGCCATGTCTTCCTCCATCATGGTGAAGTTGGCCTCAATCTTCTCCCGTCCCTCCTTGCTCAGTTTGATGTCCAGCACGCGCACCTCACCGATGTACTGCTGGTTCTCTGCAAAGAGAAACGACAGCTTGATCTGTCCCAGCGTGAGTGTCTGCGTGGCCTTTATGATGTTCGAACTAACGTTGTAGGTGTTGTCTTCGGTCATCAGTCCCGAAGGCACGTCGATGCTCACCACGTCGGCTTTCGAGGCATTGATATATTTCACCAGCGAGGCAAATCCGCCGGCCAGTGGCTTGTTCAGGCCAGAGCCGAACAGACCGTCGACGACCAGCATGCCGTTCTCCAGACGGGGCGGGTCGAACTCCTGCGTCACCTCGATGAGCAGCGGCCTGCCTTTCCTGTCGCAGAGTCGCTTGCGGTTCTCCGTGCAGTCGGCTGACAGATGGCCAGTTATATTGAAGAGGTAGGTCTGAACCTGATATTCTTTTTCTATCAGCATCCTGGCCACTGCCAGTGCGTCGCCGCCGTTGTTGCCCGGTCCGGCAAAGACCACGACAGGCACGCTCTTGTCCCATTTCTCGGTGATGGCATTGGTCAGTGTACGAGCAGCCCTTTCCATCAGGTCAATCGACTTGATGGGCTCATGCTCGATGGTATAGTTGTCAAGCTCGTGTATCTGAGCACTCGTAAATATTTTCATAACGTCGACAAAAATACTAACTTTTTTGCAAGCACAGAAATAAATAACGAATAAAAATAATTCCTAAGCGGAAAAAACGCGCAAATTATGCGATGTTTATCACCTGATCGCAATATTTCACCACGGCCTGACGGTGAGTTACGAAGATGACCGTCTTGTGCTGGTTGTTCAGCAGATTGTCCAGCAGCTGTCTTTCGGTGTCTGCGTCGAGTGCGCTGGTAGCCTCGTCGAGCAGGATGATGCTGCCCGGACGGAGCAGTGCGCGGGCTATGGCTATGCGCTGTGCCTGTCCTTCCGACAGCCCGCCGCCTTGCTCGCCAAACGTCGTGTCCAGTCCGTTGGGCAGTTCGTCGGCAAACTGTGCGCAGGCCAGTCGCAGTGCCTCTCTCATCTGTTCGTCGGTGGCGTGCGGCGCCCCAATGCGCAGATTGTCGCGCAGTGTTCCGCTCAGCAGCGTGTTGCCCTGCGGCACGTAGACGAAGTTGCAGCGGTGCAGCGGTGAGAGTGGCTGTTCGGCCTCAGCGTTGTAGAGGGTGATGCTGCCTTCCTGTGGCTTGATGAGCGCGAGCAGCAGTCTGATGAGGGTGGTCTTTCCGGCTCCTGTCTCGCCCAGTATGGCGGTGCATGAGCCTGGCTTGAAGTCGTAGTTTGCGTGGGTGATGGTGGGTTGCTGGTTCTGCGTGTAGCGATAGCCCACGTTCGTGAAGCGCACCCCGCAGGGGGCCTGCATCGTGATGGGCTCGCCCTGTTGCTCCTCAGGCACCTCTTCGAGCTCCATGAGTCGCTCAGCCGAGGTGAACACGCTGACGAAGGCCGGGGCCAACTTGGTCAGTTCGCGGGCAGGCCCCTGAATGCGGAACACCAGTTGCAGGAAGGCTGTCATGGCACCGAAGGTGATGGTGCCGTGGCTCATGCGCACCAGTCCCCAGAGGAAGGCGATGAGATAGCCGAGCGAGAAGCCTGTGTTCAGAAACAGGTTGGATGCCACCGAGAAGCCCGTGCGCTGTCTGACGCGCTTTCGCAGTTCCGCCTGTTTTCCCTCCAGTCGGCTCAGCATCTGTTCGTCGGCCTCCATTGTCTTGATGAGCATGCGGTGGTGCATGGTGTCGGTCAGCAGGTTCTGAATGAAGCTGTCGCTCTCGCGCACTTTGCGGCTCAGCTCGCGCATCTTCGCGATGTAGAAGCGGCTGCACAGCATGAAGATGGGCAGGATGGCTATGGTGATGAAGGCCAGCCACGCGTCCATCTGTAGCAGATAGAAGAAGGCACCGATGAACATGGCCAGGGTCGAGATGGTCGACGGCAGTGTTTCGGTGAGGAAGTTCACCACGTGGTTCACGTCGGTCTCCAGTCGGTTGATGATGTCGCCTGAGTGCATGGCCTCGCGTCCGCGCCATTCCGAGCGCAGCAGTCGGCCCACCGTCTGTTGTTGCATGCGGTTGCGTGCTCTCACCCCCAGGATGTTCTTGATCCATGTGCGCGAGATGCCAACGCCAAATTCGCACAGTGTGATGAAAGCCATCACGGCCACTGCCTCGTAGATGGAGCCATTGCGTGCTCCCGAAGCCGTGTCGATAGCCCTTTGCATGGCCCACACCATGCAGAGCGAGAGAGCCACGCCCACCAGTCCGATGGTCGCATTGAGCGTAGCCTGCAGTCGGTTGCCCTTCCATACCTTCCACAGCCATCTGAAAATCTCACCCGCCGAATACTTACTGTCCGGATGATGAAACACATTCTTTATGTCACTCCAGCTCCTCACTTCCCCTTTCTCGCGGTAGCAAATTCTTCACTATTCATTCTTCATTTACCTCACGTCCGCTCCCCACATCATTTTCTCTCTCAGCGTAGCAAAGTATCGTGTGCCGCTTCTCTTCACCACCTTCACCATGTAGGGTGCTCTCGACAGTCGCAGCGTGGTGCCTTCGGGCAGTTTGCCGCTTCGTCCGTCGATGGCCACAAGGAAGGTGTGGCTGCGGCTCGACACCGTCAGCTCAATCTGAGCCGTGTCGGGCAGCACAATCGGACGTATGTTCAGTGAGTGCGGCGCCACAGCCGTCATCAGCATCACCCCGGTGCGTGGCACGATGATAGGCCCGCCGTTGGAGAGCGAATAGGCTGTCGAGCCAGTCGGTGTCGAGATAATGAGTCCGTCGGCCTGATAGGTCGTCAGATACTCGCCGTTGATGCTCGTGCGGATGGAGATCATCGAGGCCGAGTCGCGCTTCAGAATGGCCACGTCGTTCAGTGCACACTCATAGCCCTCTATCGGCTCGCCGTTGGTCTCCACGCGGATGAGCGAGCGGTCTTCCACCGAGTAGTCGCCCCTGAACAGCGCGTCGATGCTTTCTTCTATGCTCTCTGCGCTTACGTCGGCCAGGAAGCCCAGCCGTCCCATGTTCACACCCAGTATGGGAATCTGTTTCTGTCTCACGCGACTGGCCGTCTTCAGCAGCGTACCGTCGCCGCCCATTGAGATGGCAAAGTCGGTGTCGAAGTTATTGCCGGTGAACGTCTCGACCGAGTTGATGTCGATGAGTTCGGCACAGTTCAGAAAATCGTAGTACTCCTCGTCGATCAGTATTCTGGCGTCATGCTGTTGCAGTGCGTTGAGCAGTTGTTTGATGGCCGTCGACTTGTGTCGTTGGTAGACATTGCCGAAGAGGGCGAAGCTAAGTGTTGACATAACCTTATTTATAATATATTGTATATTTCAATAAAACAATAAGCCTTGCAAAGGTACGACTAACTGAGCGAAAAACCAAATTTAGCAATGATTAAGTAACGAAATCCTCAACTTTTTTTTCTGGAATAAATTTCTGTGCTGCGCAGTTGCCAAGTAGGGGCTGGCACAGGGCCTGCCCCTACCTCGGACAAAAGCAAAGGTACGAACTATTTTTGAACAAGCGGGAATTATGAATTTTCTTGACAAACACCCCTCTGAGAATCGCATGGAATTCACCAAACTGAAAGTCGCCTGCAAATATGCGAGTATTGAGAGGGATTGTGCATATCGTTGATTTACAGTGTGTTGTGAAATTTTATTTCGCAAAACGGACTATTTCTATCCATGAGACTTCGCCTTTCGAACAGCTCTAGGCGGCCTTCGTGCTGAGATTAGTATTGAATCAAAGTGGGTTTACAGCCATATCAAACTGAGTTATGACTTGGAACAGAACGTAACTAAAGTTAGAACTC
>CACXXD010000009.1 GCA_902771445.1 uncultured Prevotellaceae bacterium
AGTTCTTGCTAAGGCAAGCGGCAGAGCCGAGCGAGGAGGGGTTAGGGGAGGTCTGAACAAATGAATTTGTTCTAAACAATTCGACCGAACGGCAATTTTGTTTTAATTTTGAAAATAATTTTTATTTAATTTTTTTATCATTACCAACCCCTTTTTGTAAAAATAATTCATAAAAAAAAGGCCCTTCTGAAAGTAGCATTCTGGAACGAAAACACACCTTCAATCGCACCATGCCAGAGACCTCGTTTTGAGATTGATATTGAATCAAAGTGGGTTTACAGCCATATCAAACTGAGATTCATCATTAGTTGCATTCTGTTCCAAGTCACATCTCAGTTTGATGTGGCTGTAAACCCACCATGATTCAATATCAATCACGGCATGAAGGCCGCCGAATGTTACTCCGAACTGTTCGAAAGAAGAGGTTAAGGTGGGTAGGAGCTGTTCTTTTTGCGAAGTGAATTTTTGCAACACGTTGTAAATCAACAATATGCGCAACCCCTCTCAATACTCGCATATTTGCAAGCGACTTTCAAGTTGGTGAATTCCGTGCGATTCTCAGAGGGGTAGTTGTCAAGAAAATACATATTTTTTTAAGGAAAGAAATTACCGTAATTTACGTAATTTTTTTTGACCTGCGATTGAAAATTTTTCTCGCGAAAAATTTTGTCGGAAAGAAATTATTACAAATTAGAAGAAATTATTTCCAGAAAAATATAATAGTTTTCCGCTCAAGCTTGAGCAATTTTGTTTTATTTTTGTTCCTAATTTTCATTTAATTTCTTCATCGAATGCAGCGAGATGAATCTCATGAAAAGGAGTTCTACTCGCTTCGCTCGCAGAAGAAATTAAATGAAAATTAATTCAAAATAAAAACAAAATTGCCGTTCGGTCTGAACAGACGATAAAATGTGTCCTGTACGGATGAAATCTAATATAAAGAAATTGTTTTAGTTTATTTGAAACGAATAATTGGCTTGCGCCGAAGGCATCATTATTCTTATTATTCGTTCGTTTCAGTTTATTCATTGACAATAATTTTCTTATTTCGAAGTAGGCTGTCCAATTTGTAAATGTCACAAATAATTTGTATTTTTGCAGCCGCAATGCAAATGTCACTATATATATAATAAGGTGGACTATGGTTAGCAAGAACGAGATGAAACTGGTCAGGCAACTCGAAATGAAAAAGTACAGACAGAAGACTGGAATGTTTGTTGCCGAAGGACCAAAGGTGGTAGGCGATCTGTTGAAGTGTGGCTTTCAGCCTCGGCTATTCTTCGCGACGTCGGAGTATGGTGGCTCGCTGCCGACAAACGCGAGAACGGTCGGTGCCGACGAGCTTCAGCGACTGAGCTTCTTGCAGCATCCACAGCAGGTGCTGGCCGTCTTTCAGTTGCCTGTGCAAGAGCTTGTCCCTGCACCTTGTGGCCTTTGCCTCGCGCTCGACGGGGTGCAGGACCCGGGGAACCTTGGCACCATCATCCGTATAGCCGACTGGTTTGGCATCAAGGTCATCTACTGCTCGAGGGATACGGTCGATGCTTGGAACCCGAAGGTGGTGCAGGCCACGATGGGGAGCATTGCGCGTGTGACGATCTGTTATGTGGAACTGTCGGACCTGCTGCGCTCCACCGATCTGCCTGTCTATGGCACGCTGCTCAACGGCGAGAATCTCTATTCGCAGGAGCTGACTGCGGACGGCATCATCGTCATGGGCAACGAGGGCAATGGCATCTCGACTGAGATACGTCCGCTGGTCGGCAGGCGCTTGTTCATACCGAGCTATCATCCAGCCGATACGGCAGAGAGCCTGAACGTCGCCATCGCCACCGCCATCACATGCGCGGAGTTTCGAAGAAGGCAGACCACGAATGAGACGAATTGACACGAAGTTTTTTCTAATAACTTTCATATCAAGTAATGATTAAAAAATAACTTTGGACGATTTGTCGTCTGTTCAGACCACCCAACTTATTTTTTCACCGTTACTTAATTCGTGTCATTGGAGAAATTCGTGGTAGAGAAGAAAAGTGGTAAACTTTTGTCGGATGAAATGTTGCATTTCTCAATGAAATGTTTTATCTTTGCATGCAATATGATGAAGATACACTAACTTAAACAAATAATGACAATGGAAACAAAAATTATTGGCTTGGCCAGTGACCATGCGGGTTTTGCCCTCAAACAGTTTGTGAAGAAGTATTTGGACGAGAAAGGACTGCCCTATAAGGACTATGGTACCTATTCGGAAGAGTCGTGCGACTATAGTGACTTTGGTCATGCACTGGCCCGTGGCATAGAGGCAGGCGAGGTGTTTCCGGGCATCGCTATCTGCGGCAGTGGCGAAGGCATCAACATGACGTTGAACAAGCACCAGAGCATTCGTGCCGGACTGTGCTGGATTCCTGAGATTGCCCACCTTATCCGTCAGCACAACAATGCCAACGTGCTGGTGATGCCGGGACGGTTCATTGACGAGGAGATGGCCCGGAAAATCATGGACGAGTATTTCAGTACGGAGTTTGAGGGGGGCAGGCACCAGAAGCGTATTGACAAGATACCTGTGAAGTGAATATTCGCGAAATTTTTCTGAGGTGCGTTCTTCGTATTGAAAAATAAAACTGTATAGGTTAAATTTTTTCGTGCTGTGCGGTTGAAATTAATTGGGACAATTTCATCTGTACAGCACGATTTTTTTCTGAATTAATTTCTCCTAATTTCTTTCCGAACGCAAGACTTATTGGCCCGTATGGAACGCTATAAGTCCTTCGATGGGTGCTTTGACGACATGGCCAAGACGATAGCCTTCGAGGGATGCCGCCTGGGACAGTTCTGCATGATAATAGTGGGCGATGCTGCCAGTGGCAGACATGGGGAGATGGGGATGCTGATAAGGCGCGATGTTGCGACGGATGAACAACTGGAAACTTTCAATCAGCATCTGACTGAGCGCCGGGCAGTCGGACAGGTGACGGGCGATGAAAGGAGAGAGCGAGGCCAGATAGCGGTTGGGCAAGGGCTGACGATAGACATGCGCTATCACGTCGGCAAGGTCGGTGTGCATCTCCTTCTCAAAGTCTTCGCGGAGGGCTGTGGGCAACAGGCCCTTATAGAGTGCATTGAGCAAATTGCGACCAAGCACGGCACCGCTGCCCTCGTCGCCGAGGATGTAGCCCATAGGGGGGGTGTTCTGCACGATGTGTCGTCCGTCGTACAGGCATGAATTGGCACCTGTGCCTAAGATGCACGCAATGCCTTCGCCATGTCCGCAAAGCGCACGGGCAGCTCCCAGCAGGTCGCCCTCTGCCTGCACTGCATCGGTGCTCAGCTGAAAGTGACGAGCCAACAGGCGAGTCAGGAGGGGCTGATATTCGGGACGCAGGCCACTGCCATAGAAAAAGATGGCCTCTATAGCTGCCTCGCTTGCCGTGGGCTGAACCATGCTGCTCATGCAAGTGAGCGTATGCAGGATGTCGTCTTCGTTTTGATGAACCGGGTTGATGCCTTCAGTCTTGATTTGCTGAATGATGTCGCCGCCGGGTGCTGCCAGCACCCAGTCGGTCTTTGTGCTTCCGCTGTCTGCAATGATAATCATGGTCGCAAAATTACGAAAAAGAAATGAAAATCTTTATCTCGCTTATATATAAATCAAGATTTTTGTGTAATTTTGCACTTCGGAAACAAACGGTAGCGATTGTATATGAAAAGATTGTTGATATTGGGAAGTTTTCTCGTCTTATTGTTTTCGCCTGCCCATGCAGTGCTGAAGGAACAAGACCTGGAACGCACACTGAGCATATTGAGGTTTGAGCTGGTGAAGCGCTATGACGAACTGACGAGTCAGGCGCAGGAGCGCCGACGGCAGAACCAGGCTATTCAGAATGAGCTGATGGAGACCATGAAACGGTCGAACCAGAACTCGCTGATGCTCTATTCGCAGAACACCAATTACGTGTTCGACTTGACCTATGCCTGCCATGAGGCCACAGAGCAATATATGCAGTTTCAGCGCCAGCAACTGCCGTTTCGTGAGTTTCTGGACAGTCACGGCGCAGAGATTGCAAAGTTCGACAGCCTGATTGTCAGTCTGCGACAGATGCCAGTCGCCTTGCTCAGTCAGCAGGCCCGCGTCGATCGCAATGTGTGTCTGACGCTCGCTATGAACATTCGCAACACGCTGGACGACAACCGTTCGCAGATGGCCGATTACATTCACTACTATGAGATGAGTGAACAGCGGCTGAAGAGCCTGAACGACTATGCCCAGCTGCGCTACAACGAGATACAGCGTGGCATCTTTATGAATGGTAGCGACAATTATCTGCTGGTGCTGCGCAACCTGCCCGACAAGACACGCGACATGATTGACACGCTGCACGAGAAGTATCAGCCCACCCCGATGTCGCAGTGGGACAGCCGTATCATCTTCGGTCTGTTTGCCGTCATCTTTTTCTATGTGGTGGTAGCCTCATTGCTGAACCTCATCACGTTCCGCTTCCTCATTCCGCGCCGACTGCGCACTGAGACGTTCATGCAGAAACGCAGTTGCATCATCATGGCCACGACCACCATCACGTTTGCGCTGATCCTGGCCGTGTTTCGCAACGTGGGCAACCAGAACTTCTTCATCATGGCCTCCGACCTGCTCATCGAGTATGCATGGCTGCTGGGTGTCATCCTCGTCTCGCTGCTGCTGCGCGTCGACGGAAAGCAGATAGCAAGCGCGTTCCGCATCTATTCGCCCTTGGTGGTGGTGGGGTTCCTGGTGATTGCCTTTCGCATTATACTCATTCCGAAGGAACTGGTTAACCTGGTGTTCCCGCCTGTGCTGCTGTTGGCCACCATCTGGCAGTGGAACGTGATCAGCAGGCATAACAAGAACGTTCCCCGGCAAGACATGTTCTATACCTACGTGTCGATGCTGGTGCTGCTGGTGTCGCTGTGTTGCTCGTGGGCCGGCTATACCTTGCTGGCGGTGCAGATTCTCATCTGGTGGGTCATGCAGCTGACGTGCATCCTGACCATCACCTGTCTGGCGCTATGGATGAGCATCTACGGAACGCGCAAGGACATGGCCCACAAGCCGATTTCAAAGACGTGGTTCTATCTGTTCGTCTATGATGTCGTCACGCCCGTCATGGGTGTGCTCTCCATCATGCTAAGCATCTACTGGGCAACCGACGTGTTCAACCTGAGCGACCTGTGCTGGCAGATCTTCCGCGAGAACTTCGTGAATATGGAGAACCTACAGCTGTCGATTGTCAAGTTGTCGGTGGTGGTGTGTCTGTGGTTCGTGTTCCGCTACATCGCTTCGACACTGCTGGCATTCATGGCCTTGCACTTTGAGCATCAGGACCCTTCGACGGCAGCATCGCGTTCGGTCATGGGGCGCAATATCGTGCAGGTGCTGGTGTGGGGCATCTGGCTGCTGCTCTCGTTGGGACTGCTCCATATCTCGCTGACATGGCTGCTGGCCATCTCGGGCGGTCTGTCTACGGGTATCGGCTTTGCATCGAAAAACATCATTGAGAATATCTTCTACGGCGCATCGCTGATGGCGGGTCGACTGAAGGTGGGCGACTGGATAGAGGTTGACGGAACGATGGGCAAGGTGCAGCAGATTAGCTATACGTCGACGGTGGTCGAGTCGCTCTACGGAGAGGTCATCACGTTCCAGAATTCGCAGTTGTTCGACAAGAACTACAAGAACCTGACACGCAATCATGGCTTTGTGCTCGCGCCCGTGCTCTTTGGTGTCGCATACGGCTCGAACCTGCGGCAAGTGCAGCAACTGGTTGAGGATGCGGTGAACAAGCTGCATCATCAATGGATGGATCCTTCGAAGAAGGTGAAGGCCGTCGTGGCCGCCATGAACGACTCGAGCGTTGACTTCAAACTGTTCGTCTGGGCCGATGCCGTGAAGAAATCCTATGTGGTTAGCGACGTGCTGCGGTGCATCTACGAGACACTGGGGGCCAACGGCATTGAGATTCCGTTCCCACAGCGAGACATACACATCAAGAATGACTGATATATAAACAAAAATAGAATTATGGGAAAAGTAATTTTGACGGGCGATCGTCCAACAGGAAAACTTCATTTGGGCCACTTCGTGGGCTCTCTGCGCCGCCGCGTGGAACTTCAGAACGCAGGCGACTACGACCGCATGTTTGTCTTCATGGCCGATGTGCAGGCACTGACCGATAATGCTGACAATCCCGAAAAGATTCGGCAGAACATTATCAACGTGGCACTCGACTATCTGGCTGCTGGCCTGGATCCGGAGAAATGCACCATCTTCATTCAGAGCCAAATAGCCGAATTGGCTGAGCTTACCACCTATCTGATGAATCTGATCACGGTGTCTCGCGTGCAGCGTAATCCTACGGTGAAGACTGAGATCAGAATGCGTAACTTCGAGGCAAACATCCCATTGGGATTCTTCTGCTATCCTGTGTCGCAGGCTGCCGACATCACGCTGTTCAAGGCTACGACAGTGCCTGCCGGCGAGGATCAGGAACCCATGCTCGAGGTGACTCGCGAGCTGGTGAACCGATTCAATAACATCTATGCCCCTGTGCTCGTCGAGCCTTATATCATGTTGCCTGAGAACCAGACGGCACGCCGCTTGCCGGGAACAGACGGCAAGGAGAAAATGTCGAAATCGCTGGGCAACTGTATCTATCTGTCCGACTCGGCTGATGAGGTATGGCAGAAGGTGCGCTCTATGTACACCGATCCTACTCACCTGAACGTGAGTGACCCGGGACATGTGGAGGGCAATGCCGTGTTCACCTATCTGGATGCTTTCTCGACAGACGATGACTTTAAGAACTTCTGGCCTGAATACATGAACCTGGATGAGCTGAAAGACCACTACCGTCGTGGCGGACTGGGTGACATGAAGTGCAAGAAGTTCTTGAATCAGGTGTTGCAGCAGATCCTGGAGCCCATGCGTGTGCGCCGCCATGAGTTTGAACAAGATATTCCAGAAATCTACAACATCCTGAAACGTGGCACGGAACAGGCGCGTGAAGTAGCTGCACAGACAATGGATGAGGTTCGTAAGGCCATGCAGATTGACTACTTCAATGATACAGAACTGATTAGAAAACAGAGCGAGCAGTTCCGTAGCAAGTAACGGGGCAACGCAAAAAAAATGCTCACGCTTCAAAGCGTGAGCATTTTTTTTGCGTTGTCTGTCTGTTTTACTCGGCAGGAGCCTCTGCGGGAGCTGCGGGTGCTTCTTGTTGAGTCTGGCTTGCACCAAATCCAGGAATATTGCTGGGGTTGGTGACAGGCACTTCGATATTCTCCATAACCGAACCTTCGGTTGTTGCCTTAGGTGCAACGTAGGCGCAGAAGATGCTGAGTACGACCATCAGGCCTGCAAGAATGAATGTGCCTTTCTCAATGACATCGGTGGTCTTGCGAACACCACCAATCTGATTGTAGGATGAGAAGTTTGAGGCCAAACCACCACCCTTGGACTCCTGAATCAGCACGATGCCAATCATCAGAAACGAGACGATAACGATAAGAATTACTAATAAAGTGTAGTACATTTTTTAATTTATTTGATTGTTACTATTTATAATTAATTTCTTGAGGAATCTAATTTGGTCTGCAAAGTAAGCATTTTTTTTTGGATATTGCAAACTTAAACGGCTAATAATCTCTAAAGCCTTTGAATATCTGCCCTGTTTGATGTAAATACGGGCCAAAGTCTCTGTAAAATAGCCGTCTTCGTCTTCATTTCCATTCAGAAGCGCTGACGTGTCCATCTCTGGTTTCAAGGTGGGATTCTCGTTCAGGACAATCTTTCCTTTGTCGTTCTCGATGAACGAATCGATGAGGGTATGGCCTATCAGCTGGGGAGTGTCCTCGGTCTGTTCGCTCTCTTCTTCGCTTTCGCTCTCAAGGAGATATGCCACATAGTCGACGGCAGCATCTGCCAAGGTGGGCTTCCGCTTCTTCCCCTTTGCTTGTTCTTCGTCATCCTTGGGAATGGAGTCGAGGAAGTTGTCAATCAGCGAGATGGTGCGGTTCTCCTTGCTGTCTTGTGTTGCCGGAGCAGCCTTCTTGGTGGTGCGCAACTGGTAGTGGGCTGCTTCAATCATCTGGAACAGTACGCGCCTGTCGGTAATGTAGATGGCTGCTCTCCGCAGTTCTTCATCGAATGTTGAGTCGTGAAGCAGATACAGATTCTGCAACATGAGCAAACGGACTGTCTGATAATAAGGATAAATGGCAAGCGTAGAGCGCAATTCGTAGAGTGTCTCGCGATCTAAGAGATTAGGGTTCTTTATGAGTTCTGTTAGTTCAAGTTCCATCAATTTACGTTAATTTGTCAGCATTCCTTTACCAGTTGGCAACGGTAGCATTGAAAATCTGATCGGTTATGTCTTTCACCATCTGAGTGACCAGTTCTTCTTGAACTGAATTGAGCGATTGCGTGGTGTCATAGGTCGTCGTCGCTGTGAACTGGCGTTCGAAATCCTCAGAGTGATTGTTGTTGTTCGTGAATCTTACGTTGACGGTCATCGAAAGCTCCGTCTGGGCAGAATAGCCTTCTGCCGATACCGACTTGTTGCGCTGATCATAGCGGGTGATTTCACCGTCGATACGTAAGTCACCATTGCGGCGTACTTGAATCAGCTTTGTATGATTGGCATAGTGATCTTTCAACTGGTTGTTGAAGATGTTGGCCATCGGACCCCATACATAACTTGAGCGAATCGGGAAATCACTGATTTGTATCGTCTTCGTCTTGCTGTAATCGATACTTGCACCATTGAACTTATAGCTAATAGAGCACGACAGTAGAAATAATGTCATGGTAAACAAAAACATCATTGACATTATTTTGAGAGACTGGCTCCAGGCAGATGAGCGGCTGTACATCATGTTTATTGTCTTATTCTTCGTTGAGACCATATTGTTTCAGTCGTCGGTAGAGCGTTCGGTCGCTGATGCCTAACTCCTGTGCGGCTTTCTTGCGGTTGCCGTTGTTGCGCTCAAGAGCCTTGATGAGTGTCTGACGACTCAGATCGTTCAGATTCAGATTCTCTTTTGTTGGCGAAGGCTCGATATACTCTTCGGCAATAGCATCTTCCATCGTCGGGATGGGCTGAATCGCCTGTATGGGGTGTATGGCCGATGACGCGGCAGTGCTGCCAATGATTGTTGTTGCAGGCTTGTTGCTCTGAACGTCTTCAATTTGTTTCTTCAGAAGTCCCATCTCACGGCGCATGTCATTGACGTTTCCGCGCAGCTCGAATAATATTTTGTAAAGAATTTCTCGTTCATTCTCAAAGGAATGATCTCCGTTGCTTGGATTGACAACTGCAAGCTGGGTGCTCTCCCTGTCCTGGGGAATGAATTGCGAAAGTACTTCCGGGGTGATGATTCGTTCCGGGCTCAGTACGGAAATCTGCTGGGTGATGTTCTTCAGCTGGCGCACATTGCCCGGCCATTTGTATTTCATCAGCATTTTCTTTGCCTCGTCAGTTAGCTGAATGCGGTCCATCTTGTATTTCTCGGCCATCTGCATGGCAAAAAGACGGAAAAGGAGAATGATGTCTTCGCCACGCTCCCTGAGTGGAGGCATCTGTACAGCCACTTCGTTGAGTCGGTAGTACAGGTCTTCACGGAAACGTCCTTCGCTGATAGCTTTTTGTATGTTGACATTCGTGGCAGCTACGATACGCACGTCGGTCTTTCTGACCTCAGTAGCTCCTACGGGAATGTATTCTCCATTTTCCAACACGCGCAACAGTCTGGCTTGGGTTGCCAACGGTAGTTCGCCCACTTCATCGAGGAAGAGAGTGCCTTTGTTGGCCACACCAAAATAACCGGCAGAATCGTTGATTGCTCCAGTGAATGAGCCTTTTATATGTCCGAAAAGTTCTGAGTCGATGGTTCCTTCGGGAATGGAGCCGCAGTTGATTGCAAAATATTTCTCGCGGCGTCGTGGAGAGTTGTCGTGAATAACCCGTGGGATGATTTCCTTGCCAACACCACTTTCTCCAATGATGAGAACGCTTAGGTCGGTGGGGGCAACTTGCAAAGCTACGTCGATTACATGATTCAGTGCATCGCAATTGCCAACGATGTTGTATCTTTGCTTTATGTTTTGCAATTCGGAATTCTTCATACGGCTGACAAAATTACATATTTTTTTTGAAATAACTGCAACTTTGACATGAATTTAAACATTTTCTGTTTCTTTCTCTCTTGGAAATGTACTTTTCTTCTCTAATTTAATGAGAAGAAGTCCGATACCCGTCCAGATGAGCTCGCGCAGTCTGACCAACAAGGCTACGAATATGCCTTCTGATGCCGTCATGCCCAGTCCGCTGACAGATATCAGGAATCCACCTTCGCGGCCTCCCAGTTGCAGGGGAATGAAAAACAGCATGTTGGCAAAGAGTGAGGTGAAAGCCAGAATGAGTATGCATTGTATGTAGCTGGCCTCTGGCATGATGACCAGCAGGATAAAATAGATTTCAAGAGCAGAAATAATGCGGCATATAAGCTCTAACAGCACCGCCATCATAAACGTTTGGTGATTTTGGTTGTGCAATGCTGCTATTTGCAGATCGATATTCTTCAGTTGGTCGGCATGTTGCGAAATGAATCTCACGGCCCATCGCTTGATGAATGGCAAATGGCTCAAGACTTGCATCAGACTTTGTGCTATTCCTTTTTTATAGCCTTTCAGGAAGAACCAGATTGCGGTTAGACAGAATAGGGTGACGAGGGCTAACAATATGCCCATGAACATCGTCATCGGTTCCGTCAGTATAAACAGGACACACGATAGCAGCCAGAACCAGAAATGCGAAAAGATATGGGTCATTGTGTGCAGAATGACCGAAGCCGTAGCATGTTCTGTTCCTATCTTGGGCGACAATGACATTATCTTATAAGGTTCGCCGCCCATGAGTCCTCCGGGGGTAGCATAGTTGAGCGCGAATCCTGATACCGTGATCTTGTAGAGCCATGCGAAAGAAAAACGCTGTCGGTCTGTCTTTGTGTATTCTGATGGGGCATGAATGATGATCCACCATGCAGCTGTATTGAAGATATACAGAACAGCCCAGAGCATGACAACCGCAAGGAACCAATAGCCCGCACGGCAGATACCTAAATAGGCTTCTGCAAAATCGAGTTGCGTAATCATCAACCCGAGAATGCTGAGGCCTACAATGAAGAATGCGTTCTGATATTTCTTTTTCAATTCTTTGGTGCTTGTGGCTTGTTAGAAGGATGCCCCTCTTGTGGAACAGCCGGTGAACGGAATCGTACTTTCTCGCTGTCATCTCGTTTTTCGTGATACAGCTTAGGTAGCGGGTTGGCCAATGGCTCATCGTAGTTCATTCTGTTTCTAAAGACATCTATGGCAGCATAGATGGCATGGCGGAGCATCTCGGGCGATGCCTGGTTGCGACCTGCAATCTCAAACTTTGTTCCGATGGCCGGGGCCGTCCTTACGATAGGCAGACCTGACGTCAGTCGGATGCCGTCTTCCGGGCTTATGGTCTTGAACGGTGTCATTCCCTGATCATGATACATGGCCATGATGCCATCGAAGCGGTAGTAATCGCCATTGCCGAAGAACGTGTCGGCAGCGTATGGACCGAATGCCTGGATACCACACTCTTCCAATTCCTGTATGGCCGGAATGATCAGCTCTTGCTCTTCGGTGCCTAAGGCGCCGTCCTCGCCACAGCGTGGATTCAAGGACAGCACCGCGATTCGTGGCGAAGAGATGCATAGGTCACGGCGCAGAGCTTCGAAGAACAACTTACCTTTTTCGACAATCTTCTGTTTGGTGATCGATTCTGAAATGTCTTTGATGGCGAGATTGTTGGTTACGAAAGCCATTTTGATGTCTTCGCTTATGAGCAGACTGATGCTTTTGCCCTTGCCCAATTTGCGCTCTATGAAGTTGGCATGTCCGTTGAATCCGTCGATTGTGCTTCTATTGACGGGAGCGGTCACCAATACATCATAAAGACCTTTCTCATAGTCTTCTATGCATCGCTCCAGCACTTTTAGAGCGGCACTTCCCGATTCAGTCGTTGCCGTGCCAAGACTCACTTTTATTTCTTCGTCTTCGTCGAAGCAGTTCAGCAAGTTCAATGCCCCTGGTACAGCTTCTTCTGCCGAGTTGATGGTTGTGAATTGCGTTTCCAGATTCAACGCATTTGCATGGTATGTGGCCACCTTGGGTGATCCGTAGACGATGGGTGTGCATAGCTCAAACATTGTTGAATCGTCGAAGGCTTTCAGAATCATTTCATATCCGATACCGTTCGTATCGCCACATGTCATGGCCACTCTTATTTTTCTATCTTTCATCTTTGACTATTTGGTCTTTTTATAGTTATAACATTTTGTTGTATTAATTTCTTTTTGCTTTTTGAGCCGTCGTAAGCAGTCCGCAGGCAGCGTAGATGTCCTGTCCACGGCTGGCTCTGATGGTTGTGAACACACCGTGACTGGTCAGGAAGTCCCGCAGTTGTTCCATTCGCTTCTCGTCTGCGCCAGGCAGATCGACATTCGGAATCGGATGGAACCGTATCAGGTTGACGCGGCATTCCAGACCTTCCAGCAGTTTGATGATTTTCCGTCCATGCTCCAGACTATCGTTCAGTCCGGCAAAGCAGATATATTCGAAAGAGCATCTCCGCTGATGGGTGAAGTCATATTGTTTCAGCAATTCCACTGTGTCACTGATGCTCATGCCGCGCTCGGCAGGCATGAGGCTTGTGCGTTGTTCGTGGATGGGGGAGTGCATGGAGATAGCCACGTGGCATTGACTTCTGTCCAGAAACAGTTTCAGCTTATCCTTGATGCCCACAGAACTGACGGTGATGCGCTTCGGGCTCCATGCATATCCATCCTCAGCGGTCAGGATTTCGGTTGCGCGTAGCACATTGTCGAGATTGTCCATCGGCTCACCTTGTCCCATGAAGACAATGTTGGTCAGCTGTTCTCGTTCGGGCAGCGAATAAATCTGATTCAGAATATCCCCGGCAGTCAGTTGACCTTCGAATCCTTGCTTGCCCGTCTGACAGAAGAGACAATTCATCTTGCAGCCCACTTGACTCGAAACACAAAGGGTAGCTCGGTCACCGTCCGGGATGAACACCGTTTCTACAAATAGCCTGTTTCTGGAGTCCTCTGTTTCTTGTTGTTGCTGGTTCGAAGTCGTTCTTACGGGAAACAAATACTTTATTGTACCGTCAATACTCCGTTGGCAATCAATAGGTTCCATCGAACCGATACAATAGTGCTCAGCCAGAAGCTCACGATTCTTTTTCGAGAGATTCGTCATTTCGTCAATGCTTCTTGCATTCTTTTCATATATCCAGCTGGCAATCTGTGTGCCTGTGAAAGAAGGCATCCCCAGTGAGCGTGCCATATCTTTCATCTCTGCTACCGTCATGCCCAGCAGTACTTTTTTCTCTTTAGTCATTGTCGACTGATTCATCTACTATTGTATTTTTTTTGCAAAGATAATCAAAAAAAATTGGATATCCAAATTACAAATTTATTATTCTACATTATTATATAATAATTAAATCGTAAATACATGTCTCAATTACGCTTTTCTTTGATGATTCCGTGTCTGTATGCATAGAGGAGCTTCCTGAGGTCGCCGATTTGCGAGCGCAGTTCGACGCCCTTGTCCGTATCTGCCACCAGCATCCTGTGTGTCGACATCTCCACAATCTGTGTTGTCGACTTAATGTCTGTCCCACGCAAAATCGCATCCTGCGTACTTGTGAATGGCTCATGCTGAACCAGTTGGAATCCGCGACTATGGTAGACGAGCGTGTAGCCGGCAATGCCCGTCTCTGAGTGATATGCCTCCGAGAAGCCGCCGTCGATCACCATGAGTTTTCCTCCGGCCTTGATGGGATTCTCGCCCTTCGAGGCATGTACGGGAACGTGACCGTTGATGATGTGTCGATTGGGACCGCTGATGCCGAACGCATCCAGAATATGGTCGCAGATGGCTTCCGACTCTCTCAGCCGGAAGTAATTGCCTTTCTGTTCGGTGTAGGTGCTCTTGTCTTCGAGGAAATAGCGTTCAAAGGTAGCCATCTTCGATTTGTCGAAGAGGGGCGAGTCCTTTCCGCACCACAGGTACAGGAAATAGTCTTTGGCATATTGCTTGTATTCCGTAGGTGTGTCATTCTGGAATGCAGCCCTGACCAGTTGCCCGATGTACGACATGAGGTCTTTGCCAGCATATTTCTGGCCTAGTATTTCCACGCTCTTCAGTGTACCGTCGTCATTGAGAGGTATCGAGGCATGGAAGAGCAAGTTCTGGTTGCAGATGTTGTACATGCAGCCGTGGCTCAGTATCGTTCGGATGTGCTTGCGCAACTTCTCGCTCACACGGAATGAGTGGTGCAGCTTTTGCATCAGCAAGGTCTCCTCTTCTGTCATCTCCGACGGATGCGTCGGGTCGATTGTCGGGAAGTTGCACGATTTCATGTCGTATGTCACCTCGTTGATGGTACACGTATGCTTCTCATAATCAATCTGTTCCAGCAGACATCTGTCTTCCATTTCCCATTCCGGACGACGGTGGAAAATGGCGGCTTCCTGCTTAAACTGAATCACGGCGATGGCCTTGTGCATCTTGGCCGTCAGTTGGATGGTCTTTTCGTCCATCGAAGTGCCTTTCAGCAGCTTGGGTATAAACTCCGTACAGGGGTCATCGCCGTAAGTCTCAAGGGCAAAGGTGGCCAGCGGCACGAGATTGATGCCGTAGCCTTCCTCGAGCGTTGCCAGATTGGCATATCTTAGCGACAGTCGCAACACGTTGCAGATGCAGGCATCGTTACCGGCAGAGGCTCCCATCCAGAGCATGTCGTGGTTGCCCCACTGAATGTCCCATGAGTGGTATTGCCGCAGGGTGTCGAGAATGATGTGTGCGCCTGGTCCTCTGTCATAGATGTCGCCCAGGATGTGCAGTTGGTCGATGGCCAGATGCTGAATGACGTTGCAGATGGCCACGATGAAGTCGTCTGCGCGGCCTGTCGAGATGATGGTGTCCACAATCACGGCCACGTAGGCCGCCTTGTCTTGGTCGTCGGTGCGTTCGTGCAGCAGCTCTTCTATGATATACGAGAACTCCTCTGGCAGTGACTTCCTGACCTTCGAGCGAGTGTATTTCGACGAGACATCGCGGCATACCTTCACGAGCTGATGGATGGTGATGTGATACCAGTCGTCTATGTCCTGCTCTACGGCCTTGATCAGTTCCAGTTTCTGTTCCGGATAGTATATCAGTGTGCATAGCTCTTTTTTCTCCGCTTCGCGAATCGTGTTTCCGAAGATTTCAGACACCTTGCGCTTGATGTTTCCCGAAGCGTTTTTCAGCACATGTATGAAGGCCTCGTGCTCACCGTGCAGGTCAGCCAGGAAATGCTCCGTTCCCTTGGGCAGATTCAGGATAGCTTCCAGGTTGATGATTTCGCCGGCAGCATCCGCAACGGTAGGAAAAGTATGTGACAGAAGATTTAAGTAGCGTTCTTCGTTATTGTTCATATTTCAAGATGTTTTTTTATGATTTTTCTAATTTGCTTAGTTTCACTGTTTTCTGTTGGCTCACAGGGCATATATCCCTCGTCGAGTCCCGTCTGTTCGTTGAGCACCGTGAGGAGCGACGCAAAGAACCCGTCTATTTTCTCCGCCTTCAGTTGTTGCATGAGCAGATCGTCTTCCACGTCTTCGCGCCGCAGGGCAGCATCGAGTTCGGCCAGCGAAAGCAATGCCAGTTGCTGTTTGCTTGTTTGTTTCTGAATATGTCTTACAATGTCTATGACCGACTTGCCGATCACCGACTCCGGTGGGGTATAGCTGTCGGGCAGGAAACTATGTGTGATTTCCACTTCGCGCATCTGTATCCCCATTGCCAGTATCCCTCGTTCCACAAGGGTCTTGACTCCTTCCAGCTGTGCGTATAGCAACAGATGATGCCAGTTGACGGCCTCGGTGTCAATGGGCCTCACCCATCTTTCGTCGCCCGTTATTCCTGCCTTGATCAGCGTCTTCAGTGCATCTTGTGTGGCCTCGTCCATCAGTTCCAGGATGTTCGAGTTCATGACCCGTTGGTATATGTGCCGATGCTTCACCATCAGTTCCTCGGCATTCGTAGTGTGGGTGATCAGTGGGTTCCTGATGGTCTCTATTCGCGAGTTCCACCCTTGTTTGCTCAGTTCCTCTGCCTCCATGCTGCTCCGGGCAATCACGGCATACGAGTGTGCTACGAGATTCTTCAGCATCGAGTTTCTTGCAGGCATGTTGTTCTTCATTTCCCACGGTTCCAGTTCTCCGTGAGGTGTGAGCACGATGCGTATCCCCTTGCGGTAGGCCAGTGCCGTGGCCTTTGTGATGCCCGGATGGTTGCATCCGTGCTGGTGTATCAGGTCAGGATGCTGTGCCGGGTCTTTCAGCCGCAAGGTCAGGGCATTCACGTCGTCAATAGCCTCTGACTTTATCATGCTATCGTTTGTCAGCATGTTGACATATTGTGCCAGCATGGCATTGTGTGGGGGATAGATATGCAGTACGCTCAACATGGCCGGTTATTTACGCAAGAAATCATTTTTGTTGGATAGCGCATAGCGCAGTTGGTAATAGAGATGATGCCATGCCAGACTAAGGTCGCACATCTGCAGTTTCCATACGGGTATTTCCTCACCGTACTTCCTGGACATTCGGTAGCACAGGAACGTGTGTGCCACGGCCCAGAGCACCAAGGCTCCCGCTGCCACGCCCGTATAAGTGGCATTGTGCTTGTAGACGGCGTATGCAAGCAGTGCCACGATGAGCAGGATGCTCAGGTGCAGAATCGATTGCCAGAGCACGAACAACAGTCGGGGCAGGAATGTGCGGTCCAGGCTGCGTCGTGTCTGCATGTAGAACAACTGCCTGTTCACCCAGTCTTTTCGGCTCGGCTCTTCTTGTCTGAGCCATGTTTCCGGTGCTTTTGCCACTGCTATTCTCTGCGGCTCGGTCTCATTGACGATGAAGTCGAGCTCGCCGCGCAGGAATTGCAGGTTCTTCAAGAAGCCGTTTCTCTCCATGAAAGCCGACTTGCGCACGGCAAGGTTCGCACCGTCATATCTGTATGGCCTGAACAGCTGGCGGCAGAAGTTGATCATGCGGTAGTAGGCATAATGCGATTTCGTGCCGCTGTCGAATCCAGTGTAGCCGCAGACTATGTCTACATCGTCGGTCATGTATTCTTCCATCGCGTTCAGCCATTCGCCGTTTTCGGGTCGGCAGCCCGCTTCCGTCAGTATCACCCATTCGTTGCGAGCGGCCTTGATGCCGACGGTGATGGCGAGTTTCTTCCGGCTCAGATAGTGGCTGGAGCCGGGTATATAGGTTGTATAGAGTCGAGGATATTTCGCTTTCAGTCGTTTCAGTACGTCACTCGTCTCGTCGGTCGACGACTCATCGACCACGATTACCTCGTAGTCGGAGTCATAGTCTTGTTCGAGCAGCACGGGCAGGTTGCGCTCAAGTTCTGCGGCCTGGTCGTGAGCGGTCAGCACGATCGACAAGCCTTTTCTGGGCGAAATATTATCTGTATCGCTATTCATAGGCAGTGTTTCTTTGTTTTCTTACAACAGGTCTTCGTCTGTATATCCTACAGGCAGCTGACGGCAGTTGTAGCACGAAGCCATGATCTCTCCGTAGGCGCCTGCGGAGCGTATGGCGATGATGTCGCCGCGATGGGCGGTGTTCAGGTCTATCTGTTTGGCAAACACGTCGGTCGATTCGCAGATAGGTCCCACTACGTCGTAGGCCTGCATGGGCTGTTCGCTCGACAGGTTCTCAATCTTGTGGTAAGCCTGGTAGAGGGCCGGACGTATGAGGTCGGTGAAGCCCGCGTCGACGATGGCGAATTTCTTGAAGGCCCCTTCTTTAATATATAAGGTACGCGTGATAAGCGAGCCGCATTGTGCCACGACGGCTCGTCCCAGCTCGAAGTGAAGTGTCTGTCCGGGGCGCAGTTTCAGACATTTGGCATAGGTGTCGAAGTATGCCTTGAAGTCTGCGATAGGCAGTCGGTTGGGGTGTTCGTAGTCGACGCCGAGGCCGCCCCCCACGTTGATGTGCTCCACCTTGATGTGATGCGCATCGAGCTGGTCTTGCAGTTCGTTGACACGGTTGCAGAGTGCCTTGAAGTCGCCCATGTCGAGAATCTGCGAGCCGATGTGAAAGTGCAGTCCCACGAATCTCACGTTGCTCAGGCTGTCGGCTTCGGCAATGACCGTCTCCATGTCGCGCATGGCAATGCCGAACTTGTTCTCTGCCAGTCCGGTGGTGATGTTGGCATGGGTGTGTGCACCCACGTTGGGGTTCAGCCGGAATGCCACACGGGCTGTTTTCCCCTTGGCCGCGGCCAGTTCGTTGATGACGTGCAGCTCAGGTATGCTCTCCACGTTGAAGCAGAAGATGTCCTGGTCGAGTCCGAGATTGATTTCCCAGTCGCTCTTGCCCACTCCGGCATAGACAATCTTGCTTGCAGGAAAGCCGGCCTTGACGACAGCTTCTATTTCACCGCCACTGACACAGTCGGCTCCCAGACCAGCCTCTCTGATCAGGCGCAGTAGCTTTGGATTGGCATTGGCCTTCACTGCATAGTGAACGCAGAAGCCGTCGTGCTTTCGTGCCTCGTCGTTGATGACGCGAAGCGTTCTTCTCAGAAGTTCTGTATCATAATAGTAGAAGGGAGTCCGCACCTTAGCGAACTTTTCTATGGGAAATTTGCCTTTCATGTCTGTGTCGTGTTTTTGTTTTGTTTTCCCGAGGGGGGCATGCCATGACAATCCTTCTTCGCCATTGCCTGGCATGCCTCAGGATGGATGGTTGTATGTCGTGTTAGTTGAACAGTGTTGCGCTGAGTGCCTGCAGTGCTCGCTTCTTGTCTTCTTCTCTGATGAGGAAGGAGATGTTGTAGTTCGAACCTCCGTAGGAGATCATGCGCACGGGGATGTTCTTCATGGCATCGAGCACGCGGGTCTCGAAGCCGATGTTCGACCAGTCCAGGTCGCCCACCACGCAGACCACGCACATGCCGGTGTCGACGGTCACCGTTCCGTACTTCTTCAGCTCGTCTACTATCTCGCCCAGATGTGCTGAGTTGTCAATGCTCATCGACACGCCTACCTCGGAGGTGCACACCATGTCGATGGGTGTCTGATAGCTTTCGAAGATCTCGAACACCTTGCGCAGGAAGCCGGTGGCCAGCAGCATGCGGCTCGACTTTATCTTGATGGCTATGATGTTGTCCTTGGCGGCCACGGCCTTTATCTTGCCGTATTCCGTAGCGTTCGAGATGGTGGTTCCCTCGGCGTCGGGGTCCATCGTGTTGAGCAGTCTGACGGGGATGCCTGCATACTTGGCGGGCTGCACACACGTCGGGTGCAGGATCTTGGCACCGAAGTAGGCCAGCTCGGCAGCCTCTTCAAAGTGCAGCTGGTGCACGGGCTGCGTCTTGTCCACCACTCTGGGGTCGTTGTTGTGCATGCCGTCGATGTCGGTCCATATCTGTATTTCCTCGGCATTGATGGCGGCACCGATGAGCGAGGCCGTGTAGTCGCTGCCGCCGCGCTGCAGGTTGTCAATCTCTCCGTAGGCATTGCGGCAGATGAATCCCTGGGTGATGTACACCTGGTGCTTGCCCTCTTTCTCCAGAATGGCCGACAGCTTGTCCTTGATGTAGATGGGGTCTGGCTCGGCATTCTTGTCGGTGCGCATGAAGTCGAGCGCGTTCAGCAGCACCACGTCGATGCCCTGCTGCTTCATGTAGTTCGTCACGAGGTTGGTCGAGATCATCTCGCCCTGTGCCACGATGCTCTTCTCCTCAAAGCTCGTGAACAGTTCTTTGGTGAAGGAGCGCAGGTACTGAAATTCGTCATGAAGGAATTCGTTCGACACTTGCTTGTACTCCTCCGAGTCGTAGAGTTCCTCAATGTGGCGCAGGTACTTCTGTTCCAGTCGGTTGATCACCTCGTTGGCGCCGTCGGGGTTCTTCTTGTAGAGATAGTCTGAGATCTCCACCAGCGAGTTGGTCGTGCCCGACATGGCCGACAATACGACAAGAACAGGTTCGCCCGATTTGACAACCAGTTCGGTTACTTCTTTCATTCTTTGTGGTGTGCCTACTGAGGTACCACCAAATTTCATTACTTTCATAGGGTCTATTTTGATTTTATTCTTCTTCGCTTATTTTCATTTTGTTGTAGTCGCCTGTCACCTCTTCGAGCTTTCCTTCATAGCAGCGGTAGACGTTGCCTGGATATTTGTCGAGCAGCGGCATGTTGTGGGTCGACATAACCACCGCCGTTCCTGTCTGGGCGATGTGGCGCAGTATCTCCATGATGTTGGCGGCTGTCTCGGGGTCCAGGTTGCCTGTCGGCTCGTCGGCCACAATCATCTTCGGACTGTTGAGCAAGGCGCGTGCGATGGCCACGCGCTGCTGTTCGCCGCCCGACAGCTCGTGGGGCAGACAGAGCATCTTGTCTTGCATGCCCACCAGTTTCAGCACCTCCTCGATGCGGTCGTCCACTTCCGACTTCTTCCACCCGGTAGCCCTGAGCACGAAGCGCAGATTCTTGTAGACCGTGCGGTCGGCCAGCAGCTGGAAGTCCTGGAAGATGATGCCCATCTGCCGCCTGAGTTTCGGAATGTCTCGGCGGTGCAGTGTCTTCAGGTCTTTGCCCAGCACGGTTGCTTCGTCGGCTTCGTCAATGTCCAGTTCAAAATAGATGGTCTTCAGCAGCGAGCTCTTGCCTGAGCCTACGCGGCCTATGAGATAGACGAACTCGCCTTCGTCGAGCTTGAAGTCTACGTGTGTCAGAACGGGCGATCCGTTCTGCTGGTAGATTGTCGCGTTTTTGTAGTTTACTAACACTTTCTTTATGATTCTATTATAGTTTTACCTAATTCTGTTAATCCATAGTTCCCGCAGCCTTTGCCTTTCGCCTCTTGGCATCCCATTCGGGATCGTGGCGGCGGTGCAGCTCGGTGGCCAGGTCCTCAATGCGTAGTCCCTTGCTCGTCAGCAGTACGATGAGGTGGTAGAGCATGTCGGATGCCTCGTAGACCAGGTGCTCATTGGTTCCGTTGGTAGCCTCAATCACCGTCTCAAGAGCCTCCTCGCCCAGTTTCTGCGCCATTTTGTTGGTGCCGTCCCTGAACAGCTTGGTGGTATAGCTGCCTTCCGGCATTTGCTCATGTCGCTGTTCGATGAAGTCCTGCAACTCTGACAGGAAGAGCACGGCATTCTCCTTGTTGTCCTCTCCCCAGCAGGTGTCGGTGCCGGTGTGACAGGTGGGGCCGTCGGGGATGGCCCTGACCAGCAGCGTGTCGTGGTCGCAGTCCACCTTCATGTCAACCAAGTTGAGATAGTTGCCCGAAGTCTCGCCCTTCGTCCACAGGCACTGTCGGCTGCGGCTCCAGAACGTCACTCTCTTTGACTCCATCGTCTTTTGGTAGGCCTCCTCGTTCATATATCCCAGCATCAGCACGTTCTTGGTGCGTGCGTCCTGTATGATGGCAGGCACGAGTCCTCCGCTTTTCTCAAAATCTATTTTCATATCTCAATTTTCAATCTTCAATTTTCAATCTTCAATTTTCAACCTTCCTCACTTCGATTCCTTCTTCGTGCAGATACTTCTTTAGCTCAGCTATGCCGATCTCCCCGAAGTGGAACACGCTGGCGGCCAGAGCCGCATCAGCCTTTCCTATGAGGAAGGCATCACGGAAGTGCTCTTTCTTCCCTGCGCCGCCGCTCGCGATGACCGGAATGCTCAGCTCGTCGGCCAGTCGGGCGAGTGCCTCGTTGGCATAGCCCGTCTTCACGCCGTCGTGGTTCATGCTGGTGAAGAGAATCTCGCCGGCCCCCCGTTCCTGTGCCTCGCGGGCCCAGTCGAAGAGCCCGTGTTCCGTCCGTTCGCGCCCCCCCTTCAGGTAGCAGTGCCAGCCGTCCTCGTCCATCCGCGCATCGATGGCGCACACGCACACCTGCGAGCCGAACCTGTTGGCTATCTCCTCGATGAGCTCAGGTCGACGGATGGCCGCGCTGTTCACGCTCACCTTGTCGGCCCCGGCATAGAGCAGCCGCTCCACGTCGGCCAGCTCGTTGATGCCACCGCCCACCGTGAACGGAATGTTGATGGCTTCGGCCACCCTCGTCACCATGTCGGTGAAGGTCTTGCGCTCCTCAAACGAAGCGGTAATATCGAGGAACACCAGTTCGTCGGCCCCCGCGTCGCTGTAGGCTTTGCCCAGTTCCACCGGGTCGCCCGCGCTGCGCAGTCCTACGAAGTTCACTCCTTTGACCGTCTCGCCGTTCTTCACGTCGAGACACGGTATTATGCGTCGTGCCAGTGCCATAGTTCTTTCATGTTTATTTTTCCTTCATAGATAGCCTTTCCGAAGACCACGGCAGGGGTGCCGGCATCGTTCAGGGCCTGAATATCGTCGAGCGAGCTCACCCCCCCGCTGGCAATGAGGTGCAGGGTGGGGTAGGCCTTCATCAGTTCGCTGTAGAGCTCCAGGGCCGGTCCCGACAGCGTTCCGTCCTTGGATATCTCAGTGCAAAGCACGTTCTTCACCCCCATGTCCACATACTGGGCGAGGAAGGGCAGCAGGGCCTTGTCTGAGTCTTCTTTCCATCCGTTGATGCTGATGTTCCCGTTGCGCACGTCGGCCCCCAGGATCATCCGGTCGGCTCCGTACTTCCCGAGCCATTCGGCAAACAGCTCCGGATAGGTCACGGCCACGGAGCCGACGGTCACCATCGACGCCCCGGCCTCGAAAGCCTGTTGCAGGTCGTCGTCGGTCTTGATGCCTCCGCCGAAGTCCACTGTCAGCTTCGTGTTCTCAGTGATGCCGCGCAGTGCGGCTATGTTGACGATGTGCTTCGACTTTGCCCCGTCCAGGTCGACCACGTGCAGCCGTCTGAAGCCAAGGTCTTCGAATTCCTTTGCCACGTCGGTTGGCGAGTCGCGATAGACCGTCTTTTGGCTATAGTCGCCCTTGGTCAGTCGCACGCATTTCCCGTTGATGATGTCAATGGCAGGTATCAGTTCTATCTGTTTCATGTTTCAATCTTCAATCTTTTTCACCGTTATTAAGAAAGTTTCTAAGAATCCTTTCGCCCACGCTTCCGCTCTTCTCCGGGTGGAACTGTGTGGCATAGAAATTGTCCTTATGCAGTGCGGCGCTATAGGGCAGGATATAGTCTGCCGTGGCGATGGTCTCCTTGCAGAGCGGCACGTAGTAGCTGTGCACGAAGTAGACGTAGTTGCCCTCGATGCCCTCCATCAGTTGCGATTTCGTGTCATACAGCCTGTTCCACCCCATGCACGGCACCTTCTCCTCATGTCGGTTGGGCATGAATCGCTTCACCTCTGCGTCGAAGATGCCGATGCAGTCCACGTCGCCCTCTTCTGAGTGTCGGCAGAGCAGCTGTTGTCCCACGCAGATGCCGAGCACGGGTTGTGTCAGTGTGCGGATGACCGTGTCGAGCCCTCGTTGCCGCAGATACTCCATAGCTCCGCGGGCCTCTCCCTGTCCGGGGAAGAGCACGTGGTCTGCCTTGCGCAGTTCTTCGGCATTGTCGGTGAGCAGCGGTTCCACTCCCAGACGGTGCAGAGCGCTGATCACCGAGTATATATTTCCCGCATTATATTTTACTATTGCAACATTCATCTTGCTTAATTTTCAATTTTCAATTTTAGTAATCATTAAAAAAAGTTGGTACGATTCGTGTTTGCTATATGGAAACGAAATACCAAGTTATTTTTTATCATTACTTAGCTGAAGATTAT
This sequence comes from uncultured Prevotellaceae bacterium, assembly GCA_902771445.1. Classification (GTDB taxonomy): domain Bacteria; phylum Bacteroidota; class Bacteroidia; order Bacteroidales; family Bacteroidaceae; genus Prevotella. The sequence continues at coordinate 23,883 of CACXXD010000009.1, forward strand.
TGTTTTATTCTTATACGTCAGAATCTTGCGCTGAATATGCTTGGCGACCGCATGCGAGAGCACGATCTTCTCCAGGTCCTTGCCTTTCAGCACCAGACTCTCCGGTGTGTCCTTATGCGTGATGCGCGTCACGTCCTGTTCGATGATCGGCCCCGCATCCAGCTCAGCCGTCACGTAGTGGCTTGTGGCCCCAATGATTTTCACGCCGCGCTCCCAGGCCTGATGATAGGGCTTGGCCCCGACGAAGGCAGGCAGGAACGAGTGGTGGATGTTGATGATATGGTGAGGATAGGCGGCTATCATCTCGTCGCTGATGATCTGCATGTAGCGGGCCAGGACGATGAACGTCACCTTCTCCTTCCTCAGCAGTTCCATCTCGGCCTGTTCCACCTCCTGCTTGTTGGAGTGATCTTTCTTGATGCTCCACACGTAGTAGGGGATGCCGAACTGTTCGGCCACATAGCGCAGGTCTTCATGGTTCGACACGATACAGGGGATGTCCACGTCGAACTCGCCTGCCTTCCACCGCGCCAGCAGGTCGTACAGGCAGTGGCTCATCTTGCTGACGAAGATGGCCATGCGGGGCCGCTGGTCACTGAAGTACAGGTTGAACTCCATCTGATAGCGCTGGGCGTAGAGCGTCTCGATATATTCGCATATCTTTTCCCGGGGAATCAGAAAACGGTCCAGCTCCCATTGTATGCGCATGAAGAACATGCCGTCCTGGCGGTCTACATATTGGTCAAGATAGACAATGTTACCCTGATTGTCAGTAATAAACTTTGTCACTTCTGAGATGATGCCCTGTTGGTCGGGGCAGTGCAGAAGTAGAATTGCGGTTGGTTTCATTCTATATACATTATTATAATAAGTCTATTCGACGTGCAAAGGTACAAATAAGCAAGCAAAATGCAAAGGGAATGGCACATAAATTTGTTAAAAAAACATGGTGGAACGAGATTTCGTGCTGTGCGGATGAAGTCTAATATAAAGAAATTGGCTTGTTTTTTTAAAAATGATTGCGTTTGTTCCACTCGCATTTTGTCAATATTATTCATAAAAAAAAGGCCCTTCTGAAAGTAGCATTCTGGAGCGGCACAATGCCCGTCATCCCACCGCGCCGCAACCATCGTCCTGAGATTGATATTGAATCAAAGTGGGTTTACAGTCATATCAAACTGAGATTCATCATTAGTTGCATTCTGTTCCAAGTCATAATTCACTTTGATATGCCTGCAAACCCACCATGATTCAATACTAATCACGGCACAACTGCCGTCAACTGTCGTTCCGGGCTGTCCGAAATATAAGTCTATTTATCCTCAAAATAATTCCTTTTACGAAATAAATTTTGCAACTATCTGGTAGTCAGTATCTTGTGCAACCCCTCTCAATACTCGCATATTTGCAAGCGACTTTCAGTTTGGTGAATTCCGTGCGATTCTCAGAGGGGTGTTTGTCAAGAAAATACATATTTTTTTAAGGAAAGAAATTGCCGTAATTTTCGTTTTTTTTTTACTTTCGATTGAAAATTTTTCTCGCGAAAAATTTTGTCGGAAAGAAATTACTACAAATTAGAAGAAATTATTTAGCTAAAAGTTTTTTACCTTAGAAGTGTTTTTTTTTGACACTTTTTCTTTTACATTCAAAGAAAAAACTTTACCTTTGCAACGATTTAACGGAAGAAATGAATATTTGTACAGAAATGACCAGATCTCAACAAGACTTTTCCGAAGGACAAAACGAGGAGGCATCGCAACCAGCATCCTGACTCAGGAGGGGAACTGTTTAGCTTTGCCTTTCATTTGTCTTTGGAAGTCGAGTCTAACTAATTCCCCTCCTGAGTCAGGAGGGGTTAGGGGTGGTCTGAACAGACGATAAATTACGTCAATTACGTAAATTTCTTTCAGTCCAAAGGATTATCTCATTTTTTTTGTGTAAGTTTGCACACAGAAATGAAAAGATGTATTGTACATGGCAATCAACGTTATTGAAATTCAAGAAGAAAAAGAGGCATCCTACCGCAGTCTGGTGAGACCTCAATTGATGGAAGAACTCAAGGAGAAGATACTCGAAAAGCTCTTGGTCAGGAAGCTGTACCGCAACAGCGGCTATACCGCCAAGCAACTGGCTGTCGATCTGGGCACCAACGTACGCTACGTTTCAGCGGTCATACGCGTGCAGTTTCATACCAACTATTCCACGCTGGTCAACAAGTACAGGGTGGAGGAGGCTATGTCGCTGTTGACCGACCAGCGCTACGACGAGCACAGCGTGGAGGAGATTGGCGACATGGTGGGCTTTGCCCAGCGCCAGTCGTTCCATTCTTACTTTCAGAAATATGTGGGCATGACACCCCGTGCTTACCGCATGCAATACAGGCAGCAATTGTCTTCCAAACAGAAAAAAGATGATGAACAATCCGATTAAATATTCAGATGAACGCTTTGCCGATTTGCAGATGCTGCGCTATCGGCTGAATGGCTTTGAAGACCTCTCTTTGCAGCAGAAGAAATATGTATATTGTCTGGCTAAGGCCACACTCTACGGACGCGACATCACGTTCGACCAGTTCGGGGCCTACAACCTGCGGATCCGCAAGACGCTGGAGACCGTCTACACCGACGAGACCATTGACCACCAGACAGAAGAGTTCCGCAAACTGGAGACCTACCTGAAGCGCGTGTGGTTCTCCAACGGCATCTATCACCACTACGGGTCGCTGAAATTCGTTCCTGAGTTCACACCGGAATACTTCAGCAGCTGCCTGAAAACGGTTGCCGCTGAGCGACTTCCGCTCAGGGAAGGCGAGACCGTGAGCGAGCTCTTCGAGGAGCTGCGCCCCGTGATCTTCGACCCGTCGTTTCTGCCAAAGAGAGTGAACAAGGCCGACGGACAAGACCTGGTAGCCACGTCGGCATGCCACTTCTACGAAGGAGTGACCCAGCGCGAGGCAGAGTGTTTCTACGAGGAACAGAAAAAACGCTTTGCCGATGTGGCAGAGCCGCCCTCGTTCGGACTGAACTCTACGCTGGTGAAAGAAGACGGACAGCTGAAGGAGGTGACCTGGTGCGCCAACGGACGCTATGCCAAGGCCATCCGCAAGATCATAGTTTGGTTGAACAAAGCCAGGGAATATGCTGAGAATGAGCAGCAAAAGCACGTCATCGACTCGCTCGTGGGCTACTATGAGACGGGCGACCTGAAGCTGTTCAACGACTACTGCAAACAGTGGGTGGGCTGTCTGGACGGACAGACGGACTTCATCAACGGGTTCATTGAGGTCTACGGCGACCCGCTGGGACTGAAAGGGTCGTGGGAAGGACTTGTGGAGTATGTGGACGAAGAGGCCACCCGACGGACGGAGCTGATCAGCAGGCATGCACAGTGGTTCGAAGACCACTCGCCCGTGGATCCCCGCTTCCGCAAGAGCCGCGTGAAAGGCGTCTCGGCAAAGGTCATCTGCGCGGCCATGCTGGGCGGCGACGAGTATCCGTCGACGGCCATCGGCATCAATCTGCCCAATGCCGACTGGATTCGGGCGGAATATGGCTCGAAGAGCATCACCATCTCGAACATCACCGATGCCTACGACAAGGCCGCACAGGGCAACGGCTTCCGTGAGGAGTTCGTGATTGACGAGGAAACGCTCGCCATGATCAACCGCTATGCCGATGCGCTCGATAACCTGCATACCGACTTGCACGAATGTCTGGGACACGGCAGCGGACAGTTGCTGCCAGGCACGGACCCCGACGCGCTGAAGGCCTATGGCAACACCATCGAAGAGGCGAGGGCCGACCTCTTCGGACTCTATTACGTGGCCGACGAGAAACTGGTGGAGCTGGGACTGACGCCCGACAAGGAGGCTTATCGCGCTCAGTATTATGCCTATATGATGAATGGTCTGCTCACCCAGCTGGTGCGCATCGAGCTGGGGCATCAGATAGAAGAGGCACACATGCTGAACAGGGCCTTGATAGCCCGCTGGTGTATAGCCCACGGCGATGCCATGCAACTGACGGTGCGCGACGGCAAGACCTATCTCGACATTCACGACTACCCGCAATTGCGCCGACTCATCGCGCAACTGCTGGCTGAGATACAGCGCATCAAGAGCGAGGGCGACTATGAGGCCGCACGAAGGCTTGTGGAGGACTATGCCGTGAAGGTGGACCCCGAGCTGCACAAAGAGATTAAGAGCCGCTACGAGCGACTGAACCTGGCACCCTACAAGGGATTCATCAACCCTGTGCTGCTACCTCAGTATGACGAGAAGGGCGAAGTGGTCGACATCACGCCCTATTACGGTGAAGGCTATGCACAGCAGATGCTGCGCTACAGCAGCGAATATGCAACGTTAATCTGAAAAGGGTGGGGGAGAGACAGCATGAACGAGGACATCAGACAACAGGTGCAGTCCATCAAACGCTCGTTCCGACTGATGATGGACGGAGCGACGGCTGCGTCGATGCGGGCCAAGGGACTGAACTACAAACTGAACTGGGGAGCCACGCTGCCACGGCTGCGCGAGATGGCCGACGAGCTGGGCAAGAACTATCATTTGGCCATCGAACTGTGGAAGGAGGACGTGAGGGAATGCAAGATTCTGGCGACAATGACCATGCCGCCCGGCGAGATGCTACCGGAGATCGTGGACCTGTGGATGGAACAGACACCCAACGTGGAGATTGCCGAGCAGGCCGTGTTCAACCTGTATCAACATCTGCCCTACGCGGCAGACAAAGCCTTCAGATGGCTCTCTGCACCAGACGACCTGACGCAGATTTGCGGCTATCACCTCCTTTCGAGGCTCTTCATGAAAGGCAACCGGCCCGACGAGCGCGACATCAATGAGTTTATCGATCAGGCGCTGGCGGCATTGCAGTCGCAGAACACCATCCTGCAGAAGGCCGCCATGCAGAGCATGATTCATTTTGCCGAACTGGGACTCGTCTATGAGCGTCTGGCGCAATCGGCTTTAAAAAGAATTAACATGAATTTTGTATAAAAACACTAATTAATCATAAATTCTTCTTGATAAAAGTAGATGAATTTTGAAATATGGAAGAGTTATTGTAATTTTGTACGTGTGTTTTTCATGGTATTAGATTATTAAGGTTAATTTGGAAATGCAACTGTCGTGAGACAAAGAATTTCCCGAAAGTCCACTTGCAATGTAACTAATTATATAATGCAAATGGACTATTAAAAGGGGAGCCTGAGAAGGTTTCCCTTTTTCCTTCTGACGAAAGAATACAAAAATAAGATTACTGGACAAAATGAAACTGGATAAAAATACGGGACTGGTGCTTGAGGGAGGCGGCATGAGAGGCGTCTTCACAAGTGGCGTGCTCGATGCTTTCATGAAGTATGAGTGCTATTTTCCTTATGTGGTTGCCGTTTCGGCGGGAGCATGCAATAGCGTGTCGTACATGAGCCGTCAGCCTCGGCGTGCGCGGTACTTCAACATCGACATGCTGGAGAAGTATGACTACATCTCCATCAAGAATCTGCTGATGCAAGGCTCTATCTTTGTTCCTAATATCCTCTACGAACGCTTGCCAAATGAGATTGTACCCTTTGACTATCAGGCCTATAAGGAGAATCAGGCAACGTTTGAAGTCGTGACGACGAATTGTCTGACAGGACGTGCTGAGTATCTGACGGAAAAGGACGACGTGAAGCGGCTGAACGCCATCATCAAGGCTTCAAGTTCGTTGCCATACGTCGCTCAGATCACCGATGTTGACGGCATTCCGATGCTTGACGGCGGCATTACCGACTCTATACCCGTGCAAAGGGCCATCGAGACGGGACATCCGGTGAACGTGGTCGTGCTGACGCGCAACCGAGGCTTCCGTTCGAGCGAGCCCGACGTGAAAGTGCCTAAGTTCCTCTACAAGCAGTATCCGCGCTTGCGCGTGGCGCTGAGCCATCACGTGGAGGTGTACAATGAGCAGCTGGAAATGATAGAACGGATGGAAGACTGGGGCGAGGTGATCGTCATAAGGCCGCAGAAGCCGATGGAGGTCGACCGGCTCTGCCGCGATACGGAGAAACTGGAACGGCTCTACGAGGAAGGCTATAACGAAGGCGAGCTGTTCTGTCTGTCGTTGCAGTCTAAATAGCAGACAACTGATTGGCAATGACAAGAAATGTATTGGTATAGTTGGAAAAAGTGCCGATAAATTTGCTTTTGTTCTTAGATATTCGTATTTTTGCACCCAAAATGTAATCAAATCTTAGTATTTATGAATAAAATTGTTAGGAAAGAACAGTTTTCTGAAAAGGTGTTCCTCTTCGAAATCGAGGCTCCGCTCATTGCCAAGAGTCGCAAGGCGGGCAACTTTGTCATTGTACGCGTCGACAAGAAAGGCGAGCGCATGCCGCTGACCATTGCCGGGGCAGACATCGACCGCGGCACAATCACGCTCGTCGTGCAGATGGTAGGCCTGTCGTCGAAGAAGCTGTGTGCGCTCAACGAAGGCGAGTATGTGGCCGACGTGGTGGGACCCTTGGGCACCCCCACTCATATAGAAAAATATGGAACCGTGGTCTGTGCAGGTGGCGGACTGGGCGTGGCACCCATGCTGCCCATCATACAGGCCCTGAAGAAAGCAGGCAACAGGGTGCTCAGCGTGATGGCCGGGCGCTCAAAGGATCTCATCATACTGGAAGACAAGGTGCGCGAGTCGAGCGACGAGGTCATCATCATGACCGACGACGGCTCGTATGGCGAGAAAGGCGTGGTGACCGTCGGCATAGAGAAGTTCGTGGAACAGGAGCATGTCGACAAGGTCTTCGCCATTGGCCCTCCCATCATGATGAAGTTCTCGAACCTCACAGCCCAGAAGCATGGCATTCCGTGTGAGGTGTCGCTGAACACGATTATGGTAGACGGCACGGGCATGTGTGGCGCCTGCCGACTGACCATCGGAGGTAAGACCAAGTTCGTGTGCATTGACGGCCCGGAGTTCGACGGCGCTTTGGTCGACTGGGACGAGATGTTCAAGCGCATGGGAACCTTCAAGCGTGCTGAGCAGGAAGAGCTTGCCCACTACGAAGAGCATCTGGCTACTATCCCTGAGAATGAAGTGGCTGCCACCGCTACGACAACCGATGTAGTGATGGACGATGATCCGACCAACGACACCATTGAGGTGCTGACCGACAAGAAAGCAGAATGGCGCCAGCTTCTGCGCACATCGATGAAGCCGAAGGACCGCATGGCCATTGAAAGGGTGGTGATGCCCGAGCTGGACCCAGAATATCGGGCTACCACACGTACCGAGGAAGTGAACATAGGACTGACGAAGGAGATGGCCATGCAGGAGGCCAAGCGCTGTCTGGACTGTCCGAAGCCGTCGTGCATCGAGGGGTGTCCCGTCAATATCGATATTCCTTCGTTCGTGAAGAATATTGAGCGCGGACAGTTCCTGGCTGCTGCCAAGGTGCTGAAACAGACATCGGCCCTGCCTGCCGTATGCGGTCGCGTGTGTCCGCAGGAAAAGCAGTGCGAGAGCAAGTGCATACATCTGAAGAGTGGCGGCAAGGCCGTTGCCATTGGCTATCTGGAGCGCTTCGCAGCCGACTTTGAGCGCGAAAGCGGAAATATCTCGTTGCCGGAGATTGCTCCTGCGAACGGCATCAAGATTGCCGTCGTGGGATCGGGACCTGCCGGACTCTCTTTTGCCGGAGATATGGTGAAGAAAGGCTACGAGGTCTATGTGTTCGAGGCCCTGCACGAGATTGGCGGTGTGCTGAAATATGGTATCCCCGAATTCCGCCTGCCCAACAAGATCGTTGACGTGGAAATTGAGAATCTCGCCAAGATGGGCGTACGCTTCCAGACCGATGTCATCGTGGGTAAGACCATTAGTATTGAGCAACTTGAGAACGATGGCTTCAAGGGAATCTTTGTGGGCTCGGGCGCTGGTCTTCCCAACTTCATGAATATTCCGGGTGAGAATGCCATCAACATCATGTCGTCGAACGAATATCTTACTCGCGTCAACCTGATGGATGCGGCCAATCCTACGACCGACACGCCCATCAACTTTGGCAAGAACGTGCTCGTCGTGGGCGGCGGCAACACGGCTATGGACTCATGTCGCACGGCCAAGCGACTGGGTGGCAACGTCACGCTGGTCTACCGTCGTTCGGAAGCTGAAATGCCGGCCCGTCTGGAAGAGGTGAAGCACGCCAAGGAGGAAGGCATCAACTTCCTGACGTTGCATAATCCTATAGAGTACAAGGCCGATGAGTCGGGCGCAGTATGTCAGGCTGTGCTTCAGGTGATGGAGTTAGGTGAGCCTGACGCCAGTGGCCGTCGCAGTCCGGTGCCTGTGGAGGGCAAGACCGTGACGCTCGATGTCGATCAGGTGATCGTGGCTGTCGGCGTAAGTCCCAACCCGCTGGTTCCGAAGAGCATTGAGGGACTGGAACTGGGTCGCAAAAACACCATCGTCGTCAATGAGAGCATGCAGTCGGCCCGCAAGGAAGTCTTTGCCGGGGGTGACATTGTGCGCGGCGGTGCTACCGTCATTCTCGCTATGGGCGATGGCCGTCGTGCAGCACAGCACATGGATGAATACCTAAGAAAATGAAGAATGAAGAGTGAAAAATGAGAAAATGAAGAAAAATTCTTCATTTTCTCATTCTTCATTTTCTCATTCTTCATTTTCTCATTCTTCATTTTCTCATTCTTCACTTTTCCTTATACCTTTTATAATATGAATGGTCTTTACACAATCATATTGCTCATACTGAGTAATATTTTCATGACACTTGCCTGGTATGGACATTTGAAGTTGTCGGAGACAGGCATTAGCAAATCATGGCCTTTGCTGGGGGTCATCGTCTTCTCATGGGGCATCGCCTTCCTTGAGTATTGTTGTCAGGTGCCAGCCAACCGAATCGGCTTCGTCGGCAACGGAGGCCCCTTTTCACTCGTTCAGTTGAAGGTGGTGCAGGAGTGCATTTCGCTGGCGGTCTTTGCCATCATCGCCAACATCATGTTTCAGGGACAAAACCTGCACTGGAACCATATCCTGGCCTTCTTGCTCATCATCTGTGCCGTTTATTTAGTCTTCATGAAATGAGTCCGCAGGAACGGTTGGAACAGAAACTGAAAAAACTGTTCGTCAAAGCTTTTGCGACCTACGGATTGCTGAGCGACGATGACAGGGTGCTGGTTGGACTGTCGGGAGGCAAAGACTCGCTGTTCTTGGTGAAGATGCTGGCCAAGAGGGCGCTGATCACGCATCCACGATATTCGGTCGAGGCCGTTCATGTGCGCATGGAAAATGTGCATTATGAAACGTCAACAGACTATCTGACGGACTTTTGCCGGGAACTGAATGTGCCGCTGCATATTGTTTCGACAAGCTTTGACGTGGATGATGCAGACATTGAGACGTCGTCGGTGGAAGTGCGCAAGCGACTCAGAAGACAGAAGTCGCCCTGCTTTCTCTGTTCTTGGAACCGACGCAAGATGATGTTCAACCTTGCGCAGGAACTGGGATGCAACAAAATAGCCTTGGGCCATCATCAGGACGACATCATCAACACGGCACTCATGAACCTCACCTTTCAGGGACGATTCGACACGATGCCTGCGCTGCTGAAGATGAGGAAGATGCCGCTCAGCATCATTCGTCCGCTCTGTATGATGGAAGAACGTGACATCGCTCAATATGCTGAGTGGCATGGCTATCAAAAGCAAGTGAAGCTATGTCCCTATGAAACCGACAGCCATCGCAACGACATACGACAGCTCTATGCAATGGCCGAAAGCATGAACCCTGATGCACGACATTCTATATGGAATGCGCTGAATAGTGAGGGCAAGTTGGTTGGCGACTATTAAAAACACTTAAAATCCACGCTTCTGTTGCCTTTTTCTTCTCATAAAGCAGTAACTTTGTACAAACAATTAAGCTTAATCTTATGAATTATAAATTTTTACTCATAGGTTGTTTGTCTTTCCTGTTGCCATTTTCCGCGAATGCACAGCATCGAGTCAAGCGCGTGAAGAGGCCTGTCGTCGTGACTGCGCCAAAGGAGAACCCGAAATTTACGGCTATGCTGCCTTCTACCGCTAAGTTGTGCATCGTTGACAGTGTGGTGGTCGACAGTCTGGACTATCTCAATGCTATCTATGAAAACCACGAAGAGGGGCATCTGACGACCTACAGGCAGTTCTTTAATAAGGAGGGCGACGGTATCGTGTATGTCAATCAGCTGGGAAATGAATGTATCTACTCTCTCTTTGATGAAAGGGTAGGGTATAAGCGGCTGTTCCATAGCGACTTACTGGACAAAGAGTGGTCGAACGGTGAGCTGCTGAAAGGCATTGACGATAATGAGCAGTTGCGTGACTTCGACTTCCCCTATCTCATGCCCGACGGAGTGACACTCTATTTTGCTGCACGTGGTTCGGAAAGTCTGGGGGGCTATGATATTTATCGCACGCGCTTTGATGCCGATGCAGGCAAATATCTGAAGCCGGAGAATCTGGGACTGCCTTTCAATTCGGAACAAGACGATTTTATGTTTGTCGTCGATGAACAGAACAAGTTGGGCTATTTTGTGTCTAACCGCAGGCAACCGCAGGGCAAGACCTGTGTCTACACGTTTGTTCCGTTCGAATCGAGGACTTTGGCTTCAGCAAGTGAGGATAAGATACGTTCTTTGGCACGTATCGACCGTATAGCCGACACCTGGAGCAGGCGCGAGGAGCGCGAAGCCGCCTATCGCAGAAAGATAGAGGTGATGGAGCAGGCAAAGGGGGAGCAATCTGTAACAGGAGAACCTAAGTTGAACTTTGTCGTGAATGATAATCTGACTTACTCGAAGATGTCGGATTTCCGTCATGCACAGAGCCGCTCAAACATGAAGCAGGTGCTGGACTTGCGGAAACAGTTGACTGAGCGGGAGCAGGCATTGGCAAAGTTGCGTACAAAATATACGAGAGCTTCGAGTCTGGAGCGTGAAGACCTGAATAATCTTATCCTTCAGAGTGAGGAGCAAATCACAATGATTCACAAGCAGATACGCTTGTTGGAGAAGACAATCCGTAATACTGAAAACCAAAAATAACATGGAGCAAAGATTCTTTCCGTCGTCCGAACTCATCATCAATAGCGATGGTTCGTGTTTCCATCTGCATCTTCGTCCTGAGCAATTAGCCGATAAGGTTATTCTCGTGGGCGATCCTGCCCGTGTCAATACTGTAGCCAAACACTTTGACACTGTTGAATGTGAGGTAAGCAGTCGCGAGTTCCACACGATTACCGGCACCTATAAAGGCAAGCGCATCACCTGTCAGAGTCATGGCATTGGTTGTGACAATGTTGATATTGTGATGACTGAGCTGGATTCGCTGGCCAATATCGACTATGCTACGCGTACGGAGAAGGCTGACCACCGCACGCTGACTTGTGTGCGGATTGGCACTTGTGGGGGCCTTCAGCCTTTCACACCCACAGGCTCGTTTGTCGCGTCGGTGAAGAGCATCGGCTTTGACGGGTTGCTCAACTATTATGCAGGACGAAACGAGGTCTGCGATTTGCAGATGGAGGAAGCCTTTAAAAAGCACATGGACTGGAACCCGATCAAGGGTGCTCCATACGTTGCAGTGGCCGACCAGCAACTTATTGAGCAAATAGCATGCGACGATATGGTGAAGGGCTATACCATCTCCTGTGGCGGCTTCTATGGCCCTCAGGGACGTAAACTTCGTTTGCTGCCCGAAGACCCGGACCAGAACGCGAAGGTGGAGGCCTTTGAGTATGATGGATTGCGCATTTGTAACTTCGAGATGGAGTCATCCGCCCTTGCAGGTCTCGCCTCGCTTCTTGGCCATCGTGCCATGACCTGTTGCATGGTCATAGCCAACCGCTATGCGCATGAGATGAACACTGAATATAAGAACAGCATCGACACGCTCATAGAGAAAGTGCTCGACCGCATCTAAGTGTATTTATTGTATCAAAGTTTTTCTATTGTAAATGGTTTCTTTCGAGAGCGACTATAATAATGGTGCACATCCCTGTGTACTACAGCATTTGCTGGAGACGAATGTGAGGCAAAGCTCCTCTTACGGTTACGATGAGTGGAGCGAACAGGCGCGTCGGAAAATTCGTGATGCTGTTTCCTGTCCGGACGCAGACATCTTCTTCCTCGTGGGGGGTACACAGACCAATGCTACTGTCATCGATGCCCTTCTGCCATCATACGGTGCCGTTATTGCCGTTGACACGGCTCACATCAATGTGCATGAATCGGGAGCCATTGAAGCTAACGGCCATAAGGTCATAGCTTTGCCTTCGCATGACGGACGCATGACGGTCACAGAACTTCAAGCCTATCTGGAGCGTTTCTTTGCCAATCCAACCTGGGAGCACATGGCCGTACCTGGTATGGTCTACATCACGTTTCCTACCGAACTGGGTACGATCTATAAGGCTTCAGACATAGATGCCATCTATCAAGTATGTCGGCAATATTCGCTTCCACTCTACATAGACGGCGCACGTCTTGGCTACGGCCTTGCTTCTTCTGAATGTGACTTCGACTTGTCATGGCTTGCCCGCCATTGCGACGTGTTCTACATCGGTGGTACGAAGGTGGGAGCACTCTGCGGCGAGGCTGTCGTCTTTCCGCACAAGGCTCCACGCGGATTCTTCACGATGGTCAAACGTCATGGAGCACTTTTGGCTAAGAGTCGTCTGGCGGGCGTGCAGTTCGATGCATTGTTCACCGATGGGCTTTATCTGAACATTGCCCAACATGCCATTAACATGGCTATGCGCTTGCGCCAGTTGTTCATCGATGCCAGCATTCCCATAAAGGACTCGCCCACCAATCAGCAGTTTGTTGTTCTTACGAATCAGCAAAAGGATGCGCTGATGCAACAAGTCCTCTTTGAGACATGGGAACCCCTTGATGCTGACCACACTTTATGTCGCTTTGTCACCAGCTGGGCCACAACAGAAGCCGATCTTGCAGAACTGGCCTCTGCCCTCAAAACTCTATAGAGCATCATGTCTGTCAATACTTTAGAACAAGATAAGCCGCGACTCTCTGTTTTCAATTCTCAAGACACCATTTGCGCTCCCGCAACTGCTATGGGCGGAGCCTTGGGCATTATCCGCGTCTCAGGTCCCGATGCCTTGACGGTTGTAAGCAAGATCAGTTCCTACGAATGTACTGGTGCTTCGGCTAACACCGTCCACTATGCCCACATCATTAGTGGTACGGAAGTCATCGACGAGTCAATGATCAGCATTTTCCGTTCGCCGCATAGCTACACAGGCGAAGACTCTGCCGAGATTTCATGCCACGGCTCGCGCTATATCATTGACAAGGTTTTAGAGCTGCTTGTACACAATGGTTGTCGCATGGCACGTCCGGGAGAGTTCACTCAGCGGGCCTATCTCAACGGTAAGATGGATCTCTCGCAGGCAGAGGCAGTAGCCGATCTTATTGCCTCTACCAATCAAGCAACCCATCACTTGGCAATGAGTCAGTTGCGAGGCGGCATATCCACCGAACTATCCGTTCTGCGTGAGCAACTGTTAAGGCTCACTTCACTTCTTGAACTCGAACTAGATTTTTCCGACCACGAAGACCTCGAGTTTGCCGATCGGACAGAATTGCTGCAGATTGCCCAGCGTATCGATTCCCACATCAGTCGGCTGGCAGCATCTTTCGAGGCAGGAAATGCGCTCAAGAACGGCATACCTGTAGCTATCATTGGTGCGCCAAATGTAGGCAAATCGACGCTCCTCAATGCTTTGCTTGGCGAGGAACGAGCCATCGTCAGCGATATTCAAGGCACCACACGCGATGCTATTGAGGATACAATCAACCTGCAAGGCATCACCTTCCGTTTTATTGATACTGCAGGCATCCGTCATACTTCCGATGCCATTGAGCAGCAGGGCATACAACGCTCTATGGCCGCTGTCCAGCGTGCACGTATCATCCTCATGATGACAGAGCCAGGTGTGCCTTATCCTGCAGTCGAAGTTCGTGACAATCAGACTTTGATTCAGATTGAAAACAAGACAGAATCATTCCAAGCCAAATACGGCATTGGTCTTGATGCCCTAAAAAAGCAGCTTGTTGCGTCAGTTCCTTCATTTTCCGAGGGTGATGTCATTGTCACCAATGGCCGTCACTATGATGCATTATGTCGCGCCCAAGTAAGCATCCGCCAAGTCCTCGCCGGCCTCAACGACGGATTGAGTGGTGATCTTCTCAGCGAATCACTCCGTGAAACTCTCGACATCCTCGCTGAAATCACCGGTGGCCAAATAACTCCCCAAGAGACCCTCAATAACATTTTTTCTCACTTCTGCGTGGG
>CACXXD010000010.1 GCA_902771445.1 uncultured Prevotellaceae bacterium
CAGGTTCTACGACGAAGAACGTGACGAAGAATATGACTTCGAACGCGATGATGTTGAGATTACAGATAAAGGACTCACGATTCTACTTGGTTAGCATGATAGTATAAAGGCCATGAAAGCAGGAATACCACTTTATGTCATTACAGGGATACGCTGTGGGGGAGGTAAAAGAGAAATACTATCCCTTCCCTGCAGCCGCCTGGAGGCTGTTAAGCTGCGCGACTGGACACGCAGGATGTTCGGCCACGTGAAGGTCTATCATGACATACAGATAAGAGAGGAGGGCAGGCTGTGAAGTATGTGGTGACAGGCATCAGCAGGCTGACCGGGGAGCGCGAAGTCATTTCGTCGCCTCACTCGGAATGGAAGGCCAGGCTCCTCATGGAGAGGCAGAAGGCCAAAAACACAAGCCGCTCGGCCTACAGCCGGCTGAAGGTGGAGCCTGCGGTATGCGAAGGAAGCTTGTGGTGAAGGTATTTTATTTTCCTGACGCACATTGCTACCTTTGCGGCAGGTCACTAAAGAATAGAACGATATGATACCAGTACAGAAAATATACGATGCTACACGGCAGGGGTTGGACATCATCCTCTGGATATATCCGCAGGCCGCAGACTGTGTAGGCGTGAAAGGCAAGAAATTCAAGGTGCGCGACGAAAAGACACCTTCAGCTTGCCTGTACCAGCGCAAGAGCGAGAAATACGGCGATGTATGGGGCATCACCGACTTCGGCGGCGAGGGGTGGCGGTCGGCCATACAGCTTTATATGGAAGACCGCCACCTTGGGCAGGACCGCTTCAACGAGGCTGTGCTGCAGATTGCGGCTCAGTTCAACATCACCGACGAACTGGACCGCTCCGTCAACAAGGCCGACTTCACCGAGCGCGATGCACGGGCCGACGAGCCGGACGGCCACCGCGACTTCGAGACGAAGGACTTCACCAAGGAAGAACTGGCCGTGCTGGGTCCCAACGTGACGCAGGAACACGTCGAGGCGCTGCACTGGCACTCGGTGAAATGGTTCAGTTATACCAAGGACCGTAAGACGCGCATACGCTACAGCAACGAGCACTATCCTATTTTTATGCGCGAGTGCGTGGTGAAGGAGGCTCGCACGCTGCCAGACGGCACGGAACAGGAGGAAGTGAAGTTCTACAAGGTCTATGAGCCGCTGAATCCGGACAAGGCCTACCGCTTCCAGTACTTCCCTGCCGGGGTGAAGCCCCCGAAGTACATCAACGGACTGCGCGAGC
This sequence comes from uncultured Prevotellaceae bacterium, assembly GCA_902771445.1. Classification (GTDB taxonomy): domain Bacteria; phylum Bacteroidota; class Bacteroidia; order Bacteroidales; family Bacteroidaceae; genus Prevotella. The sequence goes on from CACXXD010000010.1 coordinate 1,254, forward strand.
TGATCCGCGCCAAGGAGCAGTTCAATGCGAAGGAGCAGAAGGAATGGGAGGCGACGCATACCGAGGATGAACCCTACAAGCCGCAGAAGCTGCGCGAGGCCTTCATCTGCAGCGGCGAGCGCGACGCGCTGTGCTGCCGCTCGCTGGGCTACATGCCGCTGTGGTTCAACAGCGAGACCTACCACCTGGCCGACGATGAGGTGCGCGAGATCATGCAGCACGTCGACACGCTCTACAACATACCGGACATCGACGAGACGGGCGTGCGCAAGGGAACTGAGCTGGCACTGCGCTTCATCGACGTGCGCACGGTTTGGCTGCCCGACTGGCTGGGCAGCTACCGCGACAACCGGGGAAAGCCGCGCAAGGATCTGCGCGACTGGATGGAGCTGCGCCATACGAAGAAGGACTTCAAGTTCCTGATGCAGATGGCCATGCCAGCCCGCTTCTGGAAGACCACGACAAACAAGAAGACCGGCGAGACACGCCACTCGATAGACACGGCATGCCTCTACAATTTTCTGAAGCTGAACGGCTTCTATGCGTTGCACGATGACAACCAGAAGGACACCCGCTACGTGAAGATAGACGGCTACATCGTGCGCTCAGTGACGCCAAAGGACATCCGTGAGTTCGTGCGCCAGTGGGTCATCGCGCAGGTGCGCGAACTGTCGGTGCTGAATCTGGTGCTCGACACGCCGAAGCTCTCTGCCGGAATGCTGGAGAGCATCGACGAGGTGACGCTCGACTTCACATCCTTCGATGCGCACTCGCAGCTCTTCTTCTTCCCAAACGTCTGCGTCAGGGCCACTGGCAGCGGCCTGGAGGTCATCAAGAAACAGGACTTCAAGTTCCAGAACTATGTGTGGGCCGAAAATGTCATCGGCCACGACTTCCGGCTGCTCGATGACTTCTTCACGATAACAAAAGAAGCCCCCTCGGGGGCCGTAGAGGGGGCCTCCTTCACCATTAAGATTCACAAGGTTGGCTCGAACCTGATGGGCTACTTCATCAACTCCTCGCGGCTGTTCTGGCGAAAGGAGATGGAGACGCGATTCGACAGCGACCAGGAGCGACAGCAGTATCAGCAGGCCCACCGCTTCGACATCATGGGCGAGAGCCTGACCGACGATGAGCGCCAGGAGCAGCAGCAGAACCTGATCAACAAGATTTTCACGCTGGGCTACATGCTGCACCACTATAAGAGTCCTTCACGCGCATGGGCGCCGATGGCTATGGACAACAAGATTGGCGAGGAGGGCGAGTGCAACGGGCGCAGCGGCAAGTCGTTCTTCTTCAAGGTGCTCTCGCTGCTGATGAAGACGGTGAAGCTGTCCGGGCGTAATCCCAAGCTGATGGACAATCCCCACGTGTTCGACCAGGTGACGCAGCACACCCAGATGCTGCTCGTCGACGACTGTGACCGCTATCTGAATACCGGCCTGTTCTATGACAACATCACCAGCGACATGACCGTCAACCCGAAGAACAACCAGTCGTTCACCATCCCCTTCGAGGAGAGTCCCAAGATTGCTTTCACCACCAACTACGTGCCAGCCGACTTCGACCCGTCGAGCGAGGCACGTCTGTTGTATATGGTTTTCTCAGACTATTATCATCAGAAGACTGAAGAAAACGACTATCGAGAAAGCCGCTCCATCCGTGATGACTTCCAGAAGGATCTGTTCAGCAAGACTTACTCTGAAGAGGAGTGGAACCAGGACCTTAACTTCATACTCCAGTGCGTCAGGTTCTATCTCTCCGTGAGCGGCGAGCCCGTGAAGCTGCTGCCGCCCATGACCAACATCATCTACCGCAAGCACAAGCAGGACATGGGAGCCAACTTCGAAGACTGGGCGCAGGTGTACTTCTCGCTCGAGAGCGGACGGCTGGACACGTTCGTGCCGCGCACAAAGGCTTTCGAGGACTTCAAGGCTCATGGCGGCAAGGTGCAGGGCATGACCTCGCAGAAGTTCCTGAAGAAGCTGGAGGCCTTCGCATTGCTCTGCCCCTGGGTGGAGGAACTGAACCCCGCGGAGGTGCGCAACAGCAGCGGACGCATCATCAGACGCGAAGAAGGCGCTCCGCCTGGCACCAGCCCGGTGGAGATGATCTATATGAAAAAGAAGCCGGATGCGGACGTTCAGACACCGGAGGAAGGTGACATCTGGGAGGATGGCAGACCATTCTGAAGGGATGTATTGTTTCCTTTTTACTTCCTCTAAAACAAGTACGCAAAAAGGCAATTTAATAGGTATGCAAAGGTACGCATTTTTCCTGAGATTACCAAACTTTTGAGCGGCTTTCTTCAGCCTTTACGCAGGTAATCGGAAAGAAGTGGGCTCATGCCGGACACTCGGCCCACAGGGACGCTTGCCAGAGCAAAAAAGGTAATTAGAAAGAGGCAGCAAAGTGACAAAGATGAGCCACTTGCTGCCTCTCTTGCGTCCTGATGGGGAGATTGCCAATCCCGTGGGGAGAAATTGCCGTTCTCTCTCCGGGATTGGCAACTTCTCTCCACGGCCTTCGCACGGCGGCAGCTGCCCTTTCCCTTCCCTTTCCATTTTTCGTACTAAAATTCTGTAACTTTGTAACAGAAGTCGGTGAGACGGTCTGAAAGTATAGTAAATAAAGGGGATGCGGAGCGTTTTTCGGTGTTTACAAAGTTACGTTACAATTCTGATACAAATTTGTGTAACTGTAAACAAGACAGGTTTTGTCACAGCTGGAAATTAACAGATTTTAAGCGAAATCCGTCGCAGTTTACAAACATTCGGAGCCGTTATTTTTGTAACTCCACTTTGTCTCATTTACAAAGTGACTGATTTACAGATACTTGCCGAGTTTCGGATGGGCTGTTACAAAATTACAGAAATTTCTGACGAAATTATTACAGACAGAGGGAAGAGGGAAGATTGAAGATTGAAAATTGAAGATTGAAAATTGAAGATTGAAGATTTGGTTTTGTTCCGAAAATTCTCTAATTTTGTATCAGTAATTACCAATTACGATTATGAGCAAGTTCGTCATTTACCTGGAATTGAAACCCTTCGTCGCCCAGTGGGCGGTGCACCACTACGGTTGCCCCGTGGAGTTCCCCCCGCAGTCGGTGGGTAATGCCCGAATCGTGGCCGTACTGAAAAAGCGGCCTGCCGACGCAGCGCCCGAAGTGGCCGCCGAGGGACTGACACCCATCAGCATACCCTACTCGAAGCAGAAAGATCCTTCCGGCTGGAACTATGTCAGCCGGCATGGCAAACAGTTCATCGTGCAGTACATCGAGGCGCTGTTCCGCGACAACATGTACATGGAGATGAGCGCCATGTGTCAGGAGGACTCGAAGATACAGACGGCGGCCTACGCATGGTGCGAGATGCACGGCATCAGCATCGACTATGCCGACACCATCAGGCAGCGCTTCTACAGGGAGAGGAACCTTCATCTGGAGAATGGAGTGGACCTGAGAAGGAAAAAACGGGTGAAAAAGGAAAAATAATGTTAAATCGCGCCCGAAATCGCACCGTAAAGACGGCCTGTTTTGTCCAGATGCGAACAGATGCGAACAAAGGCGAACAATTATGAACATTTATGAACACTGTGCGCAACATCATTGCCGTCGACTGCGCAGAAGCCGGCGGAATCATCGGGCTTAGGAGAGTCAGCAGGTCATCGGTCGCCATGTCCGGCCTTACTCTATGGAAAGGCATCCCCATAAGAGTCCCGGCAAAGCTGACCGTCAGCGACAAAATCGAGAATGGAGTGAGACTGTATGCGGCGCAGCTGGCTTTTCACACATGCGAGGAACCGGGCGAACGAGAGCGGAAGGTGTACAGGTGCAAGATGGCTGACGGCAGATATTACCTGATTGGCTGCAATGAGAGACCGTATCCTGTCACCACCGTCAATGACAACCACCCGGACAATATGACGGACTCACAGCTCTATGAAGTGACCGTCAGCTACACTTCAGCTGCCATGATACCCTCTATAGAATAATATTGTGTAGTTTTTCCTTGCCTCCTCACATGCTACCTTTGCCGAAAAAACAAAGGCAGCATGAAGAAATATGACCTTTACTTGACTGGAACTGTCGGTGGATGGGGTATCTCCGCCGACTTCGTTAAATATATCCTGGATAAGAAGAAAGACCAGCCCGTCGACGTGGCCATCTGCTCGCTGGGCGGCTATGTCACCACAGGACTGGAGATTTACGAGCTCTTCAGGAACCACGGCCAGGTGACGTGCTACTTCCTCGGCATGTCGGCCAGTGCGGCAACCTTCATGGCGATGGGGGCCAGGAAGGTGGTCATGTCCAGGAATGCCCTCATCCTCATACACAATGCTATGGGGCAGGTGTTCGAGTGGGGCAGCATGAACAAGGAACAGCTTGACGAACTGGTCAGGCGGCTGCAGTTCCAGCGCTCACAGCTGAACACCATCGACGATGTGCTGGCTGAGATCTACGCAGAAAAGAGCGGAAAGCCTGTCGACGAGGTGAAGGCCAAGATGAGGGTGGCTGCCTGGATCAAGGCCGCCGACGCCAAGGACTTCGGCCTGGTCGATGAGGTCACCGAGCCGGAGCAGATGCCCGCCAACGTGAGGAACATCTATGCTAATTCACTGATAAAGGATATGGGTCTACCAGCCTTGCCCAAGGGGTTCAATCCTGAAACGGGCGAGGAGAATCCAACCGCAGGCGTTCTCCAAAAGGTCGTGGAGATGCTGAAAGGACTCATGCCGGAACCCGCGACCGATAACAGTCATAACAAGATGATCAAAGTGTTTACTTCCGTGATGGCTTTGCTCGCCATCACTGACGGCTTCAAGCCGGACGAGCAGGGCAATGTGTCCCTGACGCAGGATCAGCTGAAGACCATCGACGATGAGCTGAAGAAGCAGAACGATGCCTGCAGACAGGCTTCCGACGTGCTGAAGAAGCAGAAGTCGACCATCGAACAGCTGACCAAGGAGAAGAATGACCTTGAGGAACAGGTGAAGAACCTGAAGGGTTCTGCCGGTACCAAGGAGGAAGAGAAGGTTGACGGTGCCGAGAACACCCTGAGTGCCGCCAGCGAGTTGTTTAACTCTATTAAAGATGCTCTGTAAGCTATGGATCCTAACACTCCTATCCTTAATTCCGGTCAGCCTGTGGTGGATCCGCAGACGACCTTTACGCCTGAGACTCTGAGCAAGGCATTCCAGACGTACCGCAAGGAACTCATCGTCATGCCAATGCATGCCATGGCCGCAGCATTGCAGCACATGGGCCACCGTGACGGCATCCGCTATCAGGAACACGTTCACGAGATGAAGGGTAACTTCCAGATGGGTAACTATGACAAGTACAAGAAAGGCACCGGTGCCATCGCCATTGTGCAGCGCACACTGGAGACTTTCTTCGGTAACTGCATCGAGCCCATCGACCCCAACAGCATCTACCAAAGCCTGTGGGGCAGCGACGTAACGAAGGGTGAGGGTCTAAAGAACGTGCCCTGGGTGAAGCGCATCTGCGCATACATCATGGCTCAGCTGGGCGAACACATGTACGATGAGATGTGGACTGCCAAGCACGACCCCACCAACACCACCGAGACCTCCAAGTGGTTCAACGGCTTCAAGACCATCGAGAATGCCGAGATTAAGGCAAACAAGATGGCTGTGGAAGAGGGAAACCTCTATTCTCTGCCCGAGAATTTCTCTGCAGAGAACACCGAGGATCTCCTAAAGGACTTCTACTGGGGTGTCGCTGGTGGCTGGGTTGGTGCCGATGACAAGCTCAAGAAGCAGAAGCTGAAGATGTTCATGCATGTGAAGACCAAGCACTTCTACGAGGAAGCCTACCAGCACAACCACGGTGCGCTGCCCTACAACGAGCAGTACCTGAAGGCTCACCTCGACGGCGCTCCCAATGTGGAATTCGTAGCACTGACCAATGTGCCAGAGAACTACCTGTGCCTGACTCCTAAGAACAACATCCTCGCGCTCTGGAACCAGCGCACCGCTGATGAGACGTTCCTGGTCAAGGAGTCGAAGACCTCTCACTACGATGTTGACTTCCTGGCCAACATGTTCTATGGCGAGCAGTACCTGTCTATCAACAAGGAGATGCTCTGTGTGGCCCGCACGGATGCTGAGATTGCTGCTGCCAAAGCTTAGTAAGTAACCCGTAAAAACTGAAAAATATGGCTGATTTGAAAACACGCTGCGCAGACGATGCCGCTCTCTATGAGGACATCGACTTCTGCATGGGCGACAAGTCGCTGCCCGGTACCCGTAATCATGGTTACTATGTGACGCGCCGCGACATCAAGACCTTCCCGCGTCCGGCTGGCTACAGTGCCGAGAAGATGGAGGACGTGGCTGTCATCAAGAGCAACATCGAGCTGTATGCCGACAAGGTCTGGAAAAGATTCGACCTCGTTCCCAACGAGAGCGAGCCTACCGCCAAAAATCAGGGCAGCTACGGCTCCAAGACCATGCTCAATGAAATCTCACTCGTTCTTCCCGGCACTGGAAAGAAGGTCACTGGCTTCATCTCCAAGCTGAACAACGACGATGTGGTGTTCCTCATTCCGATGGCCGACGGCCATTGCAGGCTCTTTGGCTCTCCACTGTATCAGGCAGAGCTTGAGCTGGAGCAGAATTTCGGCAAGACGGCTACTGACGCAAACACCACCTCGGTAAAGGTGAGCGTGACCGACGAGTTTGCGGCTCCTTTCTACGAGGGTGAGTTCACAACCTCTGAAGGCACGTTCCTCGGAACCAACGATGAACTGAAGCCCGAAACGAATCCCTGATTCCTCCTTTCATGTCGTAAATAACGTGACCGTGGGGCGGTCTCACACGCTAAGACGGTGAGATGGCCCCACTTTTTAATATTAAGCAATATGATAGACCCGAAATTTACTGAAAAGATTGCACGCTGGCTTGAAAGTGAGCACGCCACAACAGAGCAGATAGAGGAAGGTGCCCAGCTGCTGCTCTCCTTGAATCGCGATGGGGCCATGTACCAGCGCATCATGCGCCGGCCACAACGGGAACTGAAGTTCCTCGAATACAAGTTGCAGCGGTTCCTCCGTCTGCGTCAGGACGGCCAGACCATCCGCGATGTCATCAGACTCAACGATGAGATAATGCCGGTACTGAAAACTGTTACCGACAAAGAGCCGCTGCCCATTGAGGAACAGGCTTTGCTCCTTCCTGTCCTGCAGCCTGACGAGCAGAATGGTGGCAAGGAACAGTTCGTGCGCAAGGGCATCCGTCCTGATCATGACCAGCTGCCTGCAGAGATTCAGGCCATCTGGCCTGCCAATGCCGAGCGCTGGAAGAAAATCAAGGAGGCTTACGAGACCTGCAAGCAGCTCACTGAGCCTTGTGATCGCTACGAGTACCTGAAGGTGCTCAAGGATACCTGGTACAAGTACAAGCAGGATATGGCCCGCTACGATGATTACCAGCTGACCGCTGATGGCGGTTCTGAGGGTGAGGGTGCTGCTGATCAGACTCCGACACTCACTCCTGAACAGGAGAAAGAATTGAAGAATGCTGACAGTTACATCTCGAAGAACCTTCCCCAGATGCAGCAGCTTGCCGTCGCTGCCAAGGAGGAGGACTTCAATGATGAGCAGAAGAAGGCTATCGAGAGTCTGCGCCAGCGCATCCAGCAGCGCGTCGATGTACTGTTGAAGTGTGGCCGCACGCTCACCGATGAGCGTCGTGAGCAGCTGCTGCAGTGTGACATTAAGGTTAGTCTCGAAGCCGCTGGTGCTGAGGACAATACCGAAACCCCGCAGAACGATGAGCAAGGGCAAGAGTCCGAGTGAGTTCCTGCGTCCCATGGCCACGCACCCGCTGCAGTCGCATCTGGGGCGTGGCCTTCATACATTGGGGCTGCTGGGCTGGATCCTGGAACAGACCGGCCCGGCAGATGTATATGTCAGCACCTTCTCAACGTCTGATGCCTTCCTGAGAGGTTTCTATAACCTGAAGAAAAAAGGCCTGGTGCTGAAAAGTGTGCTGCTGGCAGACCTGAAGGCATCGAGAAAGACCTACCGCCTCTATAAGGAGATGCAGCGGAACTTCGATGCCGTCTACCTCTCTCAGAACCACTCAAAGGTGGTGCTGGTGCAGAACGACCGATGGACGGTGACAGTCATCAGCAGCCAGAACCAGACGTATGGCGACCGTGCCGAGTGTACACTGGTCACTACCAATCAGGAAATATTCTACCAGCAATATTGTGGATTCCGCGAATTAGTGGATAACAACTCAATTCAATTAAATGGACTATTCGAGCGACTTATTGAACAAAATACAAGACCTTGCCAGTCAGCTGACTCCCCCTCAGGAGATTTCCGCATTATTGGATATTGATGAGACGGAGCTGTGTGCCGACATCAACACCTTGGGCCATCCGGCCCGCAAGGCTTTCATGAAGGGATATAGCGAAACGGCCCTCCGGCTGCGCAGGCAGAATCTCGACCTGGTGGATGCCGGCAGTCCTGCGGCTGACGAAGCGTGTCGCGTCTATCTGCGCCGAATGACACGTGATGTAGAGATATGAGTGTTCCCGTCAACATTGACCAATACGCTGAGTATCTGCCAGTGGACAGCAGCGAGCTCCGCCTGCAGATGGTGCCGGAGGACACCATCCTGCGCGTGGAGCGGCTGCGCGAGCTGAGCGGCTACTGGCGAAGCTATCCCAGCACGTCGCCCAAAGAGCTGGTGAGCCGCTGCATGCAGCTCTTCCATGTGGGAAAGAGTCAGGCATACGACGATATACATCTGCTGAAGATCCTCATTGGCAATCTGGAGGCAACCACCAAGGAGTTTGCACGGTGGAGGGTGAACCAGATGATAGAGGAAGACCGGCAGGCCGCACGGCGAGACGGCGACTGGAGGGCAGTGGCCTCGATGCAGAAGAACTACATACTGAACAACCAGACAGACAAGCCGGACACGCCCGACATGGCCTTCGACCGCATCGTGCCGCTACAGATAGAGCCGACGGATGATCCGAGCGTGCTGGGCATCAAGGCACCCAAGAACCTCCGTGCCCGACGCGACAAACTCATCAAGCAGTTCTCTAAGGACGATGAATATGCTGAATATACTGATGTGCCGTCGACCGATGATAAGGAGGAAAAGTAATGGCAGAGACACAGAAGCAATACTTCAACGATGCGCAGCTGTACCCGCTCTTTATGTCACCCCGTGACTTTGTGGGTGAAATGGGACGTGGCACAGGTAAAGGCCTTGTCGATGCTACACGCGAGATGCAGGTGTTCCAGTACATGCCTGGTTCATGTACCGGCTTTGTTTCTCCTTCCTATAAGAAATGCCTCACAAATACGCTGCCATCGCTCCTGGTACACTGGGAACGATGGGGATATAAGCGCGACATACACTATACCGTCGGAAAGAAACCGTGGAAAGGCCTGAAATGGAAGGATCCTATCTTCACACCTCAGAACTGGGAGAACAGTATCGGCTTCTACAATGGCAGCGTCTGCCAGATTATCTCCCAGGACCGTGAGGGTGCCAGCAATGGTCTGTCGCTCGACCATATCATCATAGACGAAGCGAAGTTCGTGGACTATGAGAAGCTGAAGAATGAGACCTTCCAGACCAACCGAGGCAATGAGATGTACTTCAAGAACTGCCACCTCCACCATGGACTGACCATCACCTGCGACACGGCTACGACAAAAAAAGGCTCCTGGTTCATGAAATATGAGGAGCGCATGGACAAGGAGCTGGTGAAGGTCATCGAGGGGCTGGTATACCAGAAGTGGCAGTGTCAGCAGCGCATGAAGGCGCACCCAGAGCGGTATAAGTATTACCAGTCTGAGATTCAGAAGCTGGACCGTGACTTGTTCCTGCTCCGGAAGAACTGCCTGCTCTATTGCCGGTACTCCAGCATCTATAACTTAGCGGTACTGGGCGAGGACTTCATTAGGCGCATGAAGCGCGACCTGCCGGCACTGACGTTTGCCACCTCGATCATGTGCAAGCACATCGGCATAGCCAGAGATGGATTCTATGGCTCCATGCGCGAGAGCGTCAACTGGTACACGGCTCCCAACACGTCGAAGCTGGCACTGGAGATGGTGGGCAGCCTGGAGGATGACAGCCGTCTGGATGCCGACTGTGACCCGAATGCCCCATTGGTGATAGCCTTCGATGCGAACACGAACATTAACTGGCTGGTGGTCGGACAGGTGGGCATTGACGGCAAGCTCTATGTGCTGAAGTCGTTCTACGTGAAGTACGACACCATCGATGCCGTCGTGGCGCTCTTCAATGCCTATTACAAGTACCACAAGAACCGTCAGGTGTACTTCGTATTCGACTCGACGTTCAAGGGGCAGGGCTACGGTGCCAACCAGAACGAGGACTTCTATATTCTCATCACCAACTTGCTTTTTTCTGCCGGATGGGTGGTGGAACAGGTGTATATCGGCAATCCCATGCACCACGTGGACAAATATCATCTCATCAACCGCATGTTCGTGGGCAAGGCCGCCCATCAGGTCTTTATCAACCAGGATAACAATGCAGACCTCCTTCTCTCGATCACTACCGCCGCCATCTACAATGAGAAGAAGGATAAGCGAGGCGAGAAGCTGGCTGAGACAGAGGAAGACAAGCTCGAGGCCCGCACCGACGGCTCTGATGCTTTCGATACCCTGTGCATAGGTGTGGAGAAGTTCATCCCGGCATACGCCTTGCAGGCATCGACAGGCTTTACATCTTATTTTGGTGACTGAAGGCTTTCATCTGCAACAATCTCGTACTGCTTTCATAAAAATGTTTTAGGTTTTTAGTTATTGCTTGGCAGGCTTCCGCAGTGATGCGCAGGTCTGCTTTTTTTGTGTCTGGACGCCACTGCCCATGTTGTCAGTTCCTGTTTGACATTTGGCCACGACCGCAGATGTTCTTTTTCCTTCATGACTTGATTTTGTGATGTCATAAGGTTCTTGAATGGATGACTGTCATCTTCTGATTGCGCCCACCGTGCCCCGCCCACCCTGGCCGTAGTGGTGCCTGTAGGCAGCACTATTGCCCGGGGACGGTGGGCGCAGCGGGTATAACCCGCAGTTTTGGTATGCAATGCATCTGTGTAGGTGGCCCATCAGCATCCTTCATGCGGTTCTTCTGCCTGGTGGTGGCAGCGGATGTGTCAATAGGTTTCTCCCTCACACTTGGCTCTCTGCCGCCTCGGTAGATGGTTGACAATACCGGATATTACCTGCTTGTGCGATTCCCGGACGGCTTTTTCTCGTTGAAGCGATGTTGTAACTGGATTCTATGCGCCATAATGCTTTTTACTTGTTTCGACATGTTTTGCCTCTTGCCTCTGGCACTCTTCTATTTTTCCTTTGCAAAGTTAGCGCAGGCGGCATCCTGCAAGGTCAAGCGGCGTTGTCTCTAAAATTTTTCAAGGAATTTGGGGTGCAGTTGCGCCGGAAACCAAATTCCCAAGGCCGGGGCTTGAATAATTTTCGGCCAAACCTTGCATTTGCATGCCTTCTCCCTGCTGCTCTTCTATGCACGTAAAAATTACAAAGAGCGCCCAGGCGCAAAACATTAAAGTCGAACAAATAAAAATCAAACAATTATGACACATCCAGTTCAAACATCATCGCTTTTCAACAAGAGCCGTCTCTTCAGTAATCGCTACTACAGCGGTAATCTCTATCAGGTAGTCGTCAACACCGAGGATGGCGAGAGCTACGAGTATGAGGTAGAAGCCGACACATTTGCCGATGCCACCAAGCAGGCTGAGAACTTCGCACTGGATCTGATGGTCGATATCACCTACATAGAGTGCTACTGCATGTAACAGTCATCCGTTCAAGAACCCTAAGTATAACATCCAAAAATCTACAAGTCATGGAAAAAAGAGAAATTATTGCATCGATCGTGAAGTCAAACAAGAGTGACAACAATGTATGGGCAGTGTCCATCACTGGAGATGAGCAGCCGAGCGCACACTGCAAGAGTGCCTACAAGGCATTGCGATTCATGTTCCTTCTGAAAAAGCAGACGGGATTGTATATCGCAGCTGAAAGCCTCGCACAACTGTCAGCGGAGATAGCCTTTCGGAAGGCTGAGCAGGCTGCCGAGGAAGACCCTCAGGGGTTGAACGAAGCAACAGAGGTGCAGGCCGACGAGCCAAACCCCAAGGCCAGACGCAAGCCTCGCTCAAAGAAATCTGCAGAAACGGCGGCAGTTCCTCAATGAAGGGGCTGCTGCTTTTGTCTTACCCTGTAATAGTGATAGCCATGATGAAGTTCGCCCTTTACAGCTACATCCCACAGCGGTTCCAGAGGAGAGCCACGTTCGAGGAGCAGGATATCTGCCGGATGATCATCGGCTTCAAGGACGGCAGAAACGTTTACACACGTTGGGCTGCAAGACAGTTCTCGAGGGCGTTGGCAGCTATGGACCTGACTGATACCGTTATCGTCTGCATCCCTGCCAGTACGAAGTACGCACACATCCGTAGGTGGAAACGGTTCTCTCAGCTGCTTTGCCAGCAGACGGGAGCCATCGACGGCTTCAGCCATATCGAGGTTGTCGGCAACCGCAAACGAGCACACATCACTGGTGAATACGAGCTTGCCACGAACATCAAGCACCTGGTCAACATCGACGCTGACTATTTCAGAGGTAAGAACGTGTTGGTCATCGACGATATCTACACCACAGGGCGCTCATCGGATGCGTTCATCAGTGCCATAGAGGCTACCGGTGCACACGTCCGTATGGCCATGTTCCTGGCTAAGACAAAGGGGTATAAAAAGTAGTGAGCAGATCTGCTCGCCACTTTTTGGTACCTCTTATTACCCGCCCTCGACCCCCTGCGCACCTGAACGTCTGGACAACGTTCCTGTATGTTCTGATGGCATGGCGCTGTACTCCGCTCCATTCCGGTGCCATGTTCCTTCTGGAGAGTCTAATCGGCTGACAGGTGGCTGTTCGGATGGGAGAGAAGGTGAGATGGCGTCAGGTATGCCACCATCTCGCCTACACACCCATCCGTGCCAAGGCACCACGGCCACTTGTCATCCAGACACTCCTGCCAGGAACGTGTCACACTACTCTCCACTGCGACAGTCGCTCATACCGTCAGAACATACGATGTCATACTGACATCAAGGTGCTTGCCTATAGAAAGCCGTTGGCTTCATCGGTATGGGCGCAGGAAGTTGGCACAGTCAGACATACAGGGCAAGGGCAAAGGCGACTGTCACTGTCTCTTATGCAGATGGAGGACAGGCCACCATCAGCAGAGACAGGGGCAGAGGACAAGCCCACTGCCTGATGACGGTCGCTTACTTTGCCCTTGCTTTATCCTGTATGTCTGACCATGCCAACACCCTGCACCCCATGCAAGCGACACTATGGCGATGAAATAGTCACCCCATAGAGTCGCCAGTACCGCGGATACGCCTCGCTGCTGCCCCTGCCTCGTTTTGACACTGCCACGCTGCCGACACTATTGTATACGGAAATTCGTGACATATTCCGCTATGGCAAGTGGGGTAAGTCGGTTCGGAGCGTAGGGCGGTGGGGGCTGCTAACGCAGTCGGGATGCGCTTTTCGCGCACCCGGCGGCCCGAAAAGCCTCTGTAGATAGGCTTTTCGGGTAAAGAGGTAGTGGAAAAATCTGGAAAATTCCCGCAAATCGCCATGCGACTTGCCGTCACTTGCCGCCTGATGGGCGACACTTGCCATGCTTTTCGAGGCAACTTGCCACGAAAAGCCACGAAAAGCCACGAATTTTCCGGCTCTTGCCACTTTATTGCTCATTCCTTGCTCAATGCAAGGAAAAAATGTTTTTTAACTTTGTCTAAATAATAATATTTGTGACTCATTTACTCATTAAATTTGCTGGTAAATTTGCAAATATGATTATATTTACCTAACTTTGCACCCGAAAACGTATGAAAAGAAGATTATAATGCATTATTAACCATGGCACTGACTAGTTTGGATTATTCTGACTTGTTGAGATACTTGTCTTTCAATCGGAAGAGGGTGGTGCTCAACAAAACGCAGGTAAACAAGTTGTTGTTTATGTGCTATGGTACTTATTTGGCCAGGACTTCCAGAAAAATGTTCGAGGAACCGCCAAAAGCATGGCCTTTTGGTCCTGTCTTTCCACGTGTTTACAAGACTTTTGACCAGAAATCAATGCCTATCATCATCCCCAAAGAGAATATAGTTCTTTTTAAACAAAATGAAGAGGCATTGAGGATATGTGTCTCAGTTATTGACAAGTACAGTAATACGAGTGCATACAATTTAAGCATGTGGTCACACAAAGAAGGATCGCCGTGGTACCAGACAGTTTATTCGGGGACTACAGTAGTTTGGAACAAAGAAATAAAGGATGAAATCATCAAAGAATACTTCACCCAACACCCAGTCATTTCCGCCAGCTGAGAATCCGATAGACGATGCATTGTCTGGAAGCACAGTTCAGGGTAATGAAGATTCCATCCCTTGGAGCAATTTCTTCTATAAGGTTTGGTGGAATATAAGGCGTCTCTTCACAAATCCGTTCAAAGAGAAGAAGAAAGAACTTCGGCTTTTGGATCAAGTTGGAATCATCCTCAGTGAGGGCGATGCCGAAAAAATGGCTGAGACATGCGAAAAGTACATTGCATTGCACCGCATCGTTGAAAACACAAGAGCCAGACGCCGACTGGAACGATGGGTGACACGTCTGATAGTGGGGTATCTCTTGATAGTTTTTTTACTTGTACTGTCCAATTCTTTTTCTACGTGGCTCGCAAATAAGTCACTGCCTTATGTTAGTATGGATTCGGGTATTGTCATAGCCCTTTTAACAACGACAACCGTCAATATTGTTGCATTGGTCATTATTCTTGTTAGAGGGCTATTCCATGAGCATGAGAACTCAGACATGAACAGGGAGATACCTTCAGCAAACAAATAGCTTAAACCCCGTCTAAATAAATACAGAAAATCCCGAAATCCTTTGGTGGTTCCGGGATTTTTGCTTTTCATTTTATGCTCAATGCAAGGATTTTTTTGTACTTTTGCAGCGTAGTTTCTCATACTACATATATTTGGAAACCAATTGGCTAGTCCCCTGCTTGCGAAAGTCGGGGATTTTTTCGTACCTTTGCAGACGGTTTTCAAATATAACAAGCAACTATGTATTCAAAAGAACAGATTGAGCACTCGGACTTCATATTGAAGTTGATGGCCGCACATGGCGGCAGAATGGAAAAGTCGCACTTGGCAGGAATGTTGAGCGAAAAGTATAACTATGCACGCGCACCTCACCTACAGCTGGAGCAACTGATAATCACAGATGGGATGATTGAGCGCGAGAATGCATGGATATTCCTGACTAAATCCGGCATCAAGGCTTCTAAGGTGGGATTCGGCAAGTATATCACACGTCAAGATTTTCTCGAAAGGATCAGAGAGAATAAAGATATTGTAAGCTTTGCAACTGGCGTGGGCACGTTGGTTGGTGCAGCCATTACCCTATTGACTCAATGCACTTGATGATTCCTAAGCCGATGAAGGTTCCTACGGCAGTTCCTAACAGGACATACCTTAAAAAATAGACGATGGCATACAACGTGTACCATGGGCCAAGGTCTTTGATGATTTGAACGAATTTATTCATGCCTGCAAAGGTACGAAAATAATTTGATATTCGTCTAAATAAATACAGAAAATCCCGAAATCGTTAGGCGGTTCCGGGATTCTTTTTACCTTTGCAGCGGCAAACTTTAATTTACTTCAATATGAGAAAAATTCTATTTTTATTAGTGATGGCTCTGGTGAGCCTTGGCGCACAGGCGCA
The DNA here is from genome assembly GCA_902771445.1 of uncultured Prevotellaceae bacterium. Taxonomy (GTDB): domain Bacteria; phylum Bacteroidota; class Bacteroidia; order Bacteroidales; family Bacteroidaceae; genus Prevotella. The sequence continues at coordinate 17,110 of CACXXD010000010.1, forward strand.
GAGTGTGACGAAGCCAGGTGAACCCTATTCTGCCTATTGTGAGATTATGGGGTACAACTTTTGGGGAGTAGGCAAAGTGAAAGTTCAGCTTGACATGGGCAAGTACACAAACTCCAAAGGCTTCGATAGCCTTTACGACTCAGAAGGAAAAAAGATGAAGTTTAATACGATGATGGCTGTTCTCAACTTCATGGGCGAAAGAGGGTGGAAGTGCATTGGTACGTACTATGTTACAAGAGGTAGCTCAAATGTAGTTCACTATCTTATGGAAAAACAAGTTTCTACCTCAGATGAAATAACAGAAGGTCTTACACTGAGGGAAGATACAGAACCAGTCGTAGAGAAGCGTAAATCGCGACGTGGAAACGTTGATGACATTTATTTTTAATGAATAACCACTATTTTTTAGAAGATAATCCCGAAATCTCTTGCAGGTTTCGGGATTTTGTTGTATCTTTGCCCCCGCTAAAACTTAGATGCGTAACAGCATCAACGAAGGGCGAGAAGATGATTCAAGCCCCGACCTTATGGAATCGATGGGCTTATTTTTATGCCCATAGTGTACGCTGGCGCGAAGCGGCTTGTCGCCCTTCGTTGATGCGTAAGAAATACGGCGGTTGCCTTCCACGTGTTTTTAGCCCTTCGGGGTGCGAAGCATCTGAGTTTTAGCGAACGGGAAGTGCGACCGCCTTCTTCGTGCCCTATCGGCAAAACGCGCCCGGCGGTTCCGGGTAAGGCTAAAACTCAGATGCAGTAATGCAACAGACAATTCAATTCGGGCAAATGGTTCAGCCCTCAGTCCTTTCCAGGGTGGAAAGTGCTGTAGAGAACTTGAAAGTGTGGTGGAGTACCACCAGCAACTCATTTACGGCCCTCTGTGCCACTGACAAGGGCGAAGTGTTCACTCATGGCGACGTGGTGAAAGCTCACCTCGCGCTCGCCGTAGTTCTCATCTTAATAGGAATAGGAGGTGCGCTATGAGTATCATCAACATGACACCCGAGGTGCTTCAGGCCGTGAACAGCCTGTGCGAGGCAGGCAATGTGGACTGCATCATCGGCAGGCTGCAGTATGCCGAGGAGGAGCTGCAAAAGACAGCCTACGAGGAGATGAGCGGCTCGAAGGACGGACTGTTCCGCGTGGCCTACGACCTCAGAGAGATCAGAAAAGAGTTTGAGAACCTTGAAAAACTGCTGGGATATGAGCCGAATAGAGATTAGCAACCAAGAGGGAACCAGAGAGGCCGCCTTCGTCGGGCAGCTGCTCGACAGCTACTTCGTGTTCCGCGACAGTCTGCCCCGTGACGGCTACATCCAGGAGAACAAGACCACACAGCAGATACAGGATGAGCTGGAGCCGATGTACAGCGTGACCACTGGCGAGATTGTCGGCTACATGCTGGAACACGGCTATGCCACCACCACCGAGCAGGACGGCACCGTCACGTGGGCCGTCTGGCGACAAGCCTGAACCCTATAGGGAGAACACATTATTTATTATTTGTCCATTTCGAGAGGCAGCCCGTCGTGACGACGCGCTGCCTTTTTTTGTTGGTTGGAATGTTAAAAATGAGGCACTGGTATAAAATATTCTACCAAACGTTTGGTGATATAAAAAAAAATACCTACCTTTGCATCGTCTTTGACAAAGGACATGAGATCATTCACTTAATGTTTAACCCCTAAAAACGGAAGCCTATGAAGAAGGACATTTCGGACGACGAGTGGGAGTTACTACTTGCGATAAGGGCATTCAGGAAAGCATGGGACAGAAGCCCATACGAACTTGAAGCCTACGCGAGAGAACTCTTCGAAGAGCAACTCTTCGGAACACATTGAACACAGACAGCCCCGCCGCTCAATGGCGGTGGGGCCTTTCCGGAAGCCTTCAGAATAGAGACATACATTACGCAAGATTATGACAAAGCAAGAAGAAGTCCTGCAACGTGCATTAAAGTATGGTGAGCAGGCAAAGAAATCTAAGGTGCGTTCAGCACTTCGTGACATCGACCTGAATATCAGTTGGGGACACATCGCCCGCGACTATTTCCAAAAGTCTGTGTCGTGGTTCTACCAGCGGCTCAACGAAGTGGACGGACACGGCAACCCGTGCGAGTTCACCACTGAGGAGAAAGAGCAGCTCCGTGGAGCGCTCATAGACCTTTCGGTACGCATCCGGCGTGCGGCCGAGAAAATCTGAGGCGATTCTGTTAGGCTTTCAGGGATTATCCCAAGGCAGAACATGTGACTCACCCTTTGTCAAGACACGAAAAGGATACCTTCGCCTCGGTATCCTTTTCACTTTCTAAAGCCCCGACCTCACGCAGGCCGGGGCTTTTCGTGTCGTATAGGCACGCCATGACCGCGGATGCGCCTCGCTGTTGTCCCTGCCCCGTTTTGCCCCTGCCTCGTTTTGACACTGCCACGCTGCCGGCACTATCGTATACGGAAATTCCGTGACATATTCGGCTATGGCAAGTGGGGCAAGTGCGTATTTTTACTTTGCCCCCTTCCATGCTACCTTTGCCCGAAAAAAGACAAAGACACATGACTACGGTTCCCCTTTCTTCGTTCAGCGGCTCCTACTTCACGTCCGGCATGCCCGACGTGACGATCGGCATGGGCGGCACGGCAGACAGGTGCAGCGTGCGGATGGTCTGCGACGACGAACAGATATACGACGAGGTGCTGTGGCCAGCCAGTGGAGTGGTCACCCTCTCCGACCTCGGACTGCTCCTGGAGCCATACGCCCAGAAGCGGCTCGTGGTGAGCCTCAGGATAGAGGCGCAGCTGCAGGACGCGGCTGGCTCGGCCATAGGCGGCAGGGAGACGGCCACGGCACGCATCCTCTTCTCCAGGGCCGACGTGGGCATCGGCGCCGAGGAGTTCTACACAGGCTATTTCCTGACCATCCTGCAGGGACCCAGGCTCACGGCGCACGGACGGCTGGAGTATCTCTGGTACTACGGACAGGACGCGGCCACGGTCGAGGCAGAGTACGGCGACGGCTCGCGGCTGACGTTCGAGGCCGCACGGAGCGGAGGCAGCGACGTATATACGCAGCTCGACGTGAGCCCAGCCCACTACGAGCGCGATGACCGCCTGCTCGTGGCCTACACCGTCAGCGCGGGGCGGCGCACGCAGCGGTTCGACATGGACCTCGGCGAGCCCGACTGTGCGCCCATCCTGGAGTTCTACAACTCCTTCGGCGTGTGGGAGCTGATCTACTGCACAGGCACGCACAAGGTGTCGCCCGGCTACCGCAGGTCGGCCACGCGCATCGGCGGCATGATGCGAAACTACCGCATCGAGGAGACGCGCAGCTTCGAGGCCGACACGGGACCGCTCACGACGGCTATGGCCAACTGGGCCGACGAGCTGTTCCGCTCCGACATGGTCTACGTGCTCAACGTCATCGACGGACAGGTGGCCAGCAGCGACGGCGGCAAGGAGGTGGTCATCACCGACTCGAAGAGCGACAACAGCAACGATGACGGCTTCATGCCACGCTTCACCTTCACCTACCAGTACGCGCAGCGCATACAAAACGTGCTCCAGATGAACCGCGTGGGGCGCATCTTCGACAACACTTTCGACCATACATTTAATTAATGAAAAATGAAGAATGAAGAATTTGCTGCCGCACGGAAGGCCATACACATCAACGAGGCCATGCAGATCCTGGACCTGGCCAGGGAGCGGAGGCAGACGGTGAACCTGAAGGTGTGGGAACTGAAGACGGGAAACGTCATCGAGTACCGGGGCTGGCTCGTATCGAGCAGCAACTGGAAAGGCGGATGGCACAGGGTCATCAATCCGGTTAACAACCAGATACGCACCGTGCCTGACATCCTGATTCACGAGATTAACGGACTATCAATATACCTGTAGAGATATGGAAGAAAAGAAAGACCTGTTGCGCGTTGGTACCAATGGTGACTATGACGTATATGAGATGATGCCTTCCTCAGTGGTGAATGCCCTCGAGGGGGTGCAGTCGGAGTTTATCACTCGCTATGGTGGGGACAGTGATGGCGGCTTTGCCGATGCCGAGGACGACGACATCGTGCAGACCATCGGCATCGGTGGTAGACAGTACGAATATGTGCCGTGGGGTGGCGACAACATGCTGCCCTACCATGTGCAGACACTGATAGGCAAGAACATGGTCACTTCACAGTGCCAGCAGTTCAACTCGCTGGTGTGCTACGGTCAGGGGTTGCAGTTCTTCAACCGTGGTACTGAGCAGCGGGCCGATGACCCGGAGATACGGCAGTTCTGCCTCAGGAACGCGCTGCACCTCCAGTTCTGGGAGCAGGCCACCGACATGAAGTACTACTTCTTCTCGGTGCTGCAGATCTCACTTTCGCGTGACGGCAGCAAGATTGTGCAGCTGCGCCACGAGGATGCCTGCCACTGCCGCTTCTCGCCCCGCAACAAAAAGGGAAGTTCGGAGTATGTCATCATAGCCAACTGGCGCAAGGCGAACCCGAAGAAGGCACGCGTACTGCCCCTGCTCGACGAGGTGGACCCGCTGGGCGACCTGATGGTGCGCCTGGGCCGTGAGCCGGACCCCGAGACGGGCAAGCGCACGGCAGGTACTGCCGACCGCCACTTTGCCGTGGTCTGCCGCGTGCCGACGGTAGGCCATCAGATATACCCCATACCTTATTACTACAGCATCTTCCTCGATGCCTGGTATGACATCTACCGCCTCATTGGCACTGGCAAGCGCTACATGATCAAGAACACGGCAGCCCCCCGCTGGCAGGTGGAGATCCACAAGAACTACTGGAACAACGTATGCAACGAGGAGGGCATCACCGACCCGGAGAAACGCAAGGAGCGCATCAAGAAGGAGCGGCAGAACATCACCGAGTTCTGCACAAAGCCGGAGAATGCGGGCAAGGCATGGATAACCAGTTACGACACCGTACTGGAGGGAAAAGAAACGCGCATGGTGCGTGTCTATGCCCTCGGTGCCGACAAGAAGGAAGGTGGCGACTGGAGCGAGGACATGGGCGAGGCCAGCAACTCGCTGTGCTTCGCAATGGGCGTTCACCCTAACATGGTGGGTGCCACGCCCGGCAAGAGCCAGATGAACAACTCCGGCAGCGACAAGCGCGAGCTGTTCAACCTGAAGCAGGCCATCGAAAAGCCCTGGCACGATGTGATGGAGGTTCCCTACCACGTCATGATGCACTTCAACGGGTGGGATGAAAAGTACGACATCAAGGTGCCGATGATCGAGATGACCACACTGGATAAGAACAAGGAGTTTGACATAAAACAAGACGACCATGCAACTGGAAATAACAAAGACTGACTTTGAGCGGGCCGTGCCTGCTGCCCGTGAGCCGAAGGGCAAGATCTTCGACGTGATGCAGGATGCCATCATGAACAAGGTGGAGGTGATAGGCTGTCACATACTGGGCGAGCCTGGTATTGCAGCGGTAGAGAACAGCGAGAGCACTGTGGGCGAGATACTGCGGCCACTGGTCAGGCAGCTGGCCTGTGTCATGGCTTTCCTTGAGGAAATGCGAGGACTTGACCTGGTACTGACCGCCACCGGATTCGGCGTGGTCTCCACCAACGACACAGCACCGGCTTCGAAGATGCGCGTCGATGCGCTCGACGGCGACCTGCGACGCAAAGAGTGGCTGTTGCGCAGCGACCTTCTCACCCATCTCTTCAAGGTGGAAGGATGGGCAGATACCGAACAGCGGCATATCAATGTTTGTACACTGTTCTATCGCTTCATGATGCTGGAGCAGTATGCCGGCATCTCACGCCCCAAGCCAGAGGACTGGAGTACGAACGTACCCGCCATGCTGGCAGCCGACAACTATCTGCGAAAGCATATCGGCTACGACTATATGGAGGAACTGCTGCGGCAGATGACATCAAACAACCTGAGTGGGAGCAATCGCCCAGTGGCGATTCTCTGCCAGAAGTTCATTGGTGCCTGGATCGCACAGAACCACCAGCTGAAGGAAGAGTTGTATATGCGACTGATTAACCGCCTGGAAACTGACCTCTCACTCTATCCCAAGTATGCTGACAGCGAGGCCTACCGCCTGAACCACTTTGAACCCTATCAGAACCATGCAGAGGACTCAGCCTTCCACTTTGTCGGCTGACGGTGTGCTCCGCCTCACCTGTCCGCGCTCCTGGAAAGAGATGACTCAGGAGCAGCTGCGCTATGCACTGCATATCATCGGTTGCGGGATGTACTCATCGGTAGAGGGCCGCACGCTGATGCTACTGCGCTTCTGTGGTATTGAGGTAACGAGAAAGACACCCTACGGCTGGGCCTGTTCGGTACCCGTCGGTAGTTCCGACGGTGAGCAGCATAAGCACCCCTTCTTCCTGCAGTCGTGGCAGGCGCAGGACATGATAAAACAACTGGAGTTTACTGACAGCTACGAAACCATGAATGTGCGGTTGGAGAGCATTCAGGGTTTTAGGGCTGTCAAGCTCCTGTTGGAAGATGTGCCTTTCGGCGACTATCTCCAAATGGAGAAATTCTATCAGGGCTATCTCTCTACCAAGGAACAGAAGTATGCTGTTGGCCTTGCACGCTTCCTCTACCCATACTCCGAATTTGCGGCAGGGGTCACCATAAGCGAGATAGACGATGCGGAACTTACTGGCTGTGTGATGTGGTACTCATACGTGAAGAAACGCTTTTCCGGCCTCTATCCGCATTTCTTCAAACCGATAGCAGCCGTAAGCAGCAGTAGTGCCAACTGGCTGGAACAGGTGAATGCCCAGCTGCGAGCACTGACTGATGGCGACATAACTAAAGAAGATGCTGTTAAAGCAAAAAGCTGTCGCAGGGCCTTGACGGAACTTGACGCCAAGGCACGCGAGGCAGAGGAATTCAGGAAGAAATACCCTAATACTTGATGAAATGGAGAAAGAGCAATTCGACGCGCTGGACTACTTCGCCCAACTGGGCAGGATGAACAGGCTCGCCCGGCAGATGGGCTTCGTGGTGGACTACTGCAGCGGCCCCGGCGCACTGGAGCCGATGATGGCGGAGTACCGCGACGCGCAGAACTTCATCTTCGTCGACGACACAACCAGCGGCAACACCTTCTCTAACAGGGTGGGATGGTTCGACAAGAATGTCTATAAAGTGTTTATCCTTGCAGGCTATGAGCTTGGCAATGCGGAAAGTTACAACCAAGCTCTTCGGCTGTGCCGTAAACTGTTCCGGCAGTTCCTCTCGCGAATCATCAAGGACAGGGAAAGCTACAAGTATGGCGACAAGCTCATGTATCTGAATACTCAGAGCATCTATTCAAGTGAATTCGGACGTTACTCTTTCAACGGAGCGACTGGACTCTACTTTATGATTGAAAACATGGAGTCACTCGATTTAATTTACGACAATTCAGAATGGGAGCACACGCAGAACGGTTAGCCCTGCAGGAAAAAGAATACCGGGGGCAAAGGCACTATTATGCACAAGATGAAATAAGGGCCTTTGAAAGAGGCTGGGCTGAAAAAATGGTCGATATCTGGCGGGAGCAGATTGAAAAACTTGGCGTAGTGGATACTGGCGCACTGCGGAACTCGGCCCAGGAACTGACTCATACAGGGCAGATCACAACTATTGAGCACCAGTTTCTGCTCTATGGCGTCTATATGGCACTGGGAGTCGGAAAGGGATATTTGCGCGGAAATCCTGGTGATCTGGAATTTCTTGGTGCTTCATACCGTAGAAGAATGGGAAATGAAGACGGACAAAGATATGGGCGACGGGCTGTTGGACTTGGCCTGTCACGACAAGCAATGAAGCATTTCCCCCATAATGAACGTGGTGCAGCCATAGCAGGCGGGCATCCGCGAGAAGTACGCGACTGGTTCTTCAGGAAGTATTGGTATAGCCGTCTCCGCTTGAACGAGATGGAGGCCGCCGCCTACGGACAGGCATACCAGGGAATGCTCGTTGTTGCCTTCGAGGCGCTGTTCAAGAGTACACGCTTCCTGTAGCCGTAGTTTTACCGAGAGCAACATCCCAATATCTTTGCAGTCTAACAACAACCGGAATATGGCTTCTCTTTCAACAGACAAGGTAAGGACAATGCTGTATGGCATACGCGACGAGAAACGCACGCATGCCAACACGGCAGCACGCGTGGGCGATGCCTTGCTGGAACTGCTCGGCCTGCTGACGGACGCACCGTACCTCCGCAAGGACATCGATGACTCGGCAGCCGGGGTCATCACCCTCGTGAAGGGGCTGGCGGTGGGCAAAGGCATCCACGGCATCGGCCCCGACGGACTGGCAAGCCTGCTCGGCGTCATCTTCGAGGGCATACTTAAATCCAAGGGGGCATCACCGTCGTTCAGCGACGGAAAGGGCATCTGGATGGATGCGCGGAAGGGAACCATCGCCGCCGACGGACTCGACGTGCGGGGATGGATGAGGGTGGCCAAGCTCGTCTACAACATGGTGCAGGTACTGGAGCAGGACTACCGCTTCAGCGGAGGAGCCGACATAGAGCGCGTCACCGACAACGGCGACGGAACATTCACGCTGCACTTCCACAAGGAGAAGGAGGGACGGCACGTGACGTTCGCCGACTTCGACATCCTCTTCGGCAAGGTCGACGAGCTGACTGACAGCGGACTCTACTACACGTCGTGGATGCGCGTGTGCGAGGGCGGCATCACGCTGAACGACGGCATGACGCCCGACACGGCTCGAGTGGAGCTGTGGGAGGACGGGGCGGTGCCGGGAGGGCGCAACTTCCAGCCGAGGGACATGATGACCGTGGCACGCAGCGGCAACACGCGCAACGAGGAGCGGCAGTCCTACTGGGAGCTGTCCACGACCGACGAGCGCATCGCCTACCTCTGGCACGTGGACCAGCCCGTGCTCAGGGCCGACAACTATGCACTGTGCCTGGGCATCCTGCCCAACGTGCTCGACGAAGCGGGAGTGCTGCCCGGATGGAGGGACAGGCGCATGCCGTCGCTCTACGTCAACACCGTGTTCTACGAGAACGCGCACCATATATACTACCCGCCACGCATAGTCAAGGAGGACAGGGGTGAGTGGACAACGTCGCCCACAGCGGTCTACACGGGCATGAGCGGCACCTGGCAGGGCGAGCAGTTCGTGCAGGGACAGGCCATCGCCGAGCCGTACCACTTTGAGAGCTTCAGCCGAAACGCATGGCTCACCCAGAGACTTTCGCCGGCACACAGAAGCCTGACCGACGAGGAGCTGCGCCAGCGCATGATGAAGGGCATGCACGTCGAGATGGAGACAAGCCGCGTGTGGCACTGGGGCGCACTGTGGGAGTGCCTGGCGGAAGGAACGTCCGAGGAACCGGGATTGTCGCCCCGCTGGACGATGGTCAGCGGGCAGCCCGTGCGCGTGGATTTTTTCTTCAGCCGGGGAACGCTCGTGTGGATCGACGATGTGCGCCTGACGGTGGAGGCACGTATACTGATAGGCTCTGCCGACGTGACCGACGAACTGCTGGAGAAGGTGAGGCAGGGGACAATCGCCATCAGCTGGAAGTGGGAGCGCATGGCCTTCGAGGACGGCACGCAGACAGCCGCAGACGAGCTGTGGCAGCCCACGACGGAGCCGGGACACCCCAACGTGCTCGTCATCGACCACAGGCTGAACGACCCCGAGCGCAGAACCGACTGCGGCCCGCTCTGGGAGAGTGACATGCACGTGTGGTTCCGCTGCACGGCACGCCTCTCGACAGGGACGGAGGCGGAGGGCGAGATGGGAGTGGGAAAGGTATAGTATTCACCATTTTATATAGAATAATATGTATTACGTAATCGTACCAAGCGAGCTGTGCGAGCGCCGGAAGGTGTTCAAGCGCAACCAGCGCACACCCGACGGACGGGTGGTGCTGACACTGAGGGACCTGAACCTGACACGGTTCTCATACGGTCCTGTGGAGATAGTTAACGGCGAAGACCTGCAGGCCATTATGTCGGCCTCGCAGACGGAGTCAGGTGAGAAACAGAAAGAGGAAGGGGAGGATTAGTACATGGCAAAGATCGTCAGCAACAACTTTGTCCTGAACGCAATGATCTCAGGAAAGACACTCGTCACAGCCGTCAGGACGGTGGAGGGTGTCTTCGTCCAGTCGATGGACGTCAACGGCAACCTGTCCCCCGACTGGACGAACGCAGGACCCAAGTTCAAGGCATCGGTCAGGGACACAGGAGGCATCACGCACCTGTCACTGCCCGCAGAGGAAAAACTGTACTGGAACGGTGTGGAAGTCAAGTTCGGAGGCTCCGGGCTGAGCAATGCAGTGGGGGCCTCCTTCCCCGCGGGGACGTTCAAACGCACGACGGACAGCGACGGCACCTATACCTACCAGATCGTAAAGAACTTCTTCAGCCAGTCGGCCAACGCGGACAGCGACCAGTTCCGCATAGAGGGCAAAATAGAGCTGCCAGGCGGCAGGTTCCAGGACTTCGTGACTCCAGACCAGCCCGTCACGCTGGTGAGGTACTCCACAGGCGGCGTACCGTACATCGTGCTCATCAGCAACGTGCACAACATCACCGAGCAGGGCGGCACCGGCTACATGGACGCCTTCCTCTACGACGTGAGGACGATGAAGCCGGTCGAGAACGCGACGCCGGAGAAGTGGTACAACGTGGACGGAACGGGTACGGAGGTGGAATGCACGGCGGCCAAGGGCTATGCCGTCAGCGGCCACAGACTGACAGTGCCTGCCTCCGAGGTGAACGGCTACGACAACTTCTGCGCGTGCTTCAAGGTAGGCAGCGAGTACTACCGGGGCTACGGCTTCCTGCGCGACGAGACCGATGACATCTACGTGTCCTACGACATCGTCGGCGACGTGGAAGGCATGGAAGTGAAGGAGGACGGAACGGCCAGAGTGAAAATATCGGTCGTCGACAAGAACGGCAACACCCTGACGGAATGGGGCACGGCGGCACTTGTCCCACACGTCGTGCTGAAGGGCGACAGCGGCGTGAACGTGGTCCCGGCGGACTACGCAGGCTCCGCGGACACACTGGCAAACATCGGAACGGCAGTGACAAACATCACCTACAAGGGCGAGCCGTGGAAAGGCACGCTGGCCGTGCCATACGACAAACTGGTGTCCGACTGCGGCGGCAGGCTGCAGGGATGGATCAGCCTTGACCCGAAAAACTCATAAAAGACTGAAACATGAAGAAGAGAACATTCGTGGGGGCGGTGACACGCCCGGTCTCGCTGTCACCCGCCATAAGGGTGGAGAACCCCTACAACGATGAGAACACAGAACAGTGGGGAACGCTTACCCAGAGCCTTGACACCCTCACGGGCGACTACTACCCCAACCGCAGACAGTACCCCACGCTCCTGGGACTGCACGTGCTGATGGAAGACCCGAACACCGCCGGATCACAGGCCGAGGTGGCCTGGGGAGGACGGAACACCGTGGCCTGGGAGGTGGTCAGGAACGGGGTGACGGCCCCCGTCACGGCACAGAGCACGGGAGACTTCACCCTCAGCGGCACGCAGCTGAGGGTGAAGCTGAACCAGACAGCCGCAGACGGCAATGTCGTGGTGAGGGCCACAGGCACCTTCTACGACAGCGTGGGACGTTCGCAGACGGCAACGGCAGAGACAGCTCTGGTCCTGAGCGAGTCGACGGTAGTCAACCTGACACTTCTGAAAGACAAGCTTGGCACTCCTGGATACGTCGGCGAGTTCTTCCGAATGAACCCCCTGAAGCTCGACACAGTGGCCAAGCTCGACAGTGCCGCCAACTGGAAGAGGAAGTGCGCCGTACAGCTGTGCGACGGCATCACGCCCATACCCGATGCCTTCCCGCTCAATGATGACGGCGATTCCGGCGACGAGAGCGACTATGCCGACACCCCGCAGGGATCGGCCTTCTACTTCTGGTTCTACCGCACTCCCGATGACAGGCTGATACAGTGCACGGAAGACACGGAGTGGCTTGACGCGGCATGGCTGCCCAGCGGCACGGCATCGAAGGAGGTCACCGTGGACCTGACAAAGGTCAGGCAGGCTCGCCTCGTATGCCGTGCGGGATACATCCCTTACGGACAGCTGGAGGACTATCTGGACGAGGACGGAAACGTGCGGCCCGACAAGCTCTGCCTTGGCTTCCGCGAGCAGTCCTTCGACGTGGGCGTCGAGCTGCCCGAGGCTGACCGCATCGACGTTGCCGACATCGCACACTGCCGGCTGGAGAGGACAGCCCTGACAAGCAACGGAATCACAGTTGTCAAACGTGCGCTGGTGACTGCCGGAGGGACAACGCTCAACGATCTCAGTGAGCTGGAACCGCACGGCAGCGCGGAACAGTCCTGGGTGGAGAAACTCTACAACATAGAGTGGCTCCTGACCAGAACCGACGGAACGGAGGTGAGCATAGGAACGGGCGAGTGGCTTCAGGTGACTCCCGCGCAGCTGGCCACGCTCTGCGGCGCACCGCTGAATGCGGACGCGATGCCGCAGATGAGCGTAAGCGTGGAGCCAAGGTACCCGAAACTGACGGGCAACAACTACGTGGAGGGATATGCCAGAGGGGCAAGCGGCATCACGCCGAGCCAGCAGCAGGGCAACAAGGGATTCCTGAAGCAGCTGGACTTCTGGCTCCTCGACACGACCGACAACAAGGACACCATGACGCACGGCATGAAGCTGAAGCGCAACAACATACTGCGCTTCGCCGGGGGAGGATGGGCGCCGGCCGTGCGCATCAGCCCCGAGATGGCTGCCGACGCAGACCTTGAACTCTGGAGAAGGAACACGGCAGGCAGCTACGTGAAATACTGCGACGCGGGCACATACGACCCGGAGACCTTCGTGGAGGCCGTGCTCAGACCCTACTTCAAGGGACAGCTCAGCGGCTGGTACAATGACGGCGGCTGGCCGCGGCTCTACAAGAAAGACGGATCCGAATACGTGGAGGCACATGCCCTGATGCCGTGGGAGACCATTGAGACCAAGTACACCGTCGGCATCGGCTACGGGTTCGGTGTCTATCTGCTCGACCACCAGAAGCGCGAGGACGGACAGTGGGAGTGGAACGGCATCTTCACGGACGTGACCGAATGGGACGGCATCGACTTCTCACGCTTCTACCTTCCCCCTACGGCTTTCTCGCCCGGTCCCTCAACGCAGATCGTGGAGAACGGAAAGACGGTGCTGAGGAACTTCTTCTACCTTGCCCACCCGCAGGGTGGCATCGGAGGCATGCCGGCTGCCGGCATACTCGGCAGCTCGATGTTCAACGAGAGCGGACGGGCATACCCGAAGACGGAGGACGTGGACGCGCTCACCTGTGCCGCACGCGCACGCGCCAACAACAGCGTGGCGACGCGCAGCTATCCCTTCGCCGAAGGGGGCTTCCACACACTCAACACGCTCGTCACCTCGCAGGAGCTTCTCTACTCGCGGAGGAACCCGTTCGCGGCCTCCCTCTTCGGCAGCGGCATAAGCAGCGATGATGTCTGCGACAGCGAGGACACCTGGCGAAGGAACGGAGGCTTCAGGCACAAGGCTGCCGGGGCGTCAGCCTATGGCTACGGCACTTGGAGCACGGCCCTGCCGGTGAAGAGCGCCACAAGCAGCAAGAAGAACGCGAGCGAGGACATGAACGACTACCACGGCAAGGAGCAGTGCATGGAGAGCCAGCTGGCGGCATCGTTCGCCACGGAGTTCGGGATTGCCAAGACCGACGACACGTCATCGCCCACCTACTTCACGGTCTACGGAGGCAAGTACTACTGGATGCAGCCGGAAGGGGTGGAGTCGCTGGACGAGGGCTTCATGAACGTGCGCGTCTACCGTGAGCTGAGCGACACGCTGACCGGGTACGACGCAAGCGGTAGCCAGACAACTTGCGAGTTCACGGCCATCCTGCGAATGAGCCTGATGGGCGGCATGAACATCTCCGGCGACATCTATGCCTATACGCAGGGGGGCGCCGAGGTGATCGGCGAATGCACCGTCGACCCGGCTACAAGCAAGACGGGCAACCCGGTGACAGCTTACCTGATACCCGACCAGACAAAATGGCTGAACGACACGGCAGTCACAAAGGACTCGCCTGCGAAGTTCCTGATCGAGGACAGCGCCGACGCTGTCAAGACTGGCGAGGGGACGAACCTCGCGGACGGCTACTACGGAAGGCGCATAGGCTACTCACCGCTGAAGGCTTCAAACGCAGGCGGACTCTCCAGCTATGAGTGCTGCTACGGGTACACCCGCAACGAGTGGGCAACGAAGGTCGGGAAGCGTGTGCGCATCGCCCTCCGTTTTCGCGGCCTTGCGAACTATGCGAACTGCTCGCCTCGCTACTGGTCTGCGTACAGCGCTTCGTCCTATGCCAATCGCTACTCTGGGGGCTCTGCTCAGGCTTTGATTGGCACGTAAGGCGCAGCAGCGCTGCAAGCGCAACAAAGCCGCTGCAAGCGGCGGCCAAATACGGCCTTTGGCCGTCGCAATTTTTTTTTTTGATTTAATGTTGAAAAAATTTTCCATGTCAGATTTTCTGACTATCTTTGCCGCCGCCACGGGTGCCGTGTCAACCTCCGCACTGGGACTGAGGCCCTGAAACACGGAGACGTGGCTGAGCCGTGAGGGTACCGCCCGGCATGCCGCCGTGACGGCCTATCGGCAAGAAGGTGATGTGTCACCGGCCCTCCGTTTTCGCGGCAATGCGAACAATGCGAACTGCTCGCCTCGCAACTGGAATGCGAACAACGCTTCGTCCAATGCCAATCGCAACAATGGGGGCTCTGCTAAGGCGATAATTACTTTCCGTGACACACACCTGCCCGGAAGCGGCGAACACAAAAGACCTGAAGGGGTGGCGGCACTCTGAAAAAAAGTGCGACAGGTAAGCGCCCCACGGCTCAGCCTGACTGAGCATGAAAGGAAACATTTATTATTAACAATGATGCCGACGCAAGAAGCATACTGCACGATGAAAGATGTCCTGGCCGCCGAGACGGCTGCACTGAAAGGCCGCACGGACACGGATGCCGGGCATGACTGGCTTTCCGAAAAAGAGGCAAACCGGCAGAGCATCCTCGCTGATGCCTTGTCGCTCTCTTTCAGCACGGAGTACCGCCAGCTGGAGAAGACGAACGCCAACGGCAAGGTGAGGCAGATTGACGCACCGTCGCTCCCCACGCTGGTCATTCAGCATCTCTGGATGGAACTGGTGATGCCCTTCTACATGAGCGCAGAGCCGGGAGTGGCACGCAACTGCCTGCCCGGACGCGGCGTGACGGCCGAGAAGAGGGAGGGCAGCGTGCTGAAGGAGGCGAAGCGGCTGTTCTACGACCGCCGGGAGCTGTGCTTCCTGGCCTGCGCCGACCAGCGCCAGTGCTACCAGCGGATGACCGTCGGGGCATACCGACTGGGCATGAAGGCGCTGCGTGACCGCGTGCCGGGCGGTTCAGCCGCCCTGAGGACGGAGGATACGACGGCCTACTGGCGATGGCTCACCGACTTCGGCGAGAGGGTGTCGTTCGTCGACGGACGCCTGCCGATAGGCACACCGACAAGCCCGCTGGTGCACCACATCGCCATGCTGCCCTTCGACCTGTGGCTCAAAGAAAGCTTTCCCTGGGCCATACGCTATGCCGACAATGTCTGGGTGGCCGTGGAGACCAGGGAGGAGGCCAACCGCGCAGCTTGGCGCATCCGTCAGTTCTGGTGGTACGTCTATCGCCTGCGCTGCAAGCGCCACATGGCTACTGTGCTGCCCATCGACGGGAACGGGGCAGACCTGTGCGGGTATGTTGTCAGGAGACTGCCGGGCAAGACGGCCGCAAGCCACGACAAGGGCGTGACCAGGATGCGGCCTGCCACATTGCGCCGCGCGGTGCGATGCAGGGATGACAAGTCCTGGGCCAGCTACTTCGGACTGATGAAGAACGCCGACTGCTACGGCATCATGAGAAAAACGGAAAAAAAGATGAGACTGAGCGAACTAACGCAGCGTGTGCGCATTGACCGGGAGATGGACGCACGGCACATCGACATGAAGGACCTGGAGGGACAGGTCCACAACGTCTACAAGTATGAGATACGCAGGGGCAAGGAGGGCGACAACTGGATGAAGGCACTCATAGGAATACCCGAGACGGACAAGGAGACAGGGAAGCAGACTGGAAAAATACGCGCCTACGAGTACCATGGGAACTACCAGGGCATCATCAGATGGCTGCGCGAGCTGGAGAAGACGGGCATCGACTTCCTTCCCATCGAGGAAGGGCGCATCGTCAACGAGTGCGGATACATCTACGAGGGAAGCACAAACCAGCTGCAGTTCATCGAGGAGGACGGCGAATGACACGGAGATTCAGCAATGCCTTTTCACTGCAGGCCAAGCCGAGGACAATGGTGACCTATGCGCTCGTGCCTGACGTGTGTGTCGTGACCAAGGCTGCGGCTGGCTACCCCAAGTCGCCCTACCTCACCTTCACCGTGAGGAAGACGGCGGCGGGGCAGACAGGGACGGTGGACAACTGGCAGCGCGAGGGACTGAGCCTGTTCCACAACACAGGAGCTGCCGACATCTACGACGGATCGACTTCGGGCGACAGCCTGCAGGTGGACATCAGGACGCTGTACGCTGCAAACGAGCAGGTGCTGTGGATTCTGAAGAAAGACATGGAGACCGTGGTGGACAGCATCGGCGTTGCGTCGGCATGCGACGGCGACACGGGGCCGCAGGGACCGGAGGGAGATACGGGGCCGCAAGGGCCGCAGGGACCGCAGGGACAGTCCGGATATCTCCCGTCGGGTACTTATGACGGAGAGGCAGTGTACAGGAAAACCAGATGGGGTACACCGCTGGTGTTCATGGAGGACAAGAGTGTCTGGAACGAGTATGCACGCGCCTACGGCAAGTATTTCTACCTGAACTGGGACACGAACGTCGTGGACTCCGTGCACCATGCGCCGACCGACGAGGAAGACTGCTGGCTGGAGGCGGCTGGCTACGGCGTGCTGATGGTGGGCGCACAGTTCGCAAGGTATGCCAAGAACGGGGCCGGCATCATGGCAGGCGACTATTTCTACTCGGCCAACGGAAGGGTGGACGGAGTGGAAAGGGAGGACGGAGTTAATGCCGCGGGCGGCACCGTGACGGCTGCCAACCCGCCTGCCTACACTCGTTTCATGGGCGACCCGGAAACGCTGGGGGACAGCATGCTGAGAGAGGGGCTGACGGGCTATGTGGCCTCGCAGCCTTGCGTGCTCAAGACCTTCTACATGGCCAAGGGCGTGACCGTGAAGGTGAGCGTGGCAGGCAAGACAACGACGGGGCTGATGTACTTCGCCGTCAGACAGCAGTCCACGGGGGAGCTGCTGGGCAGCTCTGTCTGGCTGTACAACACGGAGAGAAGCACGGGCCTGCAGCGCATGGCACCGGAGAACGACATGTACGCACTGGAGTGCTGGGGAGGCACTGCGGCGGCGAAGGCGTCGTTCCGGCTGGAATGGGACTTCACCGGCTGTTTCGCACCGAACCTGTGGATGAACCTGCGCACGGGGGCCGTCTGTGCCGCCAGGGACAACTTCCGCGTGATGCCCGACGGCGAGGTGATGGTGCAGGGCATTGTCAGGGCGAGGGTATGGGTCCACACCGTGGCCGTAGTGAAGAGCGACGGAACCCACACGGTGATCTTCGGCGACTGGCGCGAACAGTGGTTCTTCACCGAAGGCTACGAGGACGAGGGCGACGGATTCGGAAGATACCGCGACAATGCCTACGACCTTGCCGACCTTGCCACGCCCGGCAGCTACGTGCAGGCCCCGTCGTGCGTGAATGCCGTGCAGACAACCTACAATGCCGACACGGTGTTCCTCGTGGGCGACTGGCGAGGCGGCATCGTCATGCTGCCAAGGCCGGAGGACTTCCCCGGATTGATCGTGGAGGTCGACGCCACGACAACCAGCGGCACGGCCTCGTTTACGGTCACGGCGCCCGACTGCCGGAACGCTCAGGCCGAAAGGCCGCAGAACATCTTCGTCCCTACCTTCGACACGTCGCAGACTAACACCTTCAAGGACGGAGAGACCCTGAACGTAGGCTCACGCACGAAGTTCTACAGCGACGGAACCTACTGGATCAGGATAAGATAGCATCGCTTTTGTATTTTCATTTCCGCTGCCCATGTCCTATCTTTGCGGAATCTTCAATTTTCAATTTTCAATATAAAGGGACATGAAGCAGAACACAAAGGACTGGATACAGTATCTCAGCGGCGTCACACTCATACTGAGTGCCATAACGCTTGCCTTTACCTCGTTCTTCACGATCAACGAGGTGGCCGCCGGAGTGAACACCTATGTGGGCATCACCGTGTCGGGCGGCCTGGCCATCTTCGGCATCACTACATTTTTCGTCAACCAGCTCACGCAGTTCAAGAGC
>CACXXD010000011.1 GCA_902771445.1 uncultured Prevotellaceae bacterium
CAGAACTTTCCCTATATTCAAATTGAAGAGTATTAAAATATGAATACTATTTACAATCAACTGAAGGAGTCTCCATTGTTGTACCTGTCTGGAGGTTCTAAAGAATTGTTTCACAGCAATTTCCTCTATTGGCTGGGAATGAACTATCGAGACTCGTTCCAAGAGTTAATGACCAAAATGTGCTGTATCAATGCTCCGTGGCCAGAGGGTTGGACGATTAGGCGGGAATATCGGCATATGGATCTTTGTATTACATACAAGAAAGAAACAGGAATAACACGCAAAAAGAAAACCGTTAGTGAGGAATGTGCTTTCATCATATTAGAAAACAAAGTCAAAAGCCTTCCTGACTTGATGCAACTACGCAGATATGAGCATGTGTATGATGATCACGACAACGGTTGTACATACGCATACGCTGTTCTATCATTGATAAAAGATTTCCCTGGTCAGAAGTATTTGAATGAAAACACGCGTTGGCAGCTTCATCACTATGATGAATTGGCAAAGTTTATAAGAGAATGTTGCCCTGATGATGTTATTCTCACAGAGCACCGTCTTTATATCCACGACTATTGCCAGTTCGTTGAAAACCTAAGTAAATTGGCCGAAGGATGGATTATTGAAGAACAATTGTCATTTCTATCCCCATGCGAGAACCTGCATGAATTGAGGCTAAATGATATCTATGAAAAAGTACGCTATGCACAGACTGCAGCCTTGCTTGCTGAGCGGTTAAAGCCCATATTGGATAATATGGACTCTGAAGAGGAAAAGGTTGTGCTTGGCATGAGCAATACGGATGTCATTCTGAGACGTGGACGTGAGGATGCTGATGAAATTCTAGGTTTTTATGGCTGCCCTGAGGCAAAGCCCTTCGGACAGGTGTTCATAGGTAGCGGCATGAGTCATGGTGTCGGGCTGGTAGAGGCTAAGATAAAAATTACAGAGGATTGTTGTCTTGTCATTCAGGTTCAAGGTAATCACTACTGTCATGCTATAGAACGTGAAAACATTTTTGAAAAAACGGGGAAACTCTCTATGCTACAGCTAATGTTCATGAACTTTGGATTTGGCGGATTGAAAGAAAGGTTAGCGGAAGCTGATTCGGAAATATGTTACTATAAGACAGGTTTTGTTTACAGGTGGCAAAAGGTTCTGCCTTCACATACCGTAGCTGACATCATAGATGCTATGAGTACTGACATTATTGAAATAATGTACCAGAGAGGAAGTGTGTAATACTATTCAACTTGGCCTCTGCTAGTTATACCTTGTCTTTCTATTTGATGGGAATCTTGTCCTATTCTGTAGACCTTTTGCACTGTTGCCCTTCACGTCCCACATGTCAAGTGGTATAGTCTTCTTACAACTGAACTGCGACTGAGTGCCGTTAATCGTTACCCTGCCCATGATAACCCTGCATTATAGCCGCCCCTTACCAAGGGGCTCAAAATGTTCACATAGAACAGAATGTTAAAAGTACTTCTCATGTTTCTTACTCTTTTTTTTAATTTGGCTGCAAAACTACTATTTCTTTTGGCATCCATCGCTATGCAAAATATAGCAGTTTGTGGAATAAGAACGGGTTACGATTTGGCAACCTAACTCCTTCACCAATCTTCTCCAATTTGCTTTTTGACCCAATTCGAACTTCTTCATTCTTCCCCGTCTTGCCTTTATTTTAGGCCGAATTGCGTTAATCTTCCAAAATCGCTTCGTTACAACAACTTTTTTTCGTAACTTTGCATATATTTTTTATATTTAATGATTGCTGTTGAAGGATTAAAAGTTGAATTTGGGGTCAAACCCTTGTTCAGTGATGCGAGTTTTGTTATTAACGATCGTGACCGCATAGCACTGGTTGGCAAGAATGGTGCCGGCAAGTCGACTATGCTGAAGATACTCTGTGGCAAAGAACATCCGACGGCTGGTACGGTCAACGTGCCGACAGATACCACTATCGGCTATTTGCCGCAGGTCATGATTCTGCAGGATGATACCACCGTGCGTGAAGAGGCTCAGAAAGCCTTTGCCGACATTCAGAAAGTGAAGGACCGCATAGACAGGATGGAACGCCAGCTCAATGAGCGCACCGACTATGAGAGTGAGTCGTATATGGCTCTGGTGGAGAAGTTCACTACAGAGCATGAGCGCTACCAGATGCTGGGCGCCGAAGGCTATGAGGCGGAGATTGAGCGCACCTTGCTCGGGCTCGGCTTCCTGCGCACAGACCTTGAACGGCCTACCAGCGAGTTCTCGGGTGGCTGGCGCATGCGTATCGAACTGGCCAAGATCTTGTTGCGCCGTCCTGACGTGCTCTTGCTCGACGAGCCAACCAACCACCTTGACATCGAGTCGATACAATGGCTGGAACAGTTCCTGGCTCAGTCGGCCAGTGCCGTAGTCTTGGTGAGCCACGACCGTGCCTTTATTAATAATGTGTCGAACAGAACGCTGGAAATCTCCTGTGGAAAAGTGATAGACTATCGGGTGAAGTACGATGAATACGTCACTTTGCGCAAGGAGCGCCGCGAACAGCAACTGCGTGCCTATGAGAACCAGCAGAAGGAGATGGCCGACATACGCGACTTTGTTGAGCGCTTTCGCTATAAGCCCACCAAGGCCGTTCAGGTGCAGCAGCGCCTGCGTCAGTTGGAAAAGATGGTACCCATCGAGATTGACGAGGTGGATAACTCGGCCATGCACTTGAAGTTCCCTCCCTGCCTGCGTTCGGGCGACTATCCCGTCATTTGCGATGAGGTGAAGAAAGAGTATGCCCATGTGGTGTTTGACCATGTGAACCTGACCATCAAGCGCGGTGAAAAGGTGGCTTTTGTGGGTAAGAACGGCGAAGGCAAGTCTACCTTGGTGAAGTGCATCATGGGTGAGATACCGTTTGAAGGCAGTCTGAAAATCGGTCATAACGTTCAAATCGGCTATTTTGCCCAGAATCAGGCGCAGCTGCTCGACGAATCGCTTACCGTGTTTCAGACGATCGACAATGTTGCCAAGGGCGATGTCAGATTGCGCATCAACGACATTCTCGGTGCTTTCATGTTTGGCGGAGAGGCATCAGACAAGTATGTGAAGGTGCTGAGTGGCGGCGAACGTAGTCGACTGGCCATGATCCGCCTGCTGCTCGAACCCGTCAACCTGCTGATACTCGACGAGCCGACGAACCATCTGGACATGCCATCGAAAGATGTGTTGAAGGAAGCCATCAAGGCCTTTGATGGAACCGCCATAATTGTAAGTCACGACCGAGAGTTCCTGGATGGTCTGGTGACCAAAGTCTTCGAATTTGGCGGTGGAAAAGTGCGCGAGCATATCGGTGGAATCTATGATTTTCTGCAAACAAAGAAAATATCGGAGCTGAACGAGTTGAACAATGCCCCGCAGTTGAGCAAGGCACCCGTCAGCACAGTCGCCCCCGCTGCCAAAGAGCCTTCGGCATCGACACAGAGTTATGCAGAGCACAAGGAGCAGCAGAAACGCATCAAGAAAGCTGAGCGGGCTGTGGAAGACTCCGAACGGAAGATTGCGAAAATGGAAGAACGCTTGAAAGAGCTCGACGAGCTGTTGAGCGATGTGAAAAATGCTTCGGACATGACACTGGTGACTGAGTACACCGACACGAAACGCCAGCTCGACGAGGAAGTGGAACGGTGGGAACAGTTGTCGGAGGAACTGGAGTGCATCAAGTAACAAAACGTTCATTTCAAGGATGAAATATCAAAACATAATTAACATAAAAATGGGAAAACTAAAACTAATGACAACTGCAATGGTATTATCGACCATTACGTTAGCAGCAGGGGCGCAGAACGACTTGCGCTCAGGCATCGAGATGTCGAATCTGGACAAGACTGTTCAGCCTGCCAATGATTTCTATCAATATGCATGTGGTGGATGGATGAAGAACAATCCGTTGCCAGCATCTTATGCCCGCTATGGTTCGTTCGACCAGTTGGCCGAAAACAACAACAAGCGCATCAACGGCATACTCGACGAGCTGTTGCATGGTTCTTATCAGAAAGGCACCATCGAACAGAAACTTTCCGACCTCTACAAACTGGCTATGGATTCGGTTCGCCGTAACAACGACGGTGTGAAGCCTGCTATGGAGATGATCAAGAGGATGGAGGCAGCCAAGACAATGGAGCAACTCTTTGAACTGCAAAAGGAGATGGCACCCTATGGCGATTCTGAGTTTATGTCGGCCTCTATTGCCGCCGACGAAAAGAATGCCACTCAGAACATTCTGCAAGTGGGGCAGGGTGGTATGACACTCAGAATGAAAGACTATTATCTTGACAACGATGCTGAAACGGCAAAGATTCGTGAAGCATATAAAGCGCATGTAGTCAGTATGTTCCAGCTGTTTGGCTTTAGCAAGAGTGCAGCTACAAAGAAGATGAAGAACCTGCTTCGTCTGGAGACAGAACTGGCCAAGGTGTCACGGTCGAGAACCGAACTACGTGACCCGCAGCGCAACTACAATAAGACAACTCTGAGGGAATTTGAGAAGAGCTATCCCCACGTGCAGCTGGAGAAGGTGATGAATGCCGCAGGTGTCGACTCGAAGTACATTCAGGAACTTATAGTCGGTCAGCCTGAGTTCTTCGCTGGGCTTGACGTGCTGCTGGCCAACATGAAGCCAGCTGAGTATCGCGACTATATGGAGTGGGGCTACATCATGTCGGCTGCCAGCTATTTGGACGACAAGACACAAGCCGAAAACTTCAAGTTCTTCGGAACGGTGATGACTGGCAGGCAGGCCGATCATCCCCTCTGGCGCAGGGCTACAACCCAGTTGGAAGGACAGATGGGACAGGCTCTTGGCAGAATCTATGTGCAGAAGTACTTCCCCTCGACCTCAAAGGAGCGCATGTTGCAGCTGGTGAAGAATCTGCAGATAGCCCTTGGCGAGCGTATCGCAGCACAAGACTGGATGAGCGACTCGACCAAGGTAAACGCCTTGTTGAAACTGAACACCTTCTATGTGAAAGTGGGCTATCCCGACAAGTGGATCGACATGAGCCGTCTTGCCATCAATCCCAGCGAGTCCTACTTCTATAACATCATGCAGTGCAGAAAGTTCTGGCATGAGTATTCTATTGAGCATCAGGCCGGTAAGCCCGTTGACCGCGATGATTGGTACATGTATCCGCAGACCGTAAACGCCTACTATAATCCGACAACTAACGAAATCTGTTTCCCTGCCGGCATCTTGCAGTACCCCTTCTTCGACCCAACTGCCGACGATGCATTTAACTATGGTGCCATTGGCGTAGTGATTGGCCACGAGATGACTCACGGCTTCGACGATCAGGGCCGACAGTTCGACAAGGACGGCAACATGCACGACTGGTGGGCGCCGTCGGATGGCGAACAGTTCAAGGAGCGCACAGACCGCTATGCCGATTTCTTCTCGGCCATCAAAGTCCTGCCCGACCTGAATGCCAACGGTCGTCTGACCCTTGGCGAGAATCTGGCCGACCACGGTGGACTGCAGGTGGCATACACTGCGTTTAAGAATGCCACAAAGAGCAAGGCACTGCCAGTTCTGGACGGTCTGACCCCTGAGCAGCGATTCTTCATTGCCTACGCTGGAGTGTGGGCAAACAACATCACAGAGGCAGAAATCAGGAACCGCACCAAGAGCGATCCCCACTCACTGGGCATGTGGCGTGTCAATGGAGCATTGCCCCATATTGACGCGTGGTACGATGCTTTTGGCGTGAAACAAGGCGACAAAATGTATCTGCCCAAGGACAAGCGTCTGCCATTGTGGTAAAAATGTTCAGAAAATATGCAAGACCGTCGCAAATTTTGCGGCGGTTTTTTCGTTTGTTTCATCTGTTTTCATTATCTTTGCAAAATATTTTAGCTAAAATGTGTTGTTATGACCGATGAAAGAACTCAGGGCACTGACTTCGGCCAGCGTCAAAGGGTACAGAAAGCACCCGACATTCAGACATCGCAACAGCTGCAACAGGTTCAGCAGCAGGGCGCAGTAGTGTGTCCCAACTGTGGAGCCATGAACGCAGAGGATGCCCAGAACTGTGCTTCGTGTGGCGCACATCTGAAAGGTGCTGTGTGTCCTCATTGTGGATGTGCGATTGATGTCGATGCCGACTTCTGCGAAGTGTGCCATCATTATATACGAAAAGACGTTTGCTCGTTCTGCGGCTCGCCCCTGAGGCAGGAAGACTCATTCTGCCCGGAGTGCGGTTCACCGCGTGGAGGTATCGTCTGTCCCACCTGCCACACGCTGAACGACTTTGCATTCTGCAAACAATGCGGAACACCGTTGACCGATGAGGCTCGTCTGCTGCTGGCGCAGGTAAAGCAGATGCCAGAATATCAGGAAATGGTAAAACTGGCTCGCGAATACGACGAGCTGACGATGGAACAGCCTTACGAGACGGAGCGAGATGCTAGCCGCGACCTGGCTATGCAACAGTTTCGCGAACGCGTGTTGAGGCTTCTGGCCCAGGACAACGGCATTGCCTTGCCCATTATTCCGAAGGTTGAAAAGATGCGCATGTCGAAGGAAGAACTGAAGGCAAAGAAGAACGAAAAGCTTGAACAACTGGCGGCATTGCTGGAAAAGATGCAGATTCCATCCTCGCCGTCGCCAGTACACGTGCGCAACTATGCTATGGCGCAGAAACCTGCCGGAGTAAGACTTGCCTGGGTGTGCAACTGGAAACATGCCATGCATAGCAGTCCGTGTGGTTGTGCAAAGCCACAGATGGGCGGCAAATGGGTGATCTTAGGCAAGGGAAGCAAACAAGAAATCAAAGACGATCTGTAATTTTTATTCTTAAATCTTCATGAGCGATAGCATTAATGATATGGACCAGACCACACGTGGTGGAATGGATATGCCTGTTCTTGGTGGCCCGATGGCTGGCGACCGAACGGTGATAGCCGATCGGACAGTACTTGCCGACCGGACGATCGTTGCCGATAAAACAGTTGCCTACTCTGCCCAACAAAATGCTGGCAATCCTGTCGACAACACCTTGCGAATAGACGGGCAAAAGCCTGTGGATAATGCGCCCGTTGAGCACGCAGGGCAGGTGTTCACACTGAAAGGCGAACAGTATTGGCTCGTGCGTTCTTTGAGCGAGAACTCTGGCGAGGCTCAGGTCTTTCTGGTGAATCATGGAGGAAAGGAATATGTGCTGAAGGTCTATTATCCCAATTATGACATCAACAAGAAGCTGATGCGACGCATCTACAGCTTTCAGTTCGAGATGGTGGTCAAGCTCTACGATTTCGGCAAGATGTATGTAGACGGAAAGCACCGCTGCTATGAACTGATGGAGTATCTGCAGGGAGGCACCCTTCAGGAGTATCATCTGGACGGTGATTTCAATAAGTTCCGTCGCATCACCCTTCAGGCTGCCGCTGCGCTGGATTATTGCCATCGCAACAGTATTCTTCATAAAGACATCAAGCCAGCCAATTATTTCTTCAGAGACAAGGACCATTCACAGCTTGTGCTGGGCGACTTCGGCATTTCGGTATTGATGGAGAATGATGCCAAAGTCTACCGCACGACACAGGCACGCACCCCCATCTTTGCAGCTCCGGAGATGTACACCGACGTGATTGACGGTGAAGTGGAAATCACGGCAGCTGCCGACTTCTATTCTCTGGGCATAACGCTGTTTGCCTTGTGGCTGGGCGAGAACCCGATGAGCTCGAACGAGCGCCTGATGATGCGCCAGAAGAACGAGGGACGCTTGCCAAGACTCGACGAACTGCCTGCCCAGGTGCGACAGCTCATACAGGGACTTACGGTCGTTAACTATGAGAAGCGCTGGAAGTACGACGAGGTGGAGCGCTGGTTCCTGGGCGAGAATGTTCCCGTGGATGTCTCGTCGCCCTATCTGCGCTACAGAACGTTCATAGTAGACCCCGATAAGAACCTGATAGCAGACAACTTACATGATCTCGTTCCGCTGTTGGTGAAAAACGAAAGTCTGGCTGTCAACTATCTCTATGATGGCCGAATTGCTACATGGCTGGAGAATTGTGGCAACACAAAACTGGCTTTAGCCCTGAAGGACATCGTTTCCAATCGGTATCCAGTTGACCATAAGGCGGGACTGATGGCAGCCATCTACGCTATGGAGCCAAGCTATCCTTACTATGACGTGCAGGACGAACCATGCGATGATGTGCATGGCATCGCCCTCTCGCTCATCAGCAATAAAGAGCGTTATGCACTCGACTTGCAGAACGTCAACGACCGCCTATTTATCTGGCTGGAAAGTCATACGGATGTCGACGTCAAGCGCATACAGTCGTACTTCACTCCCGATGCCAATCCTCATGTGGCGGTGATGAGGACAGTTTATGAGATAGACCCTGACGTGCCTCTTCTGGCGAAATATCCTTCGGCTACCATCGGTGAAATCGTGAAGTCTTTCGGCTCAATAGAAGTGACCGAAGAGGACGAATGGCACTCCTTGCTTGATGGCAGGCTGTTGTCGTGGATGTACAGCCATGAGGACGTGATGGCATGCGAGGCACTGCGTATCATGACGCAAGACCAGCCGTATTCGTTGTCGCTGGCCTACAAGGTGCTCTACAATATTGACCGCTCGGCTGCCTACGACCTGCAATCGGCCTGCACACAGGCTCAGATCGGCGAATACCTGTCGAAGCTCTTGCAGTCGCAGCAGCATACGCCTAATAATGAACTGGCTGTGGTGATGGGCGATTTTGTGGACCCAGACGGACGGTTCAACTATTATGCACAGTTGCACGGATGGCATCAGGAGATTGCCGATGCTGCTAGTTGCTTTGACATGAATGCTACGGAGAATGTGGAACGTCTGAGTGCCTATGATATGCACACGGCTCTCTACCGCTTCTGTAGAATACTGGGCGCAACACCCGTCTATTTATTGCCTGACGGAACAGAGCTCAGATCACCCAATGACATGGAAGACAAGCAGTTGGCCAATGTCATTCGAGGAGAACTTCGCACGGGTGCATTGCATCAGTGGCTGTCGGTCTTCTATCATGAAGACCCAACTCGCGATTTTGCCGAGGAGTACAGTTATGAGCATGAACTTGAGAACTGGGTGGTTGCCTTAGGCAGGTATGACGTGCAGCAATTGTACTATAAGCGCTACATGAAAGCCAAGGAAGACACATCCGAACGCATCTCTGAGGTGCGTCACGACTGGAACTATGCTCATTATCGTGAGAAAATCTTCCGCTATATCTTCTATGGCTTTGCTTCAGTCTGGATGCTCTTGATTCTGATTTTCGGAATTGAGAATCACAATCTTCTGATAGATCATCCTAATCTTACCATCTTGTTGCCTCTGGGGGGCATGACCGGCATCATTGTGGCCACTCGTTCTTATTTTGGTGGCTTCGGCCCGTTCCTCTCCTTCCTCTTCGGACTCATCGGCATTTTTACTGCTTACATTCCGATATGGGTACTGAAGTTTGTGGAGTCGTGGCAACCGTCGCTCTTCAGTGTAGCCATTATCGTGCTGTCACTTATATATGTGGTGGTATGCTACTTCACGGATTTCAAGAAAGACGACCAGGGCAATTCGGCCATGATACAGGAGATTTTGAATTCCGAAGATATTAACACGTCGTTGCTCGAACCTCTTTACTATACATTCAAGACAAAATCGCACAGATACAAGAGTTCGAAATTTGGGTTGCTCGATGACATATCCAATCAGGTCAGCAGCATTTCGGGGGAGACGGTCATCCACTATCTCTTGTGGAGCTTGGTCTTCATTGTGCTCATTCTGGAGTTTTGTGTGTTGAGTCCCAGGTTGATGGGCAAGAGCGGTGCTTTTTTCGGTGAAGAGTACCAGAGTGCGGTGGTAGAACAACAAAACAGTGCTGATTAATGATTTGCGAACATTGTCATAAGGAGAATCGAATAATAGCCAAATTCTGCAAGTGGTGTGGCATGCCGCTTGTTTCTCAGAATGTGCTCGACAAACTGGTAGGCCTTACTGACCTGAAGTCTCAGTTAAAGACGATTGTCGACACTTATACGTATCTGAGGTCGAGAAAGGATGTGGCAACGGTACGTCTGTCTGTCAATGCTATCATTATCGGTGAGACTGGTACTGGCAAGACGGCTGTGGCCGGGGTCATCAAAGATTATTTCTATCAGCATAAAATCATCAGTAAGCCGAAGCTGACGATGGTCGATGCTGTGGACTACTCTCGGTTTGTTGACAAGTGGGACGAGAATATCAAGAAGTCGCGTGATGGCATACTCTTCTTTGACAATGTGCAAAAACTGCTGCCAGACAAATATTCGAACCAAGTGAATCCGCTTGACAAGTTGTTTGTCGAGATGGACAGGTGGGAAGATAATCCCATTGTGATTATGGCTGGTCTGCCCAAAGGTCTTGATGACTTCCTGGAAAGTAACCCAGCTGTGAAGAATCGATTCAAATACACATTCCGCCTGCCCACGCCCAACTATCATGAACTGGCCGACATAACCAAGGCTGAACTGAAGTCGAAGTATGGCCTGACCGACTTCACGGAAGAGGCCAACCTTCAGTTGCAGCGATACTTCAAGTATCAGATAAAGATCAAGGATGAGACCTTTGGCAATGCTCATCTGGCCATGAAGACGGCTGAAGACATCTTCACCTCTTTTATAAGTAGAGGTACCGAAGCCAAGCAGGTTGAACTGGCCGACATAAGAGGCTACGTGCCGGAAGAGCGTTCGCTCGACGATATACTTTCTGATTTGGATAAGTACATCGGAATGAATGAGGTGAAGCAAGCCGTTCGTGAGATTGCCTATTCCGTTCAGAACAGCATTCAGCGAAAGCAACGTGGCTTGGGTGAGCAGACCAAGATGAGCATGCACATTGTTCTGACTGGCAATCCTGGTACTGGTAAGACTATGATAGCCCGAAAGTTGGGCGAGATATTGGCTGCCATCGGCTATCTGGACTCAGGGCATGTGGTTGAGGTCGACAGGTCACAGATGGTGAGCTCTTATCAAGGGGAGACACCAAAGGTTGTCAATCGGCTTTGCGATAAAGCGATGGGAGGTATCCTCTTTGTCGACGAGGCCTATACGTTGGCACCTGTTAGTCAGACGGGCGATCGTGACAATCAGGGAGCTCAGGCACTTGAGACACTGATGAAGCGGATGGAAGACGACCGCGACAAGTTTGTGGTGATAGCAGCAGGCTATCGCACGGAGATGGAGAACTTGTTCCGCGTCAATCCCGGCATGCACAGTCGGTTCAATTATTTCCTGAATATCGACGACTATACACCTGAAGAACTCTTCCAGATCATGCTGGTCTTTGCCAAGGATAAAAAGTATATCTTCTCGGCAGATGCAGAGCAGCTTGCCCGCAAGATGATAACGGAGCTGTATAATGCCCGCGACAGGGATTTTGCCAACGGACGCACGATGCGCAGCTTGTTCGACCAGATTTGCAAGAAACAGGCAGGCAGACTGCAGTTCAACAATCTCTCGCAGATGAGCAATGAAGAGCTGATGACCATCACCGAAGCGGATATTCCTTACGAAGCACCGAAGGAAGTTGACTTGGGTGACTGTTTGAAGAAACTTGATGGTCTGGTGGGACTGGCCAGCGTGAAAAAGGAAATCTCCAACCTGGCTTCCTTCCTTACATTGCAGATAAAACGTGGAGAGACCAAAACGTTCCAAGGAAAGCATTATGTGTTTACGGGTAATCCGGGTACGGGTAAGACTACGGTGGCCCGTATCATGGCCGATGTCTTCAAAACACTTGGAATCGTGAGTCGAGGACAGTTGGTCGAGGCCGACCGTTCCAAGCTGGTTGCTGGCTATTCTGGACAGACGGCCATCAAGACCAACCAGCTCATAGATACTGCGCTGGGAGGTGTATTGTTCATTGATGAAGCCTATACGCTGAAATCGAGTGACAACGACACGTTTGGCTCTGAGGCTATCGATACGTTACTGAAGCGCCTTGAAGACGATCGCGGCAAGTTCGTTTGCATCGTAGCTGGCTATACTCAGCAGATGCATGATTTCATCGACTCGAATCCCGGGTTGAAGAGTCGTTTCACTCAGACCATTCATTTTGAAGATTATACGCCCGACGAACTGACGCAGATATTCTTGAATCTTGCCTCGGCCAAGAGCTTCACGATTGATACAGAGACGGAAGGTGCCATCCATCGTCAGTTCGAACAACTCTATTTGCGCCGCGACAAGAACTTCGGAAATGCTCGCGAAGCGCGTCGCATCTTCGATGAGGCGGTAGAAAAGCAGAGTCAGCGTTTGGTTAGCCTGATGAGTAATCCGCAGTTCCAAGAGGCGGATATGTTCAAAATCACTGCCGATGATCTGCCGATGGCGAAGAGTGCTGCCGCCCGTCCGCTTGATGAAGTGCTCAACGAACTTGACGAGTTCATCGGCATGCGTTCAGTCAAGAATGCTATCCGTCGTCTGGCTGTGCAGAGCATGTTCATGAAACAACGTGCGGCTATGGGAGCAGGAAAAGTGCAGCAGCTGGCCATGAACTTCATTCTGACGGGTAATCCGGGTACGGGTAAGACCTCGATTGCCAGAAAGATGGGTGAAGTGCTTCAGTCAATGGAGATTCTGCCAACTTCGAATGTGATAGAAGCCAGTCGTGCCACGCTGGTGGGCAAATATATGGGAGAGACCCCGAAGATTGTCAATAACATGTGCGACAAGGCAATGGGGGGCATCCTGTTCATTGATGAGGCTTATACCCTCTCTGACCAGAACGATCAGTATGGCAAGGAGGCTGTCGACACGCTGATGAAGCGAATGGAAGACGACCGTGGCAAGTTTGTGGTGATTGCAGCCGGCTACAAAGAAAAGATGGACGAATTCTTGCAGATGAATGCCGGACTTGCCAGTCGTTTCACGCATAAGTTGCACATCGACGATTACAATGAGGATGAGCTGCTTGCTATCTTCAAGAAGATGGCGCAGAAAGAGCAATATACGTTGGCACCTCCTGCGGAGTTTAAGTTGCTTGATGTCATCTACAAGATGGTGATGGTGAAGGACTCCAACTTCGGCAATGCCCGGGCAATGCGCAATCTGCTTGATGACACGGTTCAGAGATTGTCGATAAGGGTGTCGCAGCTGCCGCCTGATCAAATCACAAAAGAAACATATCAGCTAATTCAACCAGAAGATATTAAAGACTTATGATTGTTTGTCCAAATTGCCAAGAGGAGATAGAGGATGACTCACACTATTGCGATCAGTGTGGAACGGCTCTTCGTTACTGCAATCGTTGCGGTAGGGTAGGACTGGGGCGCCGATGCACCAGCTGTGGTGGCATGATGGTTGTTCCCGACGAGCTAAATAATTCGAACTCGCAGACTGCCTACTCTACGTCAATGTCGGCAAGTCTGTCGCAGAGTTCTTCGGGCATGTCCAACCAATTTACGATGTCACGCCCCCCACAGGATATTACGCATGGCTTGCCAAGCCTTGCCTTGATAAATGCATCGCTGGGCATCAGAATCGAAGCTGTCAATGGTGCTGTTATCGGGCGCAAGCAAGGGCCTTATGCTCAGTTCTTCAAGGGCAATATGTATGTATCGGGTGTGCATGCTCAGCTCCGCTATAATGCAAAGGCGGGATGGTGCATTGCCGACAAACACTCATCAAATGGCACAAAACTAAATGAACGTCCGTTGCAACCGGATATTGAAATGTCGCTTAAAGACGGCGATATTGTGACGATAGCAAATGTAAATTTACAAGTAAGTATTAATTAAGGGAGAAGATTGAAATGTTTTTATTTAGTGTTACTGCGGCCAGTCGTGTCGGCTGTGTAAGAGATAACAATGAAGACATGCTACTTGTGGGCAACATGTTTGTTCGTGATGATAAATTGGAGGTCGTGAAGGAACTCGACAGTTCAGACAGATACCTCCTGGCCTTGGCCGATGGAATGGGAGGCCATGCGTGTGGTGAGGTGGCAAGCAGTGATGTGCTTCACAATCTTGAATTCTTCTATAATGATATTCCCAGTGGGCTTAGCGTCGAAAACTTCAATGATTCTATTTACGAGTGGCTGGGCAGTATCTGTAACATCATTGATGCTAAGGGACACTCCGCAATGCAGTACAGGAACATGGGAACGACACTGGTGGCACTTGCCTATTATGAGGGCGATTTCTATTGGCTGAACTGTGGAGACAGTCGGCTCTATCGTTTCCATGACGGCCAGCTGACACAACTAACCACCGATCATTCCTTGAGTAATATGATGGGACAGAAGGTCCACTCAAATGTGATAACCAATTGCATCGGTGGAGGATGTAAGACCAGCTACATTGATATAGTGAGATGTACGAGCGAATTACAAGCAGGCGATGCCGTCTTGCTGTGTAGTGATGGCCTGACAGACATGCTCGATGACGCAATCATTGAGCGCATGTTGGATGAAGGAAAAGAAGCCATTGACTTGTGCCATGCTGCTGAGGATGCCGGAGGATTCGACAATGTCTCAGCGATTGTATTGAGGTTGAAATAAAAAAGAGAAAGCTTATGCCATTACGACTTCCCGATAGGCTTCCTGCCATTGATATTCTGAAGAACGAGAATATTTTTGTCATGGATGACACAAGGGCGCATGCACAAGACATTCGTCCCCTGAGAATCGTCATCCTGAACCTGATGCCGCTGAAGATTACGACGGAAACAGATTTGATCAGGTTGCTTTCCAATACACCTCTTCAGCTTGAGGTGAGTTTCATGAAGCTGAAAAGCCATACCCCAAAGAACACGCCGATTGAACACATGATGCAGTTCTATCGTGATTTCAATGCCATGAAGGACGAGAAGTTCGATGGCATGATCATAACCGGGGCGCCAGTCGAGACACTCGATTATAAAGAAGTGAGCTACTGGGATGAAATCACAAGCATCTTCAACTGGGCAAAGACGCACGTCACGAGCACATTGTATATTTGCTGGGCGGCTCAGGCTGGTCTTTACTATCACTATGGTATTCCGAAATATCGGTTGCCCAAGAAAATGTTCGGCATTTTCCCGCAGCAGACATTGAATCCCCAGTTGCCAATCTTCCGTGGCTTCGACGATGTGTTTATGATGCCTCACAGTCGTCATACTGAGATTCGTCGTGAGGATATACTGAAGCACAAAGAGTTGCAGATGATTGCCGAGTCAGAAGAGAGTGGCGTGTGCATTGTGATGGCTCGCAATGGCCGCGAGTTCTTCATCACGGGCCACATGGAGTATGCTCCTAACACGCTGGATAAAGAGTATCGTCGTGATGTCGGAATACGAGACGATGTTGAACTGCCGCGCAACTACTTTAAAGATGACAATCCCGATCAGAAGCCTTTGGTGACATGGAGAGCACATGCCAACTTGTTCTATAACAATTGGGTGAACTATTATGTCTATCAAGAGACCCCCTACGATATTTCGAAGATTGGATGAGAAAACTGGAATTGCTGGCACCTGCCAAGAACCTTGAGTGTGGCATTGCAGCCATTGATCATGGTGCCGATGCTGTTTATATCGGTGCCAGTAGGTTCGGCGCCCGTGCTTCGGCCACCAATAGTGGCGATGATATTTCTGTTCTCTGTCGTTATGCCCATCAGTTTGGGGCAAAAGTCTATGTAACGGTCAATACCATTATCTATGATGACGAGACGGAACAGACCTGCCAGTTGCTAAACGAACTCTCTATAATCGGTGTCGATGCGATATTGGTTCAGGACATGGCGGTGCTGAGTCTCGTTGAAGATTCGCTGAAAAGCGATTGCCGTTTTTCTCTTCATGCATCTACCCAGACCGACAACCGTAGCGCAGAGAAAGTCAGATGGCTTCGCTCGTTGGGCTTTTCCCGTGTGGTATTGGCTCGTGAACTCACCTTGGATGAGATTGCGGCCATTCATGCCGCAGTTCCCGATGTAGAGCTTGAGGTGTTTGTACATGGTGCGCTGTGCGTCAGCTATTCAGGGCTCTGTTACGCTTCTCAGTACTGTTTTAACAGGAGTGCCAATAGGGGAGAGTGCGCACAGTTTTGCCGCATGAAGTTCGACCTTTTGGATGCCGACGGAAATGTGCTGGAGCATCAAAGACACCTCTTGTCTCTCAAGGACATGTGCCAGATTGACAATCTCGAGCAACTGGCAGAGGCTGGTGCCTCGTCGTTCAAGATTGAAGGTCGACTGAAGGATGTGGGCTATGTGAAGAATGTGGTTGCTGCTTACAGTGAGCGACTGAATGCCATCGTCAAGCGGCATCCCGACAAGTACTGCCGTTCTTCCAGAGGCAAATGTCGTTACACCTTTACTCCCGATCTTCGCAGAACGTTCAACCGTGGCTATACCACCTATTTTGCTAATGGTCGTCAGCCGAACATTGCTTCGTTCGATACACCGAAAGCCATTGGTGAGTACGTGGGGACTGTCAAGGAAATTAAAGGACGACAGTCTTTGACTGTAGCAGGTTCAGCAGTGTTTGTCAATGGCGACGGCCTGTGCTTTGTCAACGATGATCGTGAACTGGAAGGATTTCGTGTCAATAGGGTAGAGAACAATCGTCTCTATCCGCTGAAGATGCCTGCTTCGCTAAAGAAAGGCATGCGTCTTTACCGAAACAATGATTTGCAGTTTGAACGCATCTTGTCAAAACCAAGTGCTGAACGAAAGATTCCTGTATCGATGAAGCTGCGTGTCAGTTCCGCTGGCTTCCTACTGTCGATTGATGATGTAGAAGTCGATATGCCTTTGGAACATCAGAAGGCGCAGAAGTCTCAACGTGACAACATAGTCCATCAGTTGACAAAACTGGGCGATACCCCTTACGAATGCACTGCAATAGATATTCCAGAGAATTTTGATTATTTCATTCCCGGCAGTCGGCTTTCCGAACTGCGCAGGATGGCAGTAAAGGCCTACGCTGCCTCCATGAAAGCAGAGAGCGAATTGCATGTGAAGAAAGCCGATGCAGAGCAAGTTGATGTCCCCGTTTATCGTCAGTCATATTGCTATAATGTTTCAAACAAGTTGGCAGATAAGTTCTATGCGTCGCACGGAATGAAGCCTGTTCAGCCCGCGTTTGAGCTTCGTACACCGCAGCATCCGCTGATTATGCAGTGCCGTCATTGTCTGCGCTATTCCTTGGGCTATTGTGTGAAGAACGGAGGGCATGTCCCTTCGTGGCATGAGCCTCTATCGCTTCGACTGGGCGATGGACGGCTTTTCCGTCTGGAGTTTGATTGCCGTAACTGTCAAATGAATATCTATGGAGTTTAGTTGGTGTTCTTTTGGGGCGCGTTTGTGTCGCCTGAGGTCATTGCTCGTGCTGTGCGTGGCTGGTCTGCTCGTTTCTTGCTACCATCAAGGACCCTACACTTCTGATGCATGGAATCTGACCGACCAGCAAATCGATTCCATCTCTTTCTATACGACGCACCATTATACGCAGAACTTCAATTTCATTGTGCGTTCCGATTCCTTGCAGCTCATTGCACAGCATCCCACTGAGTATGTGAACGGCCTGCAGGTCGACACCTTCTGCATATATAATGGCGATCGTATTGTAGTGGCCGATATTACGAAGATGCCGACCGATACGATAGATTCTGTTTGGGTGAAGGTGGCCAGAGACCAGCAGACCATTGGTTGGATACATGAGAATCTGATGCTGACGGGGGTGTCGCCCGATGCTCCTATTTCTCAGTTTATAGATTTCTTTTCCAACACCCATCTGCTCATTTTCCTTGCAATCTTAGTATTGGTGTTTGCTGTGTTTGTGTTTCGCCGACTGATGCGGCTGGGTGCCAAGATCGTCCATTTCAATGACATCAATTCTTTTTATCCCACGTTGCTCTGTCTGCTTGTGGCCAGTTCGGCTGTGCTTTACAGTTCCATACAGCTTTTTGCGCCTGAGTCATGGCGTCATTATTACTACCATCCTACGTTGAACCCCTTCTCTGTTCCCTTCCATTTGGGATTGTTTCTCGCGTCTGTATGGATGATGGTCATAGCAGGTATTGCAGCAGTAGACGACGTGCGTCGTCATCTGCGGGGGGGCGATGCTTTTTTCTACTACTTGGGACTGGCAGGCACCTGTGGCGTCGTCTATGTCATATTCAGTGTCTCCACCATTTATTACATAGGCTATTTGCTGTATATTGCCTACGTTCTTGTTGCTGTCTGGCGCTATCTGCATCACACGCGCATTGCCTGCATTTGTGGCAATTGCGGCAGCAGCATGCATAGCAAAGGCCGTTGTCCCCATTGCGGTGCCATTAATCAATAATTCAATTCCCTGTTATTGCTGAGATAAGAAAATACGTGAGTTCAGTGTACCGAACTCACGTATCTCATGATGTATTTAGCCTAATCCTTACATGTCCTCATAGGTATCGAGGTAGGTCACATGGGTGACAAGATATTCCTCAACACCGTGTTTGCCATCGGCACCGCCAATACCGCTTTTCTTTACGCCGGCATGGAATCCCTGGATTGCCTCGAAGTGCTCGCGGTTGATGTAGGTCTCTCCGAACTCCAGTTCGCGACATGCCTTGGTTGCAATGTTCAGGTCTTTGGTGAAGATGCTCGATGCCAGTCCGTATTCGCAGTCGTTAGCCCATTCAATGACTTGATCGATGGTGTCGAACTCAACCAGAGGAATCACCGGGCCGAAGGTCTCCTCGTGAATGATGTCCATGTCCTGGCGGCAGTCATCGAGCACGGTTGCGGCATAGAAGTAGCCTTTCTTGCCTACGCGATGACCGCCGCACAGCAGTTTGGCTCCCTGCTTGATGGCACGCTCCACCTTCTCCGTTACGCTCTCCAGAGCACGCTGCTCTACCAACGGTCCCATGTCTACATTGTCGTCCAGGCAAGGATCGCCCACCTTGACGGCGGCCATCTTCTTCACCAGAATCTCAGTGAACGCAGCCTTCACCTCTTTCTGTACATAGACGCGCTCTGCGTTGTTGCAAATCTGTCCGTTGTTACCGATTCGGCTGTCCACAATCCACTGTGCAGCACGCTCCAGGTCGGCATCCTTGCAAACGATGGCTGGAGCCTTTCCACCCAGTTCGAGACTCACCTTGGTGATGTTCTTCGAGGCAGCAGCCATGATGCTTTCGCCTGCACTGACACTGCCCGTTACGCTGACGATGTCAATCTTGGGCGAGCCTGCCATCTCATTGCCGATGACGCTTCCCTTACCGGTCACGATGTTGATGACACCGGCAGGCAGTCCGATCTCGTCGATCACCTTGCCAAATTCGGTGCAGTTCTCCGGTGTGAGCTGTGAGGGCTTGATGACAATGGTGCAGCCTGCAATCAGCGCAGCACCTGCCTTGCGGGCAATCAGGAAGAAGGGGAAGTTCCAGGGCAGGATGCCTGCAACGACGCCAATTGGCTTCTCGCTCAGCAAGATGGTCTCATTGGGACGGTCGCTCGGTATGATTTCGCCCTCAATGTGGCGGGCAAAGCTGGCCATATATTCGAAATAGCTGATGGTGGCACCCACCTCAATCGATGCCCAGTTGCGGGTCTTGCCCTGCTCGCGCATGATGATTTCGGTAAACTCGTTCTGGCGCTTCTTTATGCCGTCGGCCATCTTCAGCAGATACTGTGCGCGTTCGATGGCTGGGGTCTTTGCCCATTTCTTCTGAGCGGCACGAGCAGCATCGAGTGCTTCGTTGACGTCTTCGATTGTTCCTTCGGGCTGTCGCGAAATGACTTCCTCTGTCGAAGGGTTCAGTACGTTAATCCACTTTCCACTACGGCTCTCACAGAACCGTCCGTTAATGTACATTTGAAGGTCTTTCATATTCAACTGTTTTAGAAATTAGTGTTTTTAGTCGTAATTGTCAGCAAATGTAACGAAAAAAAATGAGATTGCAAGCAGCAATCCCATTCTTTTTTATTTTTTTTATGGTTTATAGCTTCGCTTCGTTGTTCAGCATCCTTTCGAAGTCATGATTTCCAGAACCATGTCGTCGGTGGGGCCCATGCCGTTGGCACCGATAGCCGTCAGGTTGTGTATCGATTTATCCACACAGTCGTCGACGATGCCTTCGGTCGAGGTCACGCATTTGCCTTCCATGGATAGCAGGGCGGAGAGGAGCGCAGTGGATACGCCCGACGTGATTTTCAGCGAGCACGACGGCTTGGCTCCGTCGCAGATCATGCCCGTCAGGTTGGCCACCATGTTTTTCACCGATCGACAGATGTGTTCGAAGTTGCCGCCCATTAGATAGGTGATGCCTACGCTCGATCCGATACTTGCCACGACGCATCCGCAGAGAGCCGAGAGTGTGCCGAGCGACTGTTTGATGTAGATGGCCGTCAGGTGGCTCAGCATCAAGCCACGGATGAGTTCCTCTTCGGTGTTCTCGTTTTCTTTTGCATAGACGCATACGGGGTTGGTGGCGCAGATGCCTTGATTGCCCGATCCGCTGTTCGACATGACGGGAATCATGGCGCCTCCCATGCGGGCATCGCAGGCTGAGGCTGTGCGTGCGATGATGTGGGCATAGATGCTATTGCCGAAGATGCCTTTCGACAGTGGGCGGTCGATTGTCTTGCCGAGGTTATGCCCGTAGTTGCCTTTCAGTGCCTCGCGGGCCGCGTTCATATTATATTTGCGTGTCTCTTCAATGAAACGGATTTCCTCAAGCGGGGCAGTAGTGGCAAAGTCGTAGACAAGTCGCAGGTCGAGTGCTATGTCATCGCTTCCTGTTTCTGCATGGCAGCTGTGGGCCGGTTTACCGTTTGAGGCAACTCCGTTGACATCGACAAAATGCGTGTGCGATCCGGCTATAATGGCTGTCCTGGCTTTGTCGCCGGCACGACAGGTCACCTCTACATACAGTTTTTCGGTGATGCCCTTCTTCAGTTGAATGTCTATGCGCTTTTCGTCAATGTAGCGTTTGCCCTCTTCCAGCGCGTCGGGTGTCAGGTCTTTCAGCACTTCCAGTTGATAGCTGCTTTTGCCAATCAGCCCACCCAGTGCAATGGCAATGGGCAGACCGATCATGCCAGTCCCCGGGATGCCTACTCCCATTGCGTTCTTCAGAATATTGGCACTCAGCTGGACCTCGATGCGTTCTGGTCGGCAGCCCAGCAGCTCAGTGGCTTTTGCTGTGCATAGTGCTACGCACATGGGCTCGGTACAGCCGATGGCAGGCACTACCTCTCTGTGTACAAGTTCGATGATTCGATTGCGTATTTCCTTGTCTATCATGGTT
Organism: uncultured Prevotellaceae bacterium; assembly: GCA_902771445.1. Lineage (GTDB taxonomy): Bacteria > Bacteroidota > Bacteroidia > Bacteroidales > Bacteroidaceae > Prevotella. Next base: position 21,273 of record CACXXD010000011.1, read on the forward strand.
TTACTATTAGATGGCTTAGCTTCTTCTTCACTTCTTTGCTGGGCGCTGTCTCTTGATGCCGTTGCGCTTCAGCAGTGCGTCGATGGTAGGCTCGCTGCCACGGAATCGCTTGTAGAGTGTCATGGGGTGTTCGGTGCCGCCCTTCGACAGGATGTTGTCACGGAAGCTCTGGGCCGTCTCTTGATTGAAGATGCCGTTCTTCTTGAACAGGCTGAATGCGTCGGCATCGAGCACCTCAGCCCACTTGTAGCTGTAGTAGCCTGCGGCATAGCCGCCCGACATGATGTGTGAGAACTGTACGGTCATGCACGTCTCAGGCAGTTGTTTGCCCAGGATGGCTTTCTTCCATGCGTTCTTCTCAAAGGGCATGATGTCGGCGGCAAACTCGTCGCGCTGGGTGTAGTAGGCCATGTCGAGCAAGCCGAAGCTCACCTGGCGCAGGCAGGCCGTGGCTACCATGAAGTTACGGCTCTTCACGATGCGCTCAATCAGTTCGTCGGGCAACGGCTCGCCTGTCTGATAGTGGAAGGCGAAAGTGCGCAGGAACTCTTTCTCGACGGCGAAGTTCTCCATGAACTGTGAGGGCAGTTCCACGAAGTCCCACCACACATTGGTGCCGCTCAGGCTCTCGAACCTCGTGTTGGCAAACATGCCGTGCAGCGAGTGACCAAACTCATGCAGGAACGTCTCCACCTCGCTGAGGGTCAGCAGGGCTGGCTTCTCATCGGTGGGCTTCGACAGGTTCATGACCACCGAGACGTGTGGTCGCACGTTCTCGCCTTTCTTGTCGATAAACTGTCCTTGATATTCCGTCATCCATGCACCGCCTTGTTTGCCTTTGCGCGGATGGAAGTCGGCATAGAACACAGCCAGATAACTGCCGTCCTTGTCGAACACCTCGTAGGCTTTCACGTCGGGATGGTAGACGGGAATGTCTTTGTTTTCCTTGAAGCTGATGCCATACAGACGGCCTGCCAGTCCGAAGACACCGTCGATCACCTTTGACAGTTCGAAGTAGGGCCGCAGCATTTCGGCGTCGATATTCCATTTTTTCAGTTGCAGCTTGTGGCTATAGAACGTTGCATCCCACGGCTTCAGTTCGTCAGAGGTGTCGTCGGTTCCTTTCTTCTTTTCTGCTTTCTTCTTGAAGTCTGTCAGTTCCTTGCGTTCCTTCTCGGCTGTTGGCTTGTAGGCATCAATCAGATCGTTCAGCAGCTTATACACGTTGCGCGTGTTGCGGGCCATGCGGCGCTTCAGCATATAGTCGGCATACGTCTTGTAGCCAAGCAGTTGAGCCACCTCACGCCGCAGGTTGACGAGCCGCTTGCATATCTCCAGGTTGTTCTCGTTGTTCGGGTGGGTGCACAGCGTGTTGCGGGCCATGTACATCTGTTCGCGCAAGTCGCGCTGAGTGCTGTAGGTCATGAAGGGCGAGTAGGAGGGGTAGTCCAGTGTGAACACCCATCCTTCTTTCTCCTGTTCCTTGGCCGTCTGTGCTGCTGCTTCCTTGGCGGTCTCTGGCAGACCGTCGAGCTGTGCCTCGTCGGTGATGTGCAAGGTGAATGCCTTGGTCTCTTTCAACAGGTTCTGCGAGAATTGCAACGACAGGATGGAGGCCTCTTCCGTCAGTTTGCGCAGTTTCTCCTTACCCTCCTGGTCCAGCAAGGCCCCGCTTCTTACGAAGCCCTGATAGGTGTTCTCCAGCAGCATCTTCTCCTCGGGTGTCAGTTTGCGGTGGTGCTGGTGTACATATTTGATTCGCTCAAACAAGCGTTCGTTCAGTCTTACATCGTTGGCATGCTGTGTCAGGATGGGGCTCATCTTCTGTGCCAGAGCATCCAGTTCGTCGTTGGTCTCAGCCGACAGCAGGTTGTAGAACACCGTTGAGACACGCTCCAACAGATCGTAGTATCCTTCCGTGTCGTCTTCTTTGTCGATGATAGTATTGTCGAAGGTCGGCTTCTGTGGATTGTTGATTGTTTTCTCAATCTGTTCGTTGTCTCGTCGGATGCCTTCCATGAAAGCCTCCTCAAAATCTTCCAATCTGATCTTGTCGAATGGCACCACATCATGCGGTGTCTTGTATGGTTCAAAGAAAGGGTTCACTCTTTGTCTATTATCGGCTTGAGCATTAGCATCGGCCTTCAAGGTCTCATTGTTCATATTTTCATCCATTAAACAAGTGTTATTTTAGCGTTTGCGTAGAGACGTCACATCGTGGCATCTCTACTTTCAGGCTGCAAATTTAGATAAAATTTCTGAGATTATAAGCCAATAGAGTTAAAAACTGAAACACATTGCCCCGAAAAGATGCCATAATTTGCTGCAAATATACAAACATTCTTTTGCACTTCCAAACTTTCCAATCAAAAACTTGTCAAAGAGCGCGTTGTGACGCTATTAGAAAAGACCTCACGATGACAGGTATTCCTCCATCGTGATGACCGTACTATATCCACCTACTTGTTGGTCATGCTCATGACGGTTGATGCCAGTATAAGTCAGGCTGCTGTCCTCATATCGCTTGAATTTATAGACGGCATCATTCATCAGCGCCTCGTTGAACACATTGAGGCTGACCAACAACGCGAAGTCCTGCTTGGTCAGTCCTGTGACGCGCTCGAACAATCTGGGCTCCAGTTGCAGGATTACATCTTTCAGCGAATACTCGCGGAAGTCGGTCAAGTACATGAAGATGGGTATGCGCGTGGCAAACTTCATCAGTTTCTCCTGTATCTGGCGGCGCTTGCTCTTGATTTCCTTCTCGGCATCGCTCAGTTCTTTCTTCTCCTTGGGCGTCAGTCCGTCCTCATGTTCCTTGCGTTTCTTCTTGATGTTCTCCGTCTTGTTGATGATAGTCTCTATATCCTGATTCAGCGAGCGGAATCCCTCTATTTTCATCAGCGCGGCCATCGCCTCCTTATTGTTCAGCAGCCGTTGCAGCGTGAAGTTATCCACATTGACCAGCAATGCGCTCTCCCACCTGCGAGCCAGCAGCGTGGCAGAAGTGTTGTTCATCGCCATGTCCAGCACGTCGCTGGCCGAGAGTGCTTTCATCACCCCGTTCTCATAGCACAGCACAGGCAGGAACTTGATGAAGTCGTCCACACACTTCTCTGGATTGCCTTCTTCAACATTCAACTGACAGGAGTAGTCGGCAACCTTTCTGAGTGCTCTGTTAGGTGCAAAGTCGAACACATAGCAGACCTTCTTCAATATCTCAACTTGGTTCGGATACAACCCGTCACTGTTGGTAATAGTCCAAGGTGACTGTACGCGGAATGCCGACTGGAAATAAGTCTCTGGCGACGAGGTGTCTCGTAGCATGAAGATACCCGTCCACGGACGAACGGTGACACCCGTAGTCAGTTTGCCACAGGTCAGCGTGATGGTCTTGCAATGAAGCGGATCCGGATGCGACATGGCTTTCTCAACAGGCGGCAGGGCCTGTTGTCCGATGCCCGCCCTTGTTCCAGCGCAGACGATGACCTGATAGTCATGATAGAATGTGTTCTGCAGCTCTGTCAGCAGATTGCGCATGGCGAAGCAGGCCGCCACGTTAGGCAGGAACCACAGCGTATGGTTCATGTTCGAATAGAGGTCGCCATTGAGGAAAGGCAACGGGGGCTTACGGTTTCCTGCTTTCAGGTCGTTGATGGACGTAGGCAGATATTGTCCGCGCAGCATGTCGAGCCATTTCTGCACCTCGTCGTGATGCTTGAACACGGCATCCCCGCCCCGTCCCTCAGCTTCAAAGAATGAGTTCAGGTCGAATTCGTCAAACTCTCCTTCTTCCGCCACTCTCGATATTTCCTTCGGCAGCTGATAGGTCAGCAGCACCATCTTGGGCAGCGAGGCGTATGGATTGTCGGCCTTGTCGCCCCATTCCTCTTTGGCCCGTTGCTCGTCGCTGTAGGTCCAGTTGTATATCTGCTCCTCGATGAACTCGCCGGAGGCTATGGCACGGAAGGGCGTACCCGACAGGTACAGGTAATGATTCGACGTGATGGGAATCAGGTCTTCGTCGAAGTAGTCCGGATTCTCAATTTCGCCGCCCAAGTCCTCGCTCACTCCAATCAGCTCCTTCGCATTCTCGCGCCAAGCTCCATAGTGGTATTCGTCCAGCACGATGCAGTCCCAGTTGAATCCGCGAGCCCATTCGTGTTTCAGCTTCATGCCTCCGCTGGCTGTGTTCTTGCCCAGAAAGTCCTGAAACGAGCCGAACACCACCATCGGCTTCTGCGAGTCGGCATGCTCAAACTGATAGTCGATAGTGGCATCAGCGCTCCTGGCTATAAACTGCCACCCGTCAAAGTCCACATGCGTCATCAAGTCCTCCTCCCACGCATGAACCACGGCGGGCTTGAATGTCAGCACCAGCACGCGCCGCCACCCCATGCGCCGTGCCAGCTGGTAAGTAGTAAAGGTCTTGCCGAAGCGCATCTTGCAGTTCCATAGGAAGTGAGGCACGCGGCCTGCCTCCGACTGATAGCTTTCGAAGTAGGCTGCCGTCTTCTCCACCGCCGCCTGCTGTTCGGGGCGCATGCCAAATGTCTTGTCGCGGTTCCACGCCACATCCTTTCTCTCTTTGACGGCCACAATAGCCGCCCTGACCTGCTGGGGCGTACAGCGATACCACTCGCCCTCCGCGTGCCGACATCCCATCCTGACCAACTGGCGATGTACATCATGGTCCATAAACGCCGTACCGTCCTGCCGCATGGCACTCTCTTCCACCAGTATGCGGTAAGGCGGTTCGCCCGGACGCACGATGTTATACTGCTGGTGCACCCGTTCATGCACGCCAATCGTGGTATAGCCCACCTTCAGCAGTCCGCGCAGCTGTGGGTCATACTTGTCCTCGTAGGCATAAATCATCGGAGCCGACTCCGACTTCCGTGGGAAATAACTTTGTGTTGTTGCCATAACCTTATCGTTTTGTTATGGCACCCATTTAAAGATTTTGATTAGGAATATTGTCTTAGAAGTTCCTCTACAACATCTTTCAGCTTAGGTAAATCCTCTTTGATAGCTGAAATAATGACCGTTTCATCAATATTTGCATATTCGTGGGAAATGATGTTTCTCAACCCATAAATTGCATGCCAAGGTATTTCGGTATATTTGTCTAAAGGTTTGCTGTCTTCTTTCATTAGCCTACCCACGTGCTCTCCGATCACCTGCAATCTCATCACGCAAGCATTAAAAGCCATAACACGACCGGGCGAAATCATGAAGTCATGCAATTCGGTCATTCCCTTGCTCCATTCTTGTATTAGTTCAATAGACTCAAGGATTTCCTCTAAGCGATCTTTTATTCTTAACTCATCATTATACATAAACGACATCATTTAGGATATTCGACTTAAATAGAGGGCGAAGTGTAGGCCGGAACCTAACCAAATCAACTTCACAATTAAAAAGATCCTTGAGTTTTTCTTTCAGCTCATACATCAACGAAAGTGTGGGTTTTTCAACTTCTACAACGATGTCAATATCACTATCCTCAGTATTCTCCTGTCTTGCTACAGAACCGAAAATACCGAGTTTTGTAATACCAAACTGCTTGCCAAAAGTTTGCTTAAAGGCAACCAACTTATCAATACAGTCTCGAAGTTCCAACATCGTTGTACCATTTATTGGATGCAAAGATACATAGCTTTTCTGAAACCACAAAACTTTCCAATCAAAAACTTGTCAAAGAGCGCCTGTGTTATTATTCTGATTTTTGTTTATTCCATCGGGCGAATCATCGACTCGATGAATTGGATTTCCTCGTCTGTCAGGCCATACTTCTTATAGAGTTCTTCATCCGTCCAAGGGTGAGAGAAGTCTTGGAGAGGAACGAATTGGAATGCATCTGGCGGTGTACTTTGAGTAGATGTTTTCGTTGCGACTAAGAAACGTACAAATTTTGTCTTGATATATTCATATAGATTTTCAGCTTCTATTTTTGTTAGGTCTTTATTGTCTGGTATTGCAACCATATAAGTATTCGAATTGCACGTTCCTGGTTCGGATATTTTGGGCTTCCCAGTTATTGTGTTGCCAAATCCAGGATTGCCAGACCTCGGTATTATATCCTTGAATTATATACGATACGGCTTCCGACGTATAAACGTTACTAAAAGGAGTGCAACATGCGTTGCAGAAATCTTACAAATCTATTCAATCCAACAAATGGCTGCGCGAGGGGGGTAGAATAATTTGAAAGATTTGAAAAGATTTGGGCCTTCACGGTTTCATGCCGTTCCCTCTTCGCGCATCCAGGCGGTGACGCTCTTGTGCATGCGCTGCTTGAAGGCGGTGCTGAAGGTGCTATAGCTGCTGTAGCCGCTCTCCTGGGCGAGCTGCTGGGCGACGATGGACTCCTGTGCAGCGGCAAGCTCGCGGTAGCGGGCTATGAAGTGACTGACGCGAAGGTCGTGGATGTATTCATAGTAGCTTGTGTTCTGACTGGCGAAATACTGGCTGAGATAGTATCGGTTCACACCGACGGCTGCCGAGAGTTGCGACAGGGTAAGGTCTGTCTGCAGGTAGAGCTGCGCGTCCTCGCAGTGCTTCGCCAGCAGTTGGCCGATATGAGAATCCTCGACCTTGTTAGAGGGGTCGGCGGTGGGGCAAGCGTCCCTTTGGGCCGGGCAGGGGGTGTGGCTGTCGGTGCTCAGGTCTTTCAGTGTCTCCACGCGCCACAGTAGGAGGCCCGCCAGCGGGAATCCGGTGATGTGGGCGATGGTGGACATCACGTAGTTGTCGGTATATTCATAGCTCATGAGCAGTAGCATGAGGCCGATGAGCAGCGTAAGGCTGAGCCACACCTCCTTGTGCTCCAGGTCGGCGTAGTTGTCGTGCAGCCACCGCCCATATTGTCTCACGGCCACCACCATATATATAATGAAGGCCACGATGAGGACCAGCCCATAGATTTTGTTCGGGGTTGTGAGGTCGATGGATGGCAGTGCGATTTGCAGCACTGCGATGACGGCGCAGGGCGTCATGACGATTATGACGGGCCACAGCGGTCGGCGGCGGTCCTGCAGCATGGTCAGCAGTGTGCCGACGAAGACGGGGGGCAGCACCATACAGTCGTTAGCGACGAGCAACCCGTAAATCACCGAGCTGGTGTCGTTAGAGTACGTGTAGAACAGTATCCACCAGACGTGGGCCATGGCCATGATGCCGAATAAAGCCGCTGCCCAGCGGCGCAGTTGTGCGGGAGGCGTGATTTCGGGCGCGATAGCCTTGCCCCGACACAGCAGCAGATAGAGGAACAGCACTACGGCCACGGCAGTTCCGGCACCGTGGAGCAGGAGATAGAGTATCGACAATGGAGTTATCTGTTCTGGCATATCGTTTTTACTATTGCGTGCAATTGCGCCGCAAAATTACTACTTTTTCAGTGAAATCGGGCAAGTTTCCCCCAAAAAATCGGTATGCGGATAAAACACTTATAATTACCAAATAAAGCTAACGGGCTAAATATCAGCGGTCAAGAGTGTTTAACATGTAATAGCCATATAATTCAATATTCAACTTTCGCATATATAAAACGACCACAGATTTCACAGATTTCACAGATTGTCTTGCCCATTACAGCGGCTAAAGCCGCGATTCTGGTAGATTTCACAGATTGCTTCGCGCAGCTAATCGCAACGTTAGTTGCTGTAATCGAAATAAAATCCCATTATAACGCGCAGCCAAAATCTGTGAAATCTGCGAAATCTGTGGTAAAAAGAATCTAAGATATTTATTATATGAAAATTCGTGGTCATTCATGGTCATTCGTGTTAAAATAGAAAGAAAGGATATTATTCGATGTGCTCTCGGTTTTTTTTCATTTCCTCGGCGGTTTCCGGTGTCGAAAATCCGTGAATTGAGGTTGAAAATCCGTTAATGTGCGAATCTGAGGGCGGGAAAAAGTCTCAGCTAATGCAAAAATGTCTCAGCTAATGCAAAATCTTCGCTCGCGGCGATTTTGACCTTGCACGATTCGGTTTGTTTGTGTACCTTTGTAGCCAAATAATAACCATTTTTACCAATTGAGCAGAGCCTCAAGAACACGAGAACCCTCTCTATTTGAACAAGGAAAGTACGCCTACGAGGATTTTGCGCGTGGCTTGCCCAGACAGGGAGACACACCTCGAAGCACATTTTTAGTTTAACTTATTAATTAACACAATCAAAAAAAGAATGAAAAAGTTTATGAACTGGATGCTCGCCGCCATCCTTATCTGCGGCGCAAGTATGGTAGTGACCTCATGTGGTGACGATGATGACGACAACAACAAGGGCAGCGAGAGAACACCCAACACCTACGAGGTGACCGTCACCGCCATCTTGCACAAATGCACAGCTGAGTTCTTCAACCTTGACGTGGAGTACACCGACGCTGACGGCAAGAAGAGCACCGTCACAGTGAAGGCCGGGGACCTGTCAGAGACATTGAGTCAAGAAGCAAGCACAATCTACCATAAACAATCGGATCTTGTTGCTGCCGCTGTTGATGACGGCAATGGAGTGAATAAGGCTGAATTTGAGAAGTACATCGTGAAAAACATCAAGATAACCGTTCCTGAAGGCAAGAAAATCAGCTTTGCCGGCACTGCAAGAGCCAGGAAGGACTACACGCTTACTTCGCAATATGCCAACATCATCACGCCCGTGGTGTTTTCCACCTGCAAGCTCGTCTCAGGGAACAGCCCCGACATGGCCATGTCCGGGTATTCAGGGGTCAAGAAGATCAGCGCTTACATGGGTGTTGAGACCTCACACTTGGAGGAAATGTTCTCCACCCTTGATGGGTTAAACGCAGGAAAAGCTGAAATTTCAATGTAAATGTAAAGATTATAGGTGGAAATTGTGAAAAAGAGAAAGAAGATGCTGGTGTGGGCAGCAGCCTGCTGCCTGTCGCTGGCTCCCATGATGGGAAGTGCCCAAACGACTGAGACCGACGACTACTATTTCAGGTTTCGTCAGGTCATCTTCACGAAACGTACGTATGACAATCTGTTCCAAGCTGAGTCTTATACGGGCGACGAACTACGGGCGGGCATCCTCTCTTATCAATGGGGTGTCGTAGCTGACAAGAAAAGGAAGGATGCAGTCATCGACACTCCGGAGAGAGCAGACCTTGAAATGACAATCACCGATGCCTACGGACGTGAAGCGTTCCATAAGGTTGACAGCGTCATTATTCCCGAGACCTTCAAACAAATGAAAATGATGCGGACAGCTCAAAGCATCGAAACATCAGTGCCGGTGGTATGCGGCGGACAGTACAACCTCAGCTGGAACATACCCTATTTCAGTCTGTACAAGGACTCGGTAGTCACCGTCATAGATGCCCCCAGCGTACGCCTACGCTTTGGAAAGGCGATGACCGTCGTAGGCCACGACGTCGATATGTGGGCCTTCTACAATACTGGCTATCCCTTCGACGTGACACAGTTCACCGGCACCGAGCAGGCCAAGCTAACGCTCTTCTCCCTTACCCCTGACGAGCAGGGCAATGCAGTGATCAATGAGCTGAAATCATCGTCAAAGACTCTTGACCTCTACCATCCCGATGAGCCGTTAGTGGCTGCCATGGACTCGCTGGAACTGACATACGAGAAGCCCGAGCCGGGCGAATACCTGCTGAATATGACGTCGGAATGTGAGCTGCCCAATGCCAACCGCCAGTTCACCTTCAGCGTCAACGACACGCTCCGCGCCAACGTCACCCCGACGCAGACGGTCTATGATGTCGCCGCTGACCCGGCCCTCCGTTATCACCTCACCATGAACTACCGCTATCCCTACGTCCAGCCTTCGGGCAACGACAAAGTGCCAGCCGTCTATATCTTCACCAACGTGCTAAAGCCGCAGGAAGATGAGTGGATGAAGCCAGACACCCTCATGAGCGGAGTGAGCAAGATAGAGGGCGCCGAACTGGCCAAGCAGACACTTGACTGGGAAGGCGACATCGAGGTGAAGGGACTGGAGACGCAGGAGACAGCACCCGCCGCTGAGACGGACTTAGTGGCAGAGGTGGTCATCTTCTTCAACGACAAGGTGCAGTACCGCACCGTCATACCGTTCACCTACATTCCTTCCACGGTAGGCATCAGAAGCGCAAAAACAAGGGCCAACCCCAATGCCGAAGCTGCATGGTACGACCTGCAAGGACGCACACTGAAGAGCAGCCCCGCCAGCAAGGGCATCTATGTGCATAATGGGGTGAAGGTCGTAAGATAAGATATTTTTTTAGTTTAACCTATTAATTAACTTAACTGAGTAAAGAAAATGAAAAAGTTTATGATGGCCGCAGTCGCCTTAATCTGCATGACAATGACAAGCGTCGCACTCTCATCTTGTGGTGACGACGATGACGACAAGGGCAACGACGGCAGCCAGTTCTCAACAGCTGTATTGGACTTTACGTTGATCACTTCCGACGAGACGTTGGCAGTCTTTGACGTCACCGCCGAGTACTATGATAACGGCAAGTTACAGAGCGAGAAGCTGACACAGAGCACGTTCAAGAAGACCGTCAAGGCGACGCTCCCTGCCAACCTTGGCGCACGGTTGTTCTTCAATGTGAAGTCGGGTGTCGATGTGGCCAGCCTTAAAAAGGTCGAAGCCACTTACGGATTCGAATACAGCACCTGGTGCGAAAGTGCCAATGGCGCCAAGGGTAAAATTGTCATAAAAGAAGACCTGAAACATGCCAGTCTGTCGGGCGACAAGGTAGAGGCCTGGCTCGCCAAAAACAGCGACCTCATAAAGTTCGGCTATGACTACACCGCCAATGGCGAGATTGTAAATACTGGATGGAAATAAAAACTGTAATAGAAAATTATGAAAAAGACGTTGATTCTGTCATGTCTGTTTGCCTCTCTTTTCACAAGTGCATCGGCAGACGGCAAGCTCACTTCCACCAGCTCTGTGAGGATGACCGACGACAACTATCCGGGACTGACCGTCATGTCAGCGCTAAGAACGGTTGGTCTGTGGACCCCGTTCTACGGATATACAGAAGAAAAGGAATATGATGTATTCTTGGCAGGCAGGGAGAGACTGCTATTGTTTCTTGGCTGGAAGGAGTCACTCTCTATCCCTGAGGAACCCATTCCCATTCCTGTTGCTGAGATGCGCGACGTGTATGGCGGCAATCTGTTCAAGGGCAATAGTAGCGATTTCTATAAAGCGCTCGATGACTTACAAAACACAGACGAGGGCTCTTGGACTTCCCTTATAGACGCACCAATTGAACTGGGCGGGCGTTATGCCGTCAAAGTAGGTATAGAGAACATGGGCAACCTGCTCCATAAGGACACGGTGGAGTTCATGGACATTGCTTCGCTGCGCTTATGGACCAAATCCAGCGTCACGAAAACAGGAACGCCAATAGAAGCAACTGCCTATCTCAACACGGGCTATCCTTACGACCCGGCAACCATCTATAAAGGTACGGAGAAATGCCAATACAGACTGGATTATCTCGGCAAGATCACCTTAGAGGAGGCAAAGACCGCCAAGGGAGAAACGATTGCCCAAGAGCAACACACCGTCAAGTTCAACGACTTGGACAAGACACTCATCGCCCATCGCGACAGCGTCGTTGTCTCGGTGGAGAAACCCCAATTGGGCAAGTATCGGCTGCTCATTGACGCTGACTGGGACAAGCTGGGCGAGGACAATGGCTTCAACTACATGTTTGACGTAGAGGACACGCTGCGGGTGACGTCGCAACTCGACAAGGAGTCCTACGACCTGAGCATAGACGAGGAAGCCCTGCTCTCCCTCAGTTTCGACTTCGACTATCCCTACATCACGTCCACCATCAACAATGTTCCCACGTTCCGCTACTACTACGACCTCGGTGTCCACAAGAAAGGCTCTTCTATTCCCTTAGTATGCGACTCCCTTGTGCTGAGCCACGACTCACTGGCCACCAAGCACTTCAACTACCAGCATCAGTTCAGGATTCCGCTGAAGAACATCACCGACTCGATGCTCATAGCCAGTGGCGATTCCATTGAGAAGGGCAGCCTCTTCCCCCGCAAGATGAACCTGACGCTATGGTCTAATTTCAACGGGAATAAGTCAAAGAATACATACCTTCCCATCATCATCACCGGCCCTCGCAATCCAGAGGTGGTGGGCATCGACGATATCACCCTATGTTCCGATACGGACGGCAAGTTTGTAGAGAATAAACAGCTGTTTATCAGGAAGAACGGCACGAAGTATGATGTCTCTGGAAGGAGAATGAAGTAGCATAGCACATGATCTGCGTCAGCACCAACGGCATGAACAATACGCTGCAAAGCACGGAGGTGAACAGTGCCTGGAGCCGCGGCAGCAACAGCTTCGACGACGAGGAGTAACCCACTTGGACGGAGTACTACTCACCCATACCACCGAGGGTGCGACTCCCTCGGTGGTAACAAAAAGAGAAATACGACAAGAACGATATGAAGAAAAAGAAGTATTCAACACCAAGCATGAGGACCGTAAGGATTGGCATTTCGCATCTCTTGACAGGAACTAACCAAAATCCCCCGAAAGGCGAAGGTTCTGACTATGAATGGGGAGATTGAAGTGAAAAAGAATTAACGTAATGATTATCCGCAATCGTCCGATAACTGTCCTTGGGCAAGCGTGCATGATGGCAGACACGCTGTCGGACACATGCGAATATATTTAATGTATGCGTGAACATTATTATTATATAGCGATGAAGAAACATATCCTATACGCAGCAACGATGCTGCTACTCGCAGGTTGTGCCTCAGACGACTCTGCCGGCTTGTCTGAGGCAGACGGACATCATGGCGTGTATGGCTACATGCCGAATTATGAATTTGGCGACCAAGAGGACGGCCATGCCACCCGTGTCTCGCTGACGGGTAGTGAGAGCGGATT
>CACXXD010000012.1 GCA_902771445.1 uncultured Prevotellaceae bacterium
GCCGCACCGTCACCATCGGTCGGCGCAAGGGCCAGTTCCCAGGCATGCTCAAGTCTCGTCGGTTCAACATTGTCTACATCACCAAGGAAAATGCCAAGCCCCTGAACCTCGACAATCCAGAAGGGCTGATGGTGAAATACGACGGAACGGAGACCAAGATTGAACTGGGTGAGTAGAGCTTTCTTGCAGTTTGGTGAATTCCATGCGATTCTCAGAGGGGTCGTTGTCAAGAAAATACATAATAATTGCCCATCGCGAAGTGGGGGGTGGCCAGCGGATGAATTCGCCAAAAAACATCTGATGCCGTCCTGTTATCAGAAATAATTTGCTAATTTTGCAAGCAACTATAAAATACGACAACAATGGCATTGAAAGTATTACACGACCGCATCCTGCAAGATGGGCGGTGCTTGGAAGGCGGCATTCTGAAGGTAGACCGCTTCGTGAACCACCAGATGGATCCTTATCTGATGAAACAGATTGCGATAGAGTTCATTCGTCGCTTTGCCGATGTGAAGGTCAACAAGATTCTCACCATCGAGGCATCGGGCATTGCCCCGGCCGTTATGCTGGGCTATCTCATGGAGCTGCCCGTGGTGTATGTCAAGAAGAAGGTGCCCTCCACGATGGACTTTTTCTATCAGACCGAGGTGCGCTCGTTCACCAAGCAGCGTTCCTACCAGGTGGTCATCAACAAAGAATATCTCACGGCTGACGACCACGTGCTTTTCATCGATGACTTCCTGGCCTTTGGCAATGCCGGCAAGGGCATCGTCGACCTCTGTCGACAGGCTGGCGCCACGATCGAAGGCATGGGCTTCATCATCGAGAAAGGCTTTCAGAAAGGTCGTGAAGTGTTGCAACAGGAAGGGGTGAAGCGAATAGAGTCGCTCGCCATCATCGAGTCGCTCGACAACTGCCAGATAAGAATCAAGGAAGATTAGTTTGTCGGTTAAGGCAAAATAGTAGGAGCAAAAAGAGCAGTGTTTCTGAATTATTTCGTATATTTGCACCAAAGTATTGAAACGTTATGATGACAATTGCCAATCCTATCTACGATACAGTATTCAAGTATCTAATGGAAGACGAGCGTATTGCCCGTACCATCCTTTCTGCTCTGCTGAAGGAAGACATTGTGAAGGTGGAGGTCCGTCCGCATGAGTACACCAACGGCCAGAAGGAGGTGCTGAGCATATTCCGCATCGACTTTGGCGCCACGATCCGCAAGTCTGACGGCAAGGAACAGCTCATCTTGATAGAGCTGCAAAAGACGTGGCTTCCAACCGAGACGCTGCGGTTCCGACAGTACTTGGGCGTTCACTACCAGAATCCGAAGAACATCATTTACGACAGTGCCGACCGCCATGCCCTCCCTATGGTGGCGGTCTACCTGCTTGGCCACACCGTGGGCGATATAGAGGAGCCTGTGATATATGTGCGCCATCAGGCATTCAACTACGACGACGAACCCGTCAAGCGTGGTATTCCCAACCATTTCGTAGACAGTCTGAACCACGACAGCATCATCGTTCAGATTCCGCGCCTGCATGGCAGGATCAACAATCGTCTGGACAAGGTGCTGAGCATCTTCGACCAGAAGCGTGTGAGCCACGAGAGCGAGCACTATCTGAGTCTTGACGACCATGCTTTCGATACCGCTGACGACGATATGCAGCCGATCATTCACCGACTGATGATGGCAGCCGTGAGTGTCGAGATGAGACAGAACATGAACGTTGAAGACGAGTATTTCTCTCTCATCAAGGAGCAAGAAGGAAAGGTATATGGTCTGGAAAGAGACTTGGCTGAGAAAATGGCTCTTCTGAATGAGAAAGACGATGAGTTGGCCGAGAAGGACGGGCAGTTGGCTGAGAAGGCAAGTCAGTTGGCTGAGAAGGCAAGTCAGTTGGCTGAGAAGGCAAGTCAGTTGGCTGAGAAGGACGGGCAGTTGGCTGAGAAGGACGGACAGTTGGCCGAGAAAGACGGACAGTTGGCCGAGAAAGACGGACAGTTGGCCGAGAAAGACGGACAGTTGGCCGAGAAGGACGGACAGTTGGCCGAGAAGGACGGGCAGTTGGCCGAGAAGGACGGACAGTTGAAGTCGTTGGTAAAGATGCTGATGCAGACAGGGCGGTCGGTAGACGACATTGCCACAGCCTTGCATATAGACAAAGAGAAGGTGCAGAACATGATGAATGAAAAAGAATCCTGATTCTGCGTCGGAAAGTAGAGTTTCTGCATCGGAAAACAACAAAAAATGGGGGACAGAAAACATGAATTTGTTCTGTCCCCCATATTTTTTCAAGTTATTTGCACTCTCCGTCGCCGTAGATGAAGCCCTGGGCATTGCTGGTGTAATCGAACACCTCGTCTTCGCTGAAGAAGCGACGCAGTTCGATGGCAGCATTCTCCACAGAGTCGGAAGCATGCACAATGTTCTGTTGGTTGCTCATCGAATAGTCACCACGGATGGTGCCGGGAGCCGCCTCACGACCGTTGGTCACTCCAGCCATCTGGCGCACCACCTTTACGGCATCGACACCCGTCAGAGCCATAGCCACCACGGGCGAGGCCTGCATCGATGCCTGAAGCGAGGGGAAGAAAGGTTTGTCCACCAGGTGAGCATAGTGCTCGCGCAGGATTTGATCACTCAGTTGCATCATCTTCATGCCAGAAATGCGCAGTCCGCGACGCTCAAATCTGTTGACCACTTCGCCGATGAGTTGGCGCTGAACACAGCTGGGCTTCAGTAATACCAATGTTGTTTCCATAAAAGCATTTGTTTTTAAAGGGTTAATAGCCTTTTACTTTGACACGTTACACTTCCTTGACGTTGCCCACGATGTCGTCGATGGTGGCCACGGTGTGACCGTCACGATGGCGGAACAGGTTCAGAATGTCGCGCACGCTCTTCTCCTCTTCTACCTGCTCGTCGATGAACTGGTCTACGAAGTTGATGGAGGCGCGGTCGTGCTCAGCATCGGCCACGTCGGCCAGCTCGTTAATCTTTTCCGTCACCCACTGCTCGTGCTTCAGTGTGCGCTCAAACACATCCTTCGGGTCGTTGAAGTTCTGCTCGGGTGCTTCGATGGCATTCACCACTGCCTCGCCGCCACGGTTCAGCACGAAGTCGGCCATCTTCAGGGCATGCTCCTTCTCCTCGTTCGAGTGGTCGAACATCCAATTGGCAAAGCCCTTCCATCCCTCCTTGCGGAACCAGAAGGCCATCTGCAGATAGAGGTTCGACGAATACAGTTCAGCAGTAATCTGTGCGTTAAACGCATCTTGCATTTTTTTCGAAATGTTCATAGTTTTTCCTTTCTTTGTTTTGATGTGAAACATGTTTTAATATGCAAAAGTAACAAAAAACCGTGAAATGAGTGTTGTTAGTCTGAGAAATTTAAGTATCTTTGCATGCTGAATGGGTAACATTTAAATTTTCTGTAGATAATGATTAAACAATTACTAAAATGATTAAAATGAATAGGACGAAGAAAATGCTCCACTGGAGCTGCTTGCTGATGGCGGTCATCAGCATGTTTTCGTGCGGAAAGGAGAAGGATACAGTCTACTTGCGTTCTGAAGAGGAGATTCGATTAGATGAGAGTTGCCATATAGATACGACTGCGCTGCGTGCCGTGCTCAACCCCGACACGATTGAGGGCTGGGAACAGCTGAGCCAGTTGACCGCCGAGGCCTGGATGCTCATCGACGACTCTACGGGTGTGGTCATCAGTCAGAAGAATGCCTATCAGCGCATGTTCCCCGCCAGCCTGACCAAGATGATGACCTGCTTGCTCACGCTGGAGAACGGTGAGAAGGGCGATACCATCGAGATTACCGAAGACGTGTATATTGAGCACGACTGCCGCGTCCGACTGGGCGACCAATACCTGTTGGGCGACCTGCTCCACGAGATGATGATGCAGAGCGACAACGATGCCGCCAATGCGCTGGCCAAACATCTGGGCGGCGATATTCCGTCGTTCTGCGACATGATGAATAAGAAGGCAGAATTTCTGAGAATGGACAGCACGCACTTTGCCAACCCCAACGGCATGCCCAACGACAGCACCTACAGCACGGCACACGACCTGCTCGTCCTGGCTCGCTACTGTATGCGCGACACGGCTTTCGCCAAGATTGTGGGCTCACCGCTCATCGATGTTCCACTGATCGACGGGCGCCACATCGCTTGTCAGAACACCAATCTGCTGCTCGGCAAGTATGACGGCTGCATCGGCGTGAAGACAGGCTACACACGTCAGGCAGGCTCGTGTCTGGCATCGGCAGCCACGCGTAATGGCATAACGCTCCACCTCGTGTTGCTCAAGAGCCGCAGCCGCTCGTCACGCTTCAGCGAGTCGGCCACCCTGCTCGACTACGGATTCAGAGTAGCCGAGGCCATGCGGAAGGCGCAATAACAATAAAAAAGCCACTTTGAAACGCTCTGTTCAAAGTGGCTTTTTTCGTTACACATTCAGGCAACTTATTTCCTCATCACCTTTTTCTTATTGATGATATATACACCGACGGGCAGATTGCTGTGCTCGCTGCCTACGCACTGGCCCTGCAGGTTATAGACTGGGGCGACAGAGTTATTGTCGAGGCGCACACCCTCGATGCTGGCCGACTCGCCGTCGACGTAGAGGGAGAGGCGAGCGACCGACACGTTTTCGGCCTTGAAGAAAGCATTCGTGCCTTTGACGAACGACTCCACCGTCGACTTCTGTACGTCGTTGCCGATGACGTAGCCGTCGGCAGGAACCATCTGACAGCGGTTGGTACCCACGAAGCTGAAGCCGTTGTTGGCCACGGCGACAGGGCTGAAGCTCTCCACCATGACGTTGCCGATGGGCTTCATGGCCGTCTGTGCGGGCTTGATCAGATAAGGCTTGTTGCTCTCAATGCTGTTCACTTCGCTGAAGTTCACCTTGCCGTCGTCGACCGATGCGAATGCGGCCACCTTTGTACCTGCACCGAAGCACTCCTCTATCTGCTGCTTGCTCAGCGACACGGGCAGACAGAGCGTGTTCCATTCGTTGGCCTGGAAGGTGCGGTCGAGTGTCAGGTCATAATAGCCCTCGGCATAGACCGGGGCCGACAGCACATCGTCTTTCAGAGAGAGCTGAGCCGTGCCTTTCATGATGACCGAAGCCAGCGACACACCGCGAGCCACGTTCAGCTGATTGGCGGCATAGAGCTCCTTGCGCATGGCGAGTTGGACGCGCTCCAGCTTGGAGAAGTCGATGGCGGCAACGCTGTTGGAAGCAGAAGCCGGGAACCAGTAGCTGCACACGCCGGGCCAGTCTTGCGGCAGCATGGCAGCACGCACGGGCTGCAACTCACTGGCTGCAACGTTGATGTCGACATAGTTGGCCGAGAGCGTGATGGTCTTGCCGAAGGCCGTTCCGTCGCTCATCACCACGATGAACAAGGCACTGGTGTTGCCGTTGAGCCCCTTGGCATTGACGGTGAACGTGGGGTTGGTGAACGTTCCGCTGACACGGTCGCCCACGTAGACCGACAGCGTGGCATCGGGATAGTAGCCGTAGCTGGTGTAGTCGCTGTTGTCGGCCAGCGTGCTGACGGTGAGGTCGAAGGCATAGGGAGCCGCTCCGTTCTTCGTCAGAGAGGTCTTCGGACTGTGCCACTCACGCGAGCCGCACACACGGTTCCACTGGTCCCAAGGTGTGGCACCCGTGTTGAACAGCGTGACGGTCTTCTCGTAGTTGCTGTCACCGTAAGCCACGGCAGGCGCAGGCACGGTGCCTGTGATGCTCTGATAGAAAGCTTCGGCAGGCAGCGGTGTGACAGCTGAGAGCGAACCGTTGGCCGCGATGACATATTTACCAGGTGTGATGCTGAACCTGCCCTGCACACCACCGGGCAGGTTGACCGACAGCGTATGGGCGGCATAGCTCGATTTGCAGACAACGGCTGGCTTTGTGATGGAGCTCAGATTGCCCAGTGTGCTGAAAGGATCGCTCAGCTCGTCGATGTCGGGATAGACCTCGAGCGACCAACTGCCGTCGGCCTGACGGTCCAAGAAGTAGATGCCCGTGCCGTCGTAGTTGGCAGCAGGCGACGAGCCGCATCCGGCAATGGCCGTTACGGTGGCAGCAGGGGCCGTCATCGTGTTGCCGCTGTAGTAGAAGTGGGTGTCGTCGGCGAGTACGGACAGTTCGTCGACGGCATCGATGGTCAGCTTGTCGGCTCCCTGCCGCATCACCTCTGCGGCAATCATGGCGCTCACGGCTTTCTGAGGTGTATAGACCATGTTGAAGAAGTGGGTGCGGTTGGACACGTTATAGGGTGCAATGCGCAGCGGGTCGTAGGCATAGATAGAGGCAAACTGCATGCCGGCTTCGCGCAGGCTCTTGGTCATCTGAGCGATGGTGTAGCCGTCGGCGCGGTCGGCACTGTCGAATTCATAAACGGCACGTGCCTTTGCTGTCGGATAGGCATAACCCATCTGGTTGTAGCTGCTCACCCACGGCAGACTGTTGCCCTCGCGACGATAGCCCATGCTGATGTTCTGCGGATACCAGGCATAGGTGCCTCCGTCCACCTGCGAGCTGCCCACGATGCTTGCCACGTGGAAGTCCTGACTGGTGTTCATCATGATGAGCTTGTTGCAGCCCGTGGCCTTCACGGCACTTGCCAGACTGTTCATCGTGGCCAGATAGGCACTCGTGTTGGCCGAAGGGTTCTGGTAGTTCGGCTCGTTCACCAGTTCAAGGAACAGGATGTTCGGCTCCACCTTCAGCTGATGGCCCGTGAAGGGATTGGTGTAGTTCAGCAGCTGCGTCAGATAGTTCTTCGCCACGTTGTGCGCACTCTGATTGGTGTAGAGCAGCTGCCACTTCTCGTAGCCGGCCTTGCGTGCAAAGCCCGAGCCACCGTCGTCGGTATAGCCGACCTTCTCGTTCTCCGGCCAGCGCGAGTCATAGCCGATGATGGGCGTGAGCATCATGTAGATGCCTTTCTCCGAAGCCACCTTGATGAGATAGCACAGCAGTTGCAGGTGCTCGTTGTCCACCAGATTGCCGTTGGCATCGGAGTTCTCGTAGTCGCCGTAGAAGCTCAGTCGCATGCCGTTGAATCCCATGCGCCGGAAGTGCTCCATGTCTTCGTCGATCATTGCCTTCTTCTGTTCCAGGGAGGTCAGTCCCACGTAGTTGGCGGCGCGATAGTCGCATGCCGACGGCAGACAGTAGCTGGCACCGAAGAGGCGCACCTCGCTGTTGTCGCTCTTCCACCGCACGATGTCGCCGTCTACCCACGTCAGTCCTTCGACCGTCTCGCCAGCCACGTGTACGTCGAAGCGGATGGTCAGCTCTGCCGTGTTGAACGTCACGTCGTAGCAGCCTGTCGGGATGGCCAGCCAGCCCGAGGCGCTGGTAGCCGCGCCCAGTTTGTAGTCGATGCCAGTGGCGGTCACACTACCGCCTGCATCCGACCATCCATACTGTGTGCTCCAGCTCTGGTTGTGAACCGAGAAGTTGACCCCTGAGGCAGTGATGTCTACCGCCTCGATGGTGAGCACGTTCGGTGTGTCGGTTGTCTTGAACTGTCCTGCGTCGCCGTTCAGACCGTGTGTGTTGGAATAGAGATACAGAAACCAGTCGGCCAGCTCGCCCGAGGCGGCACTGGCTTTCAATGGGAGCAAGCCCATCATCACGATGACCGCAGTGGTCATCAATGTTAGTTCTTTTAGGTTTTTCATATTTCTTTGATTTGTTGTTGTAATCAGTTTTTTTCTGAGTAATCGGACTACTCCGAAAGTCCCCTACTCTTTCTGCCCAAAGAAGAGCGTCCACCGATAGAGGTTGCAGCCAATGAAGTTGCCCAGCACCTCGCAGACATACACCACCAGCACGTCGCCCTTGAGCAGCTGTTCGGCAGGCGAGACGAGAAAGTAGAACGCGTCGGCTATGCTATGGGCGAACCCGCACAGGATGAACACCGGCACACCCAGCAGCAGCGGCAGCATCTTGCCTTTGCGGGCAAACTCCACGGCGGTGGTCATGATGAATCCGCAGCCCACGGCCAGCAGTGTGCAAGCCAGCGGCCCCTTGGCCAGTCGACCAGCCAGGATCTTGGCAGCAGGCTCAATGCAATCGGGCTGGGCATAGCCAATCATGGCGGCCATGAGTGCACAGCCCACGATGTTGCCTATCAGCACCACGAACAGCATGGCCCAGTCGCCATGCCGACGGATGAAGCCTGCCGTGCCTGTGTAGAGCTTCAGCTGATAGTAGACCACGGTGGTCAGTCCGAAAGCGAAGAGCACGGCTCCGGCCACTCCACCTACTCGCAGGTTGACCACGCATCCTATTGAAATACAGATTCCGGCCAAGATGGCCAGTGGAAACACGCTTCTGAAAAGTTCTGTTTTGCTCATAGTTCTGGTTTTGTCTGCAAAAGTAGTAAAAAAAAGTGTATTACAGAATAGGTTTGGACAACTTATTCACGTTTTTGACTTTAGGCGTGGACTGAAGACTGTAGACTATAGACTGTAGACTGAAGACTATAGACTTTAGAGTGTTTTGAGTTTAGACTTGAATCATGGTGGGTTTAAAGCCAAATCATGGTGAGTTTTAAGTCATATCATGACGTGATTTAAGTCATATCTCAGCATGATATGACTTTAAACCCAGTTTGATTTGGCTTTAAACCCAACTTGATCTAATATCAATCACAAAACTGCCCACTCAATCGTCTGCATGCAAGTCCTCGGCACCTGTTATTTCGGTTGAGGTGTCGCCTATCCAGCCACATTGTTGCAACTGGGCGGAGTAGACGCGGATGAAGTCGATGTGGGTGAGACCGACGGGACGACGATGCTGGTCGACCGCCCATGCGATGTCGAAACTGCAGCCCTCGCGGTTGGTGTTGGGATAGTTGTCGGCATAGCCATAGCGCAGGGTGCTCAGCAGCCAGTAGCTCTGACCGTCCTTGCCCTCGTCGTGAGCATTGGCTGGGAGCAGCGTTCCCCTGAAAGTCAGCTCGTCGCCCAACCAGAGCGGATAGTACTCCTGCGTGTGATAGCCGTTGCGCTCAACGAACCCCTGTCGGCCACGGTTGTCATGCCACGGCACGTTCTGCATCGGACTGCGCTGATAGGTCAGCTCGTAGTCGTAAATCACCTTGCCCACGCTATCAATGTCGGCTGAACCGCTCAGCTCATACCACACATCATCGGGCTGGCCGTTGCCGTTGGTGTCCTGACTCACCATGACTATGCCCGGCTCGCTGTTGCCGTTGTAGGCATTGCCCCAGACGGCAAAGTCACGCTCGCCGCTCATGTTCTTCACCGAATGGTCGAAGTGGAAGGTGATGTAGCCGCCCCAGCTGCCCAGCGTCACCATGCCGCCCCTGCCGCCAGCCAGTCGCTCGCTGCACTTCCTGGCCATGCTCGCCGGTGTGTCGGCGGCTGTGGCTGCGGGCAACTCGTTGACAAACTGGCCTGGTGCAGGTACATACTCGTCGACCGCCTGGATATATTTGCTATAGGCCGATGAATCCGACTTCGATGTCTCTTTCCCACCGATGGAACCGACATTTTTCGGCAGAAACACCGCATGACCGGGTATGTCGCCCGTCGGTGTCTGCCAGAGGAAGTGCCCGTCGCGGTCGAAGCAGAGCAACAGGCCCGACGATACGTAGTTGGTGGCATCCATCACGTAGATATGTCCCGTCTCAGGATGCACGGCCAGTCCGTAGGGTGTCTCGATGGAGTAGTCGGCTGACGGCTTGAGCAGCTGTCGGCTGACGATGGCATGCGTGCGAATGTCTATGACACCCGTCTCGTAGCTATGGCCGACAGTGGCCAGAAAGCAGAGCGAGTCGCCCCTGAAGGCCATGTCGCTCACGGGCAGATTTATCTGCTCGGCAACCTTGTCATCGTCGAGCACGAAGAGCCGTGCCGGCTGACTACCGTCGCCCTCGATGCCCCGACTGGTCACCCACAGCTGTCCGTATCGGTCGGCCCGCAGACGGAACAGGTTGGGAGCCACCTCCATCTTGCGCTCCTCACGGAACGTCTGTAGGTCTATCACGCTCACCGTTGTGTCATATCCGTTGCCCGTCGCCCCATGATAGCCTCCGCTGTTGGCCACATAGAGTTTCTTGCCGAAAACGGCCATTTCATCGGGCTGGTAGCCCACGTCGATGCGTCCGACCACGCGGAGCGAGGCCGTGTCGACCTTATAGACCGAGCCGAGGCGGTCCCACTCGCTCAGTCCGCCGCCCACGTAGCTCGACACATAGGCAAAGCCTTCGTGGAAAGCCAGGTAGCGGCAGTTGGGAATGTCGACATGTCCCAGCGACCGCGCCGTGCGTGCGTCGCACACCTCCACCTTGTTCGAGCAGTTGATGACGAGCCAGAGGCGCGAACCATAGATTTTCACGTCGTTGCCAACGTCGCCCAGTTCCTTCACCTGAGCGGGATTGCGCGAAGGGAAGATGTTCTTCTGATACTGCCCGGTAGAGAAGTCCAGGTAGTCGAGCGTGGCTTTGTTGGCCCCCATGTTGCCCTCGCAGAGCACGTAGAGCCCGGCATAGCTGGAGCTGAGCGACAGTCCTGTGTCGGTGGTGGTGGGCATCACAATATCGTCGTCGGTACGGCAGGCTGAGAGCATGAGCGTCAGCACAGCCGCAAGGAGCAAGACGGCGCGGTGGCGTGTAGAGGGATTCGTTGCGTTCATGAATGGTGTTATGTTCTATAGTCGCACTTCCACACCGATGGCGAAGTTGCGTCCCGGCATGGGATAGTTGGCAATGACGTCGTACTGCTGGTTGAGCAGATTGTTCACTTCGAGCGAAGCACGCAGCGAGCAGTGGCGCAGCCGGAAGGTGTAGGCCGCCGACAGGTCGCTGGTGTACCAAGGTTGCATGTAGTTGTACTGCGTGTTCTCCTGTGCATTCCAGCGTTCGCCCGTGTAGATGAAGCTGTAGTTGAGCGACAGGTCGCGCCAGTCGGCCCCCAGGATGAGCGAGCCCGAATGGTGCGGTATGTAGGGAATCTGATGGCGGTAGTAGGGCTTGTGACGGTCGGTGACGTCGATGGCACGCTGACAGGTGTACTGTGCTCGCAGGGTAGTGATGAGTTCGCGTCGGCTGCCCAACAGCGGTCCCGACACCGAAGCCACCACATCGAGGCCTCGAATGTCCACTTCGCCCAGGTTGAGCATGGTCCAGCGGAACTGCTGTCCCTTGGGATAGGCAATAATCTTGTCGTGCACCTTGTTATAATAGAGGTCGGCCTGAAGAGAGAAGTGAGCGGAGGGGCCGAAATGCTTATTGGCCAGCAGGCCCACGTCGAACTGAGTGGCTCGTTCGGGACGCAGCTGGGCATTGCCCAGATTGGTGTAGTAAAGGTCATTGAAAGTGGGCATACGAAAGCTTTGCTTCGCGTATGCCCTTAGCGACAGCCACTTGCCCTTAAAAGGATAGACGTTGGCAAACAGAGCGGGCGTGAGTTGACTGTCTGTGTTTCGTTCGTTGTTCAGTTGTGTGTGGTCTTTGACGAGCATGCCCACCAGTGAGGCCTGCACCTTCAGCCGATGAAGGTCGAGGGCCGTGGCCACTGAGAGCGTATGGGTGCGCCGCGTGGGACGCGCAAAGCGATAGGTCGTGGCATCGAGCTTGTTCCACCTGAAGTCGTAGCTGAGCGAGGCACTCCAGCCGGGCAGCATCTCGACCACGTTGGCCGTGGAAAGATATAGCTCCTGCTGACGGTAGATGTTGTCGACGGGCAGCACCGTGGTGTCGCGGTTGGCATAGTGGGTGCGATAGAAGCCATACTTGGCCAGCCAGCGCGTGCTGAACCGTTCGCCTATCGACTTCTGCCATGAGGCCTGCCCGAAGGTGTTCAGGTCTTGCTGGCGCTCGCCCCTGCTCCATACGTTGTTGACGATGGCCCCGGGAATGCCCCGGTCGGAGTTGTAGACGTAGCCCTTCAGCTGCCACTGCCCTTGATTGAGCATGCCGTGCAGGTTGAGTTCGGCCCGCTCAGCGTGAATGTCGCCATTCTGCCTGACGGCTGTTGTGTCCCAAGCCACGGTGCCGTCGAGGTTCTTCCTTCGGTAGCGGAACTTGTAGCGCCCGCTGGCCGTCATCACCTCGGCATTGGTGCTCAGACTGACGTCGGCAGAGAGCCGCTGCTCCCAGAGCACCGAAGCACGGAAGAGGTCGCTCGCCCCATACTTGGCTCGCACCTTCAGGTTGGTCTGTCGCCCCACCTCAAAGCGCGGCATGCGCGTTCGGATGTAGACCGACGAAGCCGATGCGAAATCGCTGGCCGCCTGGAAGATGGCACTCTTCTGACCGTTGTAGAGGGTCACCTCCTCGATGTTGTCGAGCGAGAGCTGTCCCAGGTCGGTCTGCCCGTTCTGCGCGTTGCCCAGCACGATGCCGTCGTAGCTCACGGCCAGGTGGTTGGTACCCATCGAGCGCACGTCGACCGTCTTCACACCGCCCACACCGCCGTAGTCCTTCAGCTGCACGCCCGAGAAATAGCGCATGGCGTCGGCCACACTGTGGGCCGACAGGCGCTGTAGCTGCTCTTCCTTGAGCTGCTGCGAGGGAATGACCTCGCGGAACGTGAGTTTCGACGTGACCACCACCTCACTGACATGCTGCAACGAGTCCATGCGACCGGTCGGCTTTGTGCCTTCGTGTTGCGACCACAGCGCAACGGCGGGGACTGCTGCACACCATAGTGCCACGAGCAGGCGTTTCGTCATGCTTCTTCTTATCCTATCTTTTTGCTTACGGCTCCTGCGCCCTAACCCCAGAGGCGCACAGGAGAATCTTCGATCGCGGCAGGTCTTCTGACTTGTTGCCCGGCCCAAGCGTCTTCCCGAAAATCTCAGTGACTTTGTTGCTTGTGCCGCAGAAAAGGACAACTTACAGCTGCGGGACAGTCGGGGAGTTGCACCCCAGTTCCCATTTTAATCGGTCATCGAACCACGATTACGGTTGCAAAGATAAACAGAAAAACCGAAACGACCAATAATCTGTATTAAATTATAGCTAAAATTTTATAATTTATAGCTATTTGAAAAGTATTTAGTATCTTTGCAACCTGACTGAAAACAAAATCTACAATATCAACGCAATGGAAACAATACGCAACTTTGACGAACTGATTGAACATCTGAGACAGCGCGAAGGCATGCGCCGCGTGGCTGTGGTGTGTCCCTACGACGAATCGACGCAGGGGGCTGTTGAAAACGCACTGAAGGCCGGCTTCATCGAGGCCATCCTCGTGGGCGACACCGAGAAAATAGGGACGCGCTTCAGCGACTATGCCGAAAGGGTGTCGTATGTAGAGACTGCCGACCCCGACGAGGCTGCCGCCAAGGCGGTGGCTATGGCTCGCGAGGGCAAGGCCGACATTGTGATGAAGGGACTGGTGAACACCGACAATCTGCTGCGGGCGGTGCTGAACAAGGAGACGGGCATCCTGCCGAAGGGCAACGTGCTGACCCACCTGACGTGCGCACAGATTGCGGGCTACGACAAGCTCATCTACTGTACCGACGTGGCCGTCATTCCGCATCCCACTGCCGAACAGCGCGAACAGCAGCTGCGCTATGTGCTGCAACTGGCTCGCTCGATGGGTGTCGAGGAGCCTCGCGTGGGACTCATCAACTGCACGGAGAAGGTGAACGAGAAGCACTTCCCCTTCACCGTGGAGTACAAGCAACTGATAGAGAAGGCCGTGGCCGGCGAGTTCGGGCGATGCATCGTCGACGGGCCGCTCGACCTGAAGACGTGCTTCTCGCCTGCCGCCCTGCACAAGAAGGGCATCGAATCGCCGCTCGAAGGACATGCCGACGCCATCATCTTCCCCGACATTCAGGCCGGCAACGTGTTCTACAAGACCATCACTTGCTTCTGTCAGGCACAGACGGCTGGCATTCTGAGCGGACCGCAGGTGCCTGTGGTGCTACCATCGCGTGGCGACAGTCCTGAAAATAAGTTCTACTCATTGGCACTGGCCGCTCTCTAAAAATCTATGCTGATACTTGTCATTAATCCCGGCTCAACCTCGACCAAGATGGCGGTCTACGAGGACGAGAAGCCGCTGGTGCTCAGAAACATATCGCACACACAGGAAGAGCTGTCGCAGTTCGACGACGTGATTGAACAGCACGAATACCGCAAGCAACTGGTGCTCGACGAGCTGGAGCGCGTGGGTGTGCCACTTGAGTTCGATGCCGTCATAGGGCGCGGCGGACTGGTAAAGCCGATTGAGGGCGGTGTGTATGAAATCAATCAGGCCATGCTCGACGATACCTACAGCGGCATAGCCATGCACAACCATGCCTGCAACCTGGGGTGCCTCATTGCCCACGACATTGCCAGCACCATTCCGGGCTGTCGGTCGTTCATTGCCGATCCCGGCGTGGTCGACGAGCTGAACGACTATGCCCGCATCAGCGGTTCGCCGCTCATGGGGCGCATCTGCATCTGGCACGCACTCAACCAGCGTGCCATCGCCCGTCGCTATGCCAGCGGAATAGGCAAGCGGTATGAAGACCTGAACCTCATCATCTGCCACATGGGCGGCGGCATCAGCGTGGCGGCTCACGACCACGGCAAGGCCGTCGATGCCAACAATGCGCTGGACGGCGAAGGGCCGTTCTCGCCCGAAAGAGCCGGCAGTCTGCCTGCGGTCGACCTCATCCGTCTCTGCTTCAGCGGAAAATATAACGAGAAACAGTTGCTGAAACGCATTGCAGGCAAGGCCGGACTGAACGCGCATCTGGGTACAGCCGACGTGCGCGAGATTCTGCGCCGCATCGAGGATGGCGACACGCGGGCCGAGCTGATCCTGAATGCCATGATCTATCATGTGGCGAAGAACATCTGCGGACTGGGTGCGGTGCTCTTCGGCAAGGTCGATGCCATCCTGCTCACAGGCGGTCTGGCCCGTTCCGAATACATCATCAGTCGTTTGCGCCAGCGCATCGAGTTCCTCGCCCCCGTCTATTGTTTCCCCGGCGAAGACGAGATGGAGGCCCTGGCTCTCAATGCCCTCGCCGTGCTGCGCAAGCAGCGGGAAGTAAAGGTCTACGACTAACGAAAAAAGGGAGCCAACACGGCTCCCTTTTTTGTTTTCTCTGTCAGTCCAACCAATCCCAGTCAGTCCCAACAAATCTCATTCACTCCCGGCAATCAGTTCGTCGGTGTCACCGGCTTGATTCTTCCGTCCTTCTCAAACTCCATCGGGTCGATGCACACTTCGCGATGGAAGCCGGGGCCGTCTTTCTTGTCGAGATAGGCAGGGTTGATGCGATGATAGACGATGTACCACTTGTCCTTTCCGGGAATCTGGAGCACCGAGTTGTGGGCCGTTCCGTAGATTTTCTGGTCGGGACGCTGCTGCAGGATGATGGGGTCTTTGGCCACTTCGATAGGGCCGAGGGGCGACTTCGACGTGCCGTAGGCCACGTGGTAGTTGGGCGAACCCGTATCGTCGACACTCCACAGGAAGTAGTAGATGCCGTTGCGCTTGAACACGTATGGTGCCTCGCGATAGGCATAGTCCTTCAGCGAACCGCCTCTTGGGGTCATCAGCACGATGGTGGTCGTGTCGATAGAGGTCATGTCGTCGTTCAGCTTTGCTCCGGCCATGTAGCCGTTGCCCCAGTAGAGATAGCTCTGGCCGTCCTCGTCGGTAAACACGTCGACATCAATCTGCTGACCGTTCTTCTGTCCTTTGGGGCGCTGGTCGACGATGGGACGGCCAAAGTCCTTGAACGGCCCCGTGGGACTGTCGCTCACGGCCACGCCGATAGCCTTGCGCTCGCCCTGGTCGGCACTGAAGTAGAAATAGAACTTGCCGTTCTTCTTCTCGATGGCCGGAGCCCAGGCATTGCCTTTGTTGCGAGCCCACTGCGTGTCCTTCAGCACATCGAGTATGATGCCTTCGTAGCGCCACTGCTTCAGATCCTTCGACGAATAGCAGGTGAAGTAATAGCCACCCCAGCCCGGCGCACCGTCGGTGGTGGAATAGATGTAGTAACGTCCGCCGTCGGCCAGCACCTCCGGGTCGGCATGCATCTCTGGCAGAATGGGGTTCTTGGTCGTGCCTACTGCCGTGGCAGGGCGCTGTGCTGTTGCACCAATGCTGATCAGTGTCAACAGGGAGAGAAACAGTTTTTTCATATTCATGCTATTGGTTTAGTTATGTCGGGAAAATTAGTTTTAGAGGTGGGGTCTGTAACTTTCATTCATGTTAACTGTCATGCAAATACCCATTCATCTTAATAGACCAGTCCAACAGTTGGATAGAGGAACCAGTCTATGCTGGAGGTATGGTCGGCTATCCACTGGCCGTAGGAGTGATCCATCATCATGTAGGCTCCAGTCAGCACACCATTCTTATATAGTCCCAGACTTTGTTTTTCGATGGGATACTTGAAGTCACCGCTTGGAATCTTCAGCGCCCACACCATCCTGTTGATGGAAGCCGTCTCGTTGTCGCCCAAGTCGTACATCACCTGTGCCTCTTTGTACGGCCCCAGATGAACTTCCCATTTGCCGGAGTTGAAGTCCTCCATAGCAAAGGGGTCGAGTGTCTCAAGGGTGAAGTTTTGCAGGATGCGGGGATTGCGGAACTTGATCACGTAGGTGAGCGACTTAGGCGCAATCTGCAGCGAGTTGGTGCCGTCGGGGTTGCGAGAGGTGTTGTAGAACATGCGGACGGTGCCGCCACCGCGGTCTTGAGAGTTGAGACGTGGCGAGAGGGCATAGTGGGCATCTTCAAACAGGTTGATCACAGCCTCGTTGTTGCGCCCGCGCAGCAGCAAGTCGGCATCTTCGATGAAGACGCGTCGCTGGTCGAAAGAGCCGTCGAACGTGCGTCCCTCCTCGATGGTCACCGACTCGATGTCGTCGTAATTGTAGCCAATCAGGCGGATGGCGGCGGCCATCTGCTTCTTCGTACCCACGGCAGCCAGCGTGACGCGCAGACGGATGCTGTTCTTCTGCAGGCCCGGCAACTTCTGTATGCGCAGCACCAGGTCGTTGAAGTCCCAGTCGCCCGGCTTCGGATAGTCGTCTTCATACAGATAGGTATAGGTCTGGTAGGTCATGGGATTGATTTTGCCTTGGCCAACCTCAGCACCTTGGGCAAAGTCAATGCTGCTCTCATCGCTGGTGAATGCCTTCAGGATGTCCTGTCCCTTGACGGTGACGATGTTGGCATAGAAGCTGGTCCTGTACTCCGGGGCATGGTAGAAGAGCATGACGGGTTCGCCTTGTTTGACCACCGTGTCCTCGGCCAGGATCTCCACGTTGGTCTCTTTGTAAGGATTGCCGCTGAGGATACGCACGATCTTGATGCCGTCGGATGTGGCCGGATTGGGCGTTACCACGGTCTTGTAGCTCTTCGTCAGGTTCCACGTGTGGTGCTCGTCGATGTTATCTATAGGAAACGACTCGACAATTACTTTCTCATAAACTTCGGGGTCGAACATGTTGGTGCTGCAGCTGGTCAGACAGAGCATGCCGCATAACAAGAAAATGAAACTACTTGTTTCGCATTTCATCATTAGACAGAATTTGAAAATAACTTGGTTTTCGGTTGCGAAGTTACAAAAAAAACAGCGATTGCCGTCCGTTGAGATATTGATTTACACACAGTTGTGTTAAAATTTGTGTTATTTAACATTATGGTGACAGACTGATTTGCTTTTTTTCGGTCGTTAATCGTAACTTTGCAGGCACTATGGTACTTAATTACATTTGGATTGCTTTCTTCCTGATTGCTTTTGTCGTTGCACTCGTCCAACTGGTGTTCATGGGCAATTTCGAAGTCTTCCCGGCCATGATGAACTCCACGTTCAGCTCGTCGAAGACCGCATTCGAAATCTCCCTGGGGCTCACGGGCGTGCTGGCACTCTGGCTGGGCATCATGAAAATTGGCGAGAAGAGCGGCCTCATCGACTGGCTGGCACGCCTGCTCAGTCCGGTCTTCGTCCGTTTGTTTCCCGACATTCCCAAGGGTCACCCCGTCATGGGTTCCATCTTCATGAACATTGCAGCCAACATGCTGGGACTGGACAATGCGGCCACACCGCTCGGACTGAAGGTGATGGAACAACTGAAGGACCTGAACAACGAGCGCATCGACCAGCTGCCGACGGCGAAACAGGCCGAAAAGGACCAGCTGCGGCTCACGGCCTCCAATCCGATGATCATGTTTCTCGTGCTGAACACCAGCGGACTGACACTCATCCCGGTCTCCATCCTGGTCTACCGCGCACAGATGAATGCCGCGCAGCCCACCGACATCTTCATTCCCATCCTGCTGGCCACGTTCTTCTCGACCATCACCGGCATCATCATCACATCGCTCTTTCAGCGCATCAACCTGCTCAACCGCACACTGCTGCTCACGCTGGGCGGTGCCTGTCTGCTGGTGGCGGGCATCATCTGGGGCTTCCAACAGCTCGACTCCGTCATGATGGACCGCGTCAGTACGACCGTGGCCAACATACTGCTCATGACCATCATCACGGGATTCATCCTCGCCGGAGTGATGAAGAAGGTCAACGTCTACGATGCCTTCATCGAAGGGGCAAAGGACGGCTTCAATACTGCCGTGCGCATCATTCCCTATCTCGTGGCCATCCTCGTAGGCATCGGTGTCTTCCGTGCTTCGGGGGCAATGGACATGCTGATCCGGGGCATACGCTATGCGATAGAAGGTTGCGGCATCAACGCCGAGTTTGTGGGTGCCTTGCCCACTGCGCTGATGAAGCCTCTGTCGGGCAGTGGCGCACGCGGCATGATGGTCGACGCCATGACCACCTACGGAGCCGACTCGTTCGTGGGCCGACTCAGCTGTGTGTTTCAGGGCAGCACCGACACCACTTTCTATATACTCGCCGTCTACTTCGGTTCTGTGGGCATCCGCTACACGCGTCATGCCGTAACTTGCGGACTTCTGGCCGACCTTGCCGGCATCATTGCCGCCATCGCCGTCTGCTATATGTTCTTCGGAAATTGATTTTGTGATATGAGTAACTCAAGAAATTTGTTCTGGCTTTCCCTTCGCCATCTGTTCAGACGGCAATAGCAAAAATAATTTTCAATTTTCAATCTTCTATCTTCCCGATGTCTAATCTCAAATCACTGGCCAAAGACACGGCCATCTACGGACTCTCAAGCATTATCGGACGTTTTCTGAACTGGCTGCTCGTTCCCATCTACACGGCCAAGATGTCCGCCGAGAGCGGCGCCTATGGCGTCATCACCAACATGTATGCCATCACGGCTTTGTTGCTCATCCTGCTCACCTTCGGCATGGAGACCACCTTCTTCCGCTTTGTCAACAAGGAGGGCGAGCGGTCAGAGCGCGTCTTCTCCACCGCGGTGATAGCCATCACCTCGATGTCGTCGCTCTTCGTGCTGCTGGTGCTGCTGTTCCTCACGCCCATCAGCAGCTTCCTGGGCTATGCCGACCACCGGCAGTATGTGTGGGTCATGGCGCTCACCGTGGCCTTCGATGCCGTCCGTGCCATACCATTCACCTTTCTGCGACAGCAGAAGCGGGCCATTCGCTTTGCCTCGCTCCAGCTGCTCAACATCATGCTCAACATTGCACTCAACTGCGTCTACTACCTTCTGCTCGATGGCCACGACCCTGCCTACGCCTTCTACATCAACCTGGTGTGCTCGTCGGTCGTCACGCTGTGCCTCTTGCCGGAGATGATGCAGGTGCGCAATGGCTTCGACCCCGCCCTCATGCGCCGCATGCTGGCCTACTCGTGGCCTATCGTCATCCTCGGACTGGCGGGCATACTGAACCAGGTGGCCGACAAGATTCTGTTCCCCTTCATCTATCAGGGCAGCGACATGCACACCCAGCTGGGCATCTATGGTGCAGCATCGAAGATTGCAATGGTCATGGCCATGATCACGCAGGCCTTCCGCTATGCCTACGAGCCGTTCGTCTTCGGCAAGACGAAGGACAAGGACAACGACGAGGTGCAGGCCAAGGCCATGAAGTACTTCCTCATCTTCACCCTGCTGGCCTTCCTCTGTGTGGTAGGCTGGCTCGACCTGCTGCGCTACGTCATCGCCTCCGACTACTGGGAGGGCCTGCGCGTGGTGCCTATCGTCATGACTGCCGAGATCATGATGGGTGTCTACTTCAACCTCTCGTTCTGGTACAAACTGGAGGACAAGACCATCTGGGGTGCCGTCTTCTCAGCCACCGGCTGTGCCGTGCTCGTCGCCATCAACGTCATCTTCGTGCCGCAATACGGCTACATGGCCTGTGCATGGGCAGGCTTTGCGGGCTATGCCGTGAGCATGACGCTCAGCTACGTCGTAGGGCAGCACTACCACCCCATCCGCTATCCTCTGGGCAACATCGCTTTCTATGCCGTCCTGACCGCCGTTTTCTTCGTGGTCATGACCTATGCCCGTCCGCTGCTGCCGCAATGGATGTCGCTGACAGTCAACACGTTGCTCATCGCGGTCTTCGTGGCAGTGGTGGTGCGCAAGGACTTCCCGCTGAGCAATCTGCCCGTCGTGGGAAAATACTTCAGATAATCAACTTCGCTTGTCTATATATAAATCAAGTTGGGTTTAAAGCCAAATCAAACTGAGTTTCAAGTCAAATCACGTCGTGATTAAAGTCATATCTCAGTTTGATTTGACTTTAAACCCACTTTGATTTGGCTTTGATTACAAAAAGCCCTCTCCACGCCGTGTTAACTATCCACTAATATACGTTAATTAATGTTGACATAAAGTTACAGCAGTGTGCTCTATGTGCTGCCGCTGAACATCGAGCGGCTCTATCTGCCCACGGTGTTGCGCACCTTCGGCTATGCCATCTTCTTTGCCACGATGACACTCTACCTGAAGGATCTCATCGAGTTCCCCGTCTTCTTCCATGCGCTCACCGCGAGCGGCTTCATCCGCAACGGTGTGGCAGAGAGCTTGTGCTCCGGCTACTACAGTCACGGCCTGCGCACGCAGATTGCCGACACGCTGAACCGTGGCATACACAGCGACTTCCAGAGCGTGTTGCTGGTGGCAGTCAAGGAGATGTACGGCAGTCTCTGCCTGATAGGCACCTTCGTGTTGCTGCTCATGCTGCTCTACGACGTGCAGCCCGTGCGCTCCACCATGTCGAAGATGCCGAAGCTGAGCAAGCTCGGAAAAATAGTAAAGAAAGGGATGGTATAAGGGCTATCACTCTCCCCCCAACAGCGTGCGTGTCTGTTCGAGAATCTCCGTCAGTTCCCTGACGGTCGTGGCTCGCAACATGGCGATGCGAGTCTGGCGGAAGTTGGGGATGGACTTGAAGATAGGCGTGGCGGCCAGATGACGGCGCGTGTGCAGGATGCCGCGCTGCTCATCGATCATGTCGACGTTGATGCGCAGTTGTTCAAGCAGGATGTCGAGCTTCTGATTGAAGGTCATGGGCGAAACAGAGTCCACTCCGTCGAGTTCATCCCTGATTTCCTTGAAGATCCACGGTCTGCCGAAGGTGGCCCTGCCCACCATGATTGCATCGACGCCATAGCGTTCGAAAGCCATGCGTGCCTGTTCGGCATTGGTGATGTCGCCGTTGCCAATGATGGGGATGGTGATGCGCGGATTGCGCTTCACCTCGCCGATGAGCGTCCAGTCGGCTTCGCCTGTGTACATCTGACTGCGTGTGCGTCCGTGGATGGTCAGTGCCTTGATGCCGCAGTCTTGCAGCTGTTCGGCCAGGGTGGTGATGATGAGCTGGTCGTGGTTCCAGCCCAGTCGGGTCTTCGCCGTCACGGGCAGCTTCACTGCATCGACCACCTTTCGGGTGATCTCCAGCATCTTAGGGATGTTCTGCAACATGCCTGCCCCGGCACCCTTGCCCGCCACCTTCTTCACCGGACAGCCGAAGTTCAGGTCAATCAGGTCGGGGCCGGCCTGTTCTACAATCTGAGCTGCCTCGACCATCGCGTCGACATCGCGCCCGTAGATCTGAATGCCCACAGGCCGCTCGTCGTCGCTGATCTGCAATTTGCGCACGGTGGTCTTCACGTCGCGCACCAAGGCTTCGGCAGACACAAACTCGGTGTAGACCATCGAGGCACCAAAGCGTTTGCACAAACGGCGAAAACCAATATCAGTCACGTCTTCCATCGGTGCCAGGAAGACGGGACGATTGCCAAGTTCTATGTTTCCAAGAGTCATGGGAGTCAGTTGTTCACAACAGGTCTAAACATTGTTCAATAGGAATGCCGCGGCATTTGTCGGGGAGGTCGCGGTTGCGCTCAATGAGCCGGCTCACCACGGTCATGGCCGTCTGGGTGCTCTCCTTGAGCGGTTCGCCCTTCATCAGATGCCCGATGAGCACAGCCGAGAAGATGTCGCCCGTGCCATGAAACAGCACTGGAATCTCTTCGTAGTCGAGTCGAAAATAGGGGCCGTCTTCTATGTGCTGCGTAAATCCCGCCAGAGGCACGCTGCTGCGACGACCCACCACGCAGTTGCTGCCGTCGACCCGTGCACTGGTGATAAGCACCGACTTGGCGCCTAACTGCGTCAGACGGTCGAGCATGGTGCAAGCTTCGGCCCACGTCAGTCCCTCTTCGCGATAGGGTGTGTTGGTCAGATAGCAAGCCTCGGTGTAGTTGGGGAAGATGAGGTCGGCCACGCTCACCATCTCGCGCATGAGCTGCACCTGACGGTCGGTCATGCCGTTGTACAGTCGCCCGGCATCGCCCATGATGGGGTCTACAAAGATGGTGGTGCCTTCCTTGCTCTGTTCAGCACAGTAGGCCGACACCAGTCGTGCCTGTTCCTCGCTGAACATCAGTCCTGTGCAGATGGCATCGAAGCGGAAGCCGAGCTGTTTCCACAAAGGGATGGTGCCGCGCATGTAGTCGGTCGTTTCCAGAACATTGAACTTCCCGTAGTCGAGCGTGTTCGAAACAAGTGCTGTCGGAAGGTTATAGGTGGGATGCCCCAGATAAGTGAGGATGGGCAGCATGGCCACCATGCCTACATGGCTATAGCCCACGACATCGTTGATGAGCAGTATCTGTTTCATAATCGGGTGCAAAGTTAAGCAAAAATATCTAAACTGTATATAAATCACCCAACTTTCTCAATTGTCTATAAAGTAAATAGTAAAATCGTAAAATTCCTCTATTCGTCCGGCCAAGGCTCGAACGGCAGCTCCAGCTCGGTCCATTCCTCTGCAGTCGGCTGAGACTCTTCCTCCAGCATGTCGGCAGCCGAATGGCTGATGCCCAGCCCCAAGAGGCGGACGGGATGGTCGTGACTGACGGCCACACCATGCATGAGTTGTTTGGCCAGCGGCAGAATGTCCTCTTTCGTGCGCAACACCTTGCTGGCCGTCGTACTGCGCGTGATCTGTCGGAAGTCGGCGAACTTCACCTTCAGCGTGAGAGTGCGGCCCTCGAACCCGCTCTTCTCCAGTCGGCGCAACAGCTCGAGCACGGTATGGTAGAGCTCGATGGTGATGGCCGACGGCTGGAATATGTCAGTGGCAAACGTCTGTTCGCAACTGACCGACTTGCGCTCCCAGTGGGCTATGACGGGACGCTCGTCGATGCCCCGCGCAAAGTCGTAGAACACGCGCCCCATCTTGCCGAACTCATGCACCAGATGCGACTGCGAGCAACGGCGCAGGTCGGCCCCTGTGAAGATGCCCATGCGGTGCATGTGCTCAGCCGTCTTCTTGCCCACGCCCCAGATGCGGTCTACGTGCAGCTGGTCGATGAACTCTTGTGCACGGTCGGGATGCACCACGGTCAGTCCGTCGGGCTTGCGCCAGTCGCTGGCAATCTTGGCCAGGAACTTGCAGTAGCTGACCCCTGCCGAGGCGGTGAGCTGTGTGGTGTCGAGTATGCGCTGCTTGATTTCGCGGGCTATGTCGACGGCCAGTGCCATGCCCCGCTTGTTTTCGGTTACATCCAAAAAGGCCTCATCGAGCGACAACGGCTCGATGAGGTCTGTATAGTCATGCATGATTTCGTTAATCTGCATCGAAACGGCCTTGTAGGCCTGATAGTGCGGCTCTACGATGACAAGCTGCGGACAGAGGCGCTTGGCCACCTGTATGGACTGTGCCGAGTGGACGCCGAAGCGGCGTGCCTCATAGCTGGCGGTCGACACCACACCGCGCTGTGCATCGTGGCCCACGGCAATAGGCAGTCCGCGCAGTTCCGGATGGTCGCGCTGCTCGACGGCAGCAAAGAACTGATCCATGTCGACATGGATGATGCGGCGCTGCATGCTGTGCGTGTTAGTATACCACCTTCTTCACCACCACGGTGCCGTCGCTCTGGCGCTGCTGCATCAGCACCACACCCTTCTTCTGGCCGTTCTGGCGCTGCTGGCCGCTCAGGTCGAAGTAGCGGGTCTCAACGGGCATGGTCACGGTGGTCTGGCTGATGCCTGCCGGCTGCTCGTCGTCGGCCAGTTCCTCTATGTGCTGGAAGTTCTTCCAGGTGGAAGCGGCCTCGTAGACAGCCTTGCAGCCTGTGGGTACATAGAGCGTGCTGTTCTGATAGACATCGGCATCGAACACGTCGTCGGCCTTGCAAGCAGGAGGCGTGACGGCACGCACACGCAGGCTCTTCAGGCCCGACTTCGAGAAGCACAGCTTGTTGATGGTCTTCAGGGATGCGGGCAGGTCGATGTAGCTCAGACTCTCACAGCGGATGAACGACGAGTGGCCCAGCTCCGTCACGGTCTGCGGAACATTGATCTTGCGCAGGCCGCGGCAACCGGCAAACGTGAATCGGTCGATGAGTGTCAAGCCCTCGGGCAGTTCCACCTCGGTGATGCCTGCACAATCGTAGAAAGCCAGGAAGCCCGTGGCGGTCACGTCGCTGGGGAACACCACCTTGCCGCTCACTTCCTCGCCGTTGACGAAGAGATGACGCGTGTAGTTGTTGGAAGTGTAGAGCGGGTTGCTCAGCTGATTGACGAAGGTGGTGTGGCACCAGTCGGCCACATCCTTTACATAGACATTGGTGATGTTGTCGCAACCCACGAATGCGTCCTTATAGATGGTCATACTGTTGCCGAAGCTGACATCTGTCAGCGCCGTGCAGTTCTTGAAGGCCAGAGTGTTCACTTTTTCCACGTTTTCACCGATGTGCACCGAAGTCATCTTGCTCTGTCCCTGGAAAGCCGAGTTGCCAATCAAGGCCACCTTGTAGGTCGTGCCTTTGTTCTCAACGGTGGCAGGTATCACCACTTCGCCCACATAGTGATCGGCTGGAACATTCGTGCTACTCACCTCGACCGTTTGATTGTCGAACGATGTAATCCTATAATAGATGTTGCCAGCCGTGAAATACTCTGGGTCATCTACGACGATGGTGGTATCGCCCAGCTCAGTGAAGCGGAAGTATGCATCTGAGGTGACAACTGCCAGTTTGTAAGTGCCGTATCGCTTCAGTACAAACGAGAAGTCCTTCGTGATGGTTTCGTTGTGGCCCACTTCGAAGTGCTCGCCACAAACAGGTTCGTCGTCGACCACGAAGATGAGCGCATCGTGCTGTTGCGTTCCGCGGTTATGCAGGGTCACTCTGATGTCAAAGTCCTTGTTCCTGACGGGCTTTTCGGTCACTACTTCGAACGACACCTGATAGTCGGGATAGGGCGATGTGAGCGCGGCAGTGCCGCCCGACAGCACCACGTCAATCTTCTGGGTGTCGGCGTTCTTGTTCAGCTGCCAGTCGGTGTCGCCCACCACGCGGTTGATGCCCTTGATGGTGTAGTTGCCGTCGGGCTGGTTCTTGCCAAACTGCACGTTGAAGGTTCTGCTCTTCTGATAATTGTAGAGCAACGTGACTTTCTCGCCGACGAAGACGTCGACCAGCTCGCCCTGCTCGTTGAACAGTCCCAGTGCGTTCTCCACCTCATATTCCTTGACATGTCTGTTGTAGACGTTGAGGTAGATGCTGGCCGTGAAGGTTCCGTCGGACTGGCGCACCACGTTGGCGGTGCCGCCGCTGCTCATTCTGTTGGCATAGATTCGCGAGGTGATCAGCATGCACGATGGGATGCGCTCGCCAGTGGAGGGCTGCAAGCCCAGAATGGCTTCCTGGAAGATGCTGTAGCCGTCGTCGGTGGTACTGGCACCTGCGCCCGAGTTGTCGCCGGGGTTCAGCAGTGACAGCAGGAAATAGCTGCCTTGCAGCATGCCGTTCCAGCCCCAGTTGACGTGGAACATGTCATTTTTGTCGTATCCATCGATGACGAACGCATGGCCGCCGCCTATCGAGTAGCCCATGTAGAGCACAGGACGATTGGCTGCGAGTTCGGCATAGATCAGGTCGTTCCACTCGTCGAACGTATATTCCGTACGGTCGGCCCAGTCCATGTTCTCGTCGTAGTCAAAGTACTTGTAGAGTGCATAGACGAGGTCGGAGCTCTGTGCTCCGCTGCCCTCGCTGGTGAAGTCCATCTTTGAGGCGCAGGCCACGGCATTGGTCAGCTTGGCCACGGCCTCCTTCTGATCGCTGGTGGAAAAGACCGTGTAGTAGTCAATCATCTTGTCCCACTCAATTTCGAAGGGCTGTATGGCTGGCACCGTCATGCGCAGTGTCTCAGTGCGGTAGGCAGGAATGGTGGCCGCCGTCTTGGCCGGATACTTATGGTATTTCATCACCTGGGCCGCAGCCGTGGCGATGCATCCCACAAGCGAGCGCTGGTTGGTGTGCGTGTCTATCGGCGACTGGTCGTTGAAGGGCGAATTCTGTCCCCAGAGGGTGGTCAGCATCGGTGCGATGCGTGCACGCTCAATGCTCGACACGCGGGCGGCAGGCACCTTGTCGAGATGGGCAATCTGCCTGTCGTATTCGTCGAACCAATAGCGGACGTTGTCGGGCAGCTGGTCGTAGTCGAAGCTGCCTTGCGTAGAGTAGCCGATGATGGCAGGCGTGCGGTCGTCGCCGCTCACCATGACGAAGCCGTCGTCCTCGCCCACATTGAACACATAGTAGTGCTGCTGTTCGGTCGATGCTTCGCGCAGAGCCTTCGGCTGAGGGGCCAGTCGCAGCCTGGCACCACCGGCCGTGGCATGCTGTTTGTTCAGGAATTGCTCAGCCTGTCGGAGCGCGGCATCACGCGAGACGGGACCTGCCCATGCGGTATTGAATGCCAGGGCGAGCAACGAAAGTAATAATGATTTCTTCATCGAAAATAATAGTTTATGCATAAATAATCTTTTCGGTTGCAAAAATACAAAAAGAAAACCATAATCATTTATATACAAATCATCTTTAGTACTTTTTTACTAAAAATGTCATTGTTTATGCAATTACTGTCTGTATCTCAGAACTTTTCATTAACTTTGCAGCACTTTTTTCTTCATTCATGAATAATCTGAGTTACAGATATGACTTCCATCATATAACATTATAATATTGTCAAATGAAAAAACTAATTATTTCTCTTCTGACCCTCGCTGCCACGCAGACGATGTCTGCCGACGAGGGCATGTGGACACTCTACAACCTGCCGCAGGCTGTCTACGAGACCATGAAAACGGAGGGCTACCAACTGCCCTACGAGAAACTCTATCAGGCCGACGATGCCATCATGAAGTCGGTGGTCAACTTCTCGGGCTATTGCTCGGGCGTGGTGGTATCGCCCGACGGTCTTGTCTTCACCAACCACCACTGCGGCTTCGAGGCCATTCGCAGCCACTCCACCGTGGAGCACGACTACATGCTCAATGGCTTCTACGCCAAGACCTTCGAGGAGGAACTGCCCAACAAGGACATGTTCGTCTCGTTCATGGTGGAACAGAAGGACGTCACCGAACAGATCATGGCGATGGGCATCGAGAAGATGACGGGCAAACGGCGCGGCGAACTGCTCGACTCGCTGGAGAATGCCTGGTCGAAGGACGTGAAGGCGAAGGACTCCACGTTGCGGCTGGAGCTGAAGCCTTTCTATGAGGGCAACCGCTACTATGCCACGACCTACCGCGACTTCCGCGACCTGCGTCTGGTGTTTGCCATCCCCAAGTCGATGGGCAAGTTCGGCGGCGAGACCGACAACTGGATGTGGCCCCGACAGACGTGCGACTTCTCGGTGTTCCGCATCTATGCCGACCCGAAGACCAACGGCCCTGCCGACTACTCCAAGGACAACGTGCCTTACCACCCGCAGCACTGGGCTCGCGTGTCGATGGACGGCTATCAGGAGGGCTCGTTCTCGATGACGATGGGCTATCCGGGCAGCACCAGCCGCTACCTCTCCAGCTACGGCATAGAGGAGCGCTATGCCGAGAATGCCATCCGTGCACAGGTGCGCGGCGTGAAGCAGGAGGTGATGAAGCGTCACATGGATGCCTCCGAGGCCGTGCGCATCAAGTACGACTCTAAGTATGCCCACAGCTCCAACTACTGGAAAAACAGCATCGGCATGAACAAATGTATCGATTCCATCGGACTCATTCAGCAGAAACAGCGCTTCGAACAGCAGTTGCAGGCTTGGATGGACTCAACGGGCCACTTCAAGGGTCAGCTCGACTTTCAGCAGATGGCACGGCTCTACAAGCAGCGCCTGCACCTGAGCAAGGTCTACATGAACTGGATGGAGTCGTTCGCCCGCAACGAGGAGCTGACCGTGCGTGCGCTTCGTGCGGAGCGCACTGAGAAGAAGGACAAGAAAGAGAGATGGTACGTGGAGTTTGAGGACAACCGCGAGACCTTCGACCTGGCTACCGACAAGGACATCCTCGTGGCCATGCTGAAGAACTATCGCGAGCACGTGACCGACACGCGCTATCTGCCTGCCTTCTATCAGACCATCGACACGGAGTTCGGCGGCAGCTACGAGCGTTTCGTTGAGAAGCTCTACAAGAAGTCGAAGCTGATGAAGAACAACAAGCGGCTCTACAAGGCGAAGAAGTCGTATGGCAAGGACATGGGTGTCGTCTACGGGCGCGAAGTCTACAAGGTGTTCACGGACCTGAAAGAGCAGTTCGCCAAGGTGCGCGACTCCATCGACTATCAGGAGCGGGTGCTCTGTGCGGCCAAGCTGCGCATGGAGGAGGATCTGCCCCACTACAGCGATGCCAACTTCACCATGCGTCTGAGCTACGGACAGGTGCGCGAGTATAAGATTGGCGGCTGGAACTCCGGCTACTACACGGCTGCTCCCAGCATGCACAAGAAGATGCTGAAGGGCGACAAGATCGAGGACTATCGCGTGGAGCCTGTCATGAAGGAGCTGATGGGTGCCAGCAACTTTGCTCCCTACGCCGACCCGAAGACGGGCGAGATGCAACTGTGTTTCCTCACCACCAACGACATCACGGGCGGCAACAGCGGTTCACCCATGTTCGACGGACAGAACCGCCTCATCGGTCTGGCCTTCGACGGCAACTGGGATTCGCTCTCCAGCGACATCTTCTTCGATTCCCAACTGGCCCG
The DNA here is from genome assembly GCA_902771445.1 of uncultured Prevotellaceae bacterium. GTDB lineage: Bacteria > Bacteroidota > Bacteroidia > Bacteroidales > Bacteroidaceae > Prevotella. The sequence continues at coordinate 29,454 of CACXXD010000012.1, forward strand.
TTGCATCGGTGTCGACATCCGCTACGTCCTCTTCATGATGGACAAATGGGGACATGCCGACCGCCTGCTGAAAGAAATCAAGTGAATTGAGAATTGAGAGTTGAGAATTGAGAATTATGATTAGCTCTGCTATGAGAGGGCTAATCATAATTCTCTTCTTTATTAACTATTTCACCATGACTTTCCGCACACTACCGTCATCCGACTTGACAATGTTCAGACCCTGCTGAACAGATGGGAGACGCTTGCCGTTAGCATCATAGATTTCCGATTGGCTCAGCATCTGCAACAGAGACTTAGGAGCATCCTTCACCTCCTTAATGCGAGTAGAAGATGACTTGTCAATGAGATACATACAACGAATATTCCCTGAAGTGAAAAACAAATGTCACGATACCCCTTGATGTTCATGGGCTGCTTGGCAAGGCTCCTGTTCCAAAGACGCGAATGATGGGCGATGATGTTTCGCAGAACGGATATTGCCTCTAACCAACTTGATAGTTCCTTTGCAGAATATAGTTCTATAAAAGGTGACCCGCCAGCAGTTCTACGGGATGCCGACGGGTTCTGTTATCGTTTGATTCGGACTGTCTATCCGAGAATATTCATGTTTTCTGCAGCAAATATAATGCATTTTCACGAATTATGCAACTTTTTCGAAGTTTTTCTTTCAAAACGAGGTTAAATTGCTAAAAAAATCGTAATTTTGTAGCCGTTCTTTAGCCAATGCCGAAGTCCTTAGCCTGAATTATTCATAGCCCATCACTATTCCACAGCCTCTGCTTGTTTTGTCGGCAAAACTTGCAGATGTAATCCCCATATCTTTCAGAATCGCACTCCATTCTGTCCCGTTTCACCCTCTCAGCAGGCTTCCATGACAGCAAAAGCAGCAAATTTCCCAATTACTCCCATAGCGGAGGCCTTGCTGCTCTGCAAAGCCTTGTCTTGACAGGATAAAGTGTGAGAGAAATATGCCTTATGCAGCTGTCAGCGCCGCCATGATTTCCTGTTTCATCGGATTGTCCCTTTGGAACTTGAAAGTAAAGGCACGATGTTTAGTTTGCCTTCGCCGGAAGTTTTTATGGAACCTTCTATTTTTGTCGATTCCTCTTGCGTTAGAGCTACTGCAATATCAAACTCCACTTTGACATGGTTCTTCGTTCCCTTTTTATCTTCCAAAACGGAAAAAAGAACGCCTTCACCAGCCACATTGGTCGTAGGAATATAAGCGCCTTTGGATTTCAACTCATTATTAGCAGATGTTACACCATCCACAATTTGAAGTAGAGCTTCTTTTATAAAGTCCTTAATCTCCATTGTCGATTCTTTTAGAAAGGTATATTATGTTCCTTGCAATATCTCTCCTGTTCTTCGTCCGATTCAAAGATTTTGTCGCAAGTAGATTCAAAAGAGTCTTTAGCTTCCTTGATATACTTCTCTGGGGCATTAAGCACTTTCGAGATTTTGTCAATGAAGGTGCAGAAATCACGGTTCAGGTTGTTCAACTTCTCTATTGTGTTATAGTCAAGAGCTTTTTCACGTGCAGGATAAAGAATTGTCCAATTGCCATCTTGCATTTGTATGATACCTATGCCATAAGCATTATTCAGTCGCTCCATTTCCTCGTCAAGTCCGTCGTTAATTTCAAAGGCAACCAGATAGCCGAAGTTTGCCCAGTTGGAATTAGATAGAGCTTGGAAATAGTATTGTTTCAACTGATAATCTGATTCTATTTTCCTTTTCAGTTCGTAGGAATACAGATGTACAGTTTCTTTTGGCTCTGTGGCTTTAAGTAATGACAATGTGGCATCGTTCTTGAATTCCTCAAACTGTACGCCAACAATATCGGGATGCACCCACTTCTGTGCAGAGTCTACCCTTGATGATGATTTCTCATGGAAGATGGTTTTTGCATAAATGCTGCGAATGCGAAGATAACTACAGAACAATTTATGAAGTGACCGCTCGTCAAAACTCTTTGCTGGCTCTGGTTCCTGTTTCTTTTCAATTGTCACCACTGCTACAGAGCCATTAATCAGTGATTCAATTTCTTCTTCATAGCGAGTAATGTCGCAACAAGTACCTATTGAACCTGTTGAGTTTTTCAGTTTCTGCGACATACTCTTGCGTGGAATAACCTTTTCTTTCCATTCCACTTTGCGACGATGTGGAAGGTCGGTATTTGGGACATAGTAATAATCGCCTGCTATTGTGCCGACATAATAAGTGCCTTCGCCCGACGGACACAATACGACATCGCCAATCTGCAACCCTTTCGCTATCGTCCACAAGAAACCACAGGCTACACCTGCAGCCGTATTGCTTTTGCCTGGATTGTTTTCAAGCCAAAGCGGAATAGTTTCTTCATTGAACTGCCGCCAGTTTTCAGGAAGTGAACCTGAAAGGTCTTTCTTTATATCAAAGTTCGCTCCGATATATCCTTCTTCACGGCACATCTTGGCGAAACGACCAGCACGGCCTAACATGATGCGATTATACTTCTTCATACTTATTCAATCTATGATAAACCTTTGGTAATAAAATGGAGGAAATTATTTCCAGTAATATTCCTTTTATATAAAAAAACTCCTTCAGGATGTCGAAGTTTGATATTTCCGAACCTCTTATGACTTTTTTCATATTCCACTGCACTAATTTTGTCTAACAAACCTAAGGAATATAATTGTGAAAGGTGTACTATTATATCTTCCTCGCTAAATTTGTTTCCTATTATTTCTGCAATTTTCTTCTCGTGACATTCGTGCTCTGCATGATTAAGAATGTATATGCTCAAATAATCTAACTGTTCAATATAGTTTAAATAAATCTGCTTGTTACTACAATTTAAACTACTGGGGTGGATACTTGCTGCCAAGAAAGTCGCATATAATTTTCTTTTATTTGTCTTAATTTCATCTTTGACTTTCTGGAGAATTGGTAAAACTTCCTCTTTAAATGTAAACTCGTCAATTTGAAACTTTATAGTAGATCCCTCTTCTAAACGATTAACTCTTTCATGCAAATCGTTCACGAAATCTATTATATTGTTCATTTGGAATGTATTTAATGAGTCAAAAAAACTATTTACTATTAAAGCCACTGGGTTGGGATCAATTACTAGTTTTACCAGTAGTTGACAAGCACGTTCTAACTGTGTTGTCTTTCTTAAAGATTTATTCACCATATTCATCTATTCCCTTTTGCCCTGTTATGTGTCTTGCACAACATTTGGCAGTTTTCTATATCTGTGCTGCCGCCCTTGCTCCATGCGGTTACATGGTCGGCATCCATTTCTTCCAGTTTCCAGATGCGGCGAGCATTCTGGTCATGACCGATGGCACAGTAGGGGCAGTTACTCACGCCTTCTGCCTTTGCCTTGTCAGTCTGTTGCTGATACACTTTACGCATGGTTGGCTTGTCGAACAAACGGACATTCAAGAGCTTTGTATCTTGACAGTCACCAAGCACATACTCAAACACGCCTCGGCGATTCCCAACAAAATCGTCATGCATCAACTCACGCACTTTTTGCGACAGTTCCGTATGGTTCAATGGTAGCGAATGGAAACGCTCGTAGAGTTCGCCCCAGTTCAAGCCTTGCATTTCGTCATAGACATCATCAAACTTGCTATCCACCCAATCTATCACGGTGTTGAAATAGGTCTTTATTTCGCTGATGTCCTCGTCACGACGATGGGCAGACATATAGGCACTTACTTTATCCTTTGCGTCCATATTCCGACTTACCCATTCCA
>CACXXD010000013.1 GCA_902771445.1 uncultured Prevotellaceae bacterium
TGTCAACCCTTTGCCTTGAAGTTATAGATAGGCTTGATAATCTTCTGGATTGCTACTGTGGGCTGAACGCATTCGATGATTTCCTGCATTGGCTTGTAGGCCATTGGACTTTCGTCGATGGTTTCCTTACAGATGGACGTTGAGAAGATGCCTTTCATTGATGTCTGGAACTGCTCCAGCGTAATGGACTGGTTAGCATCGTGACGGCTCATCAGGCGACCTGCTCCATGAGGTGCAGAATATAGCCAGTCGGCATTACCCTTCCCCTCGCAGATAAGCGATCCGTCGCGCATATTCATCGGAATAATCAGCCGCTCTCCTCTCTTGGCAGACACGGCTCCCTTGCGAAGAATCACATCTGTCTCACTGATGTCGATGTAGTTGTGAATGGTCTGGAAGACGTTGCAAGGCGTAATGCCCATTGACTGACAGATGATGCGGAGCATCGTTTCGCGGTTGAGCTGAGCATACCGCTGTGTGATAGTCATATCGTGCAGATAGTCGTTAAGTGTCTCACCGGAGATCCAGGCCAGTTCTTGAACAACCTTTGGACGCTCTACTTTCTGAAGCTCCTCTGAGATCTCGCGTGCTCGGCCCTCGCTCTTCAGCCTGTCAATCAAGGCTCTTACCACTGCAGAGTTGTCTGTGCGCTCCCTTACGGCAAGCTGCTGATAGTGACCGCAGACCTTGACACCCAAGTTCCTGCTGCCAGAATGGATGACGATATACACATTCCCCTCCTCGTCCTTGTTCGCCTCGATGAAATGGTTGCCGCCTCCAAGTGTACCGATGGCACACAAGGCCTTCTCTTGGTCGATACTTTTCAGACAGCGCAACTGACTCAGACCTTCAAACTCTGTCACAGGTGCTTCGTGGATATTGAAGCCCGATGGGATGAATGTGTTCACAACCTCGTCGAGTTTCCGGAGGTCCAGCTCAATCTGTCCGAACTCAGCCACAAGCATACCGCAGCCAATATCTACTCCGACGGTGTTGGGAACGATGCGCCCCTCGACCTTGATTACCGTGCCGATGGTACAACTGCTGCCTGCATGGCAGTCGGGCATGATACGCACCTTGCACTCGCGATATGCCTCACACTCGTTCATAGCATGAATTTGAGCGAGAGCAACCTCTTCGACGGTCTTTGCAAAAATCCTCAGTTTCTCCATCATTGTATATTATTATTTGTTTAGCGTCCATGGAGGGATTCGAACCCGCGACCTGCTGGTTAACAGCCAGCTGCTCTGCCAATTGAGCTACATGGACTTTTTGCGGGAAAGGAGGGGCTCGAACCCTCGACCTACGGATTAACAGTCCGGTGCTCTACCTACTGAGCTACTTACCCTTAATTTTAGCATAAAAGACCGCTTTTTCTTGATTTCTGGTGCAAAGTTACAGCATCGTTCCGCAATCTTTTTGCGTAACGAAAACAATTTTGTATTTTTGCAGCAAATTTCTATAAAAACAAGCAATTATGCCAGCCAACAAGAACGCTTTGATTCGCTATAAGACCATTGACAACTGTCTGCGCAACCGTTATCGGAGGTGGACTATCGACGATTTGGTGGATGCCTGTTGCGATGCACTCTACGATATGGAGGGTATCAGCAAGGGGGTAAGTCTGCGTACCGTACAGGGTGACCTGCAAATCATGAGGTCGGACAAATTAGGCTATTATGCGCCCATAGAGGTCTATGATAATAAATATTATAGGTATAGCGACCCCAATTACAGCATCACGAACATGCCGATGTCGCAGAATGACTACATGCTGATGCAGGAAGCTGTTGACGTGTTGCGACAACTGCAGGACTTTGACCAGTTCTCGGAGGCTGCAGATGTAGTGAGCCGACTGCAGGATCGACTTGCCATCACACAGAAGCGCAGAAAGCCCATTATTCATTTCGACAGTGTGGCCGACTTGAAAGGATTGCGCCTGCTGAATCCTCTCTATAACCATATCGCCTGTCAGCAGACCCTTCAAATAAGTTATCGCCCATACAAGGCAGAGCAAGCCCTACAGATGACGGTCTATCCCTATCTGCTGAAAGAGTATCGTAACCGATGGTTCTTGTTTGCTTCAAAATGTGAGGACATGGCTCTGCAGACACTTGCCCTTGACCGTATTGTCAGCGTCGAAGTAGTAGAGAACATTCCTTGGCGCGAGAATCTTAATTTCGACACAGAACATTATTTCGATGACATCATCGGAGTAACGAAGCCTGTTGGTGCAAAGCCATACGCCGTTACATTCTGGGCATCGCCCACAACATGTAAGTATATAGAAACGAAACCTCTACACCCATCGCAAAAGCTGCTGAAAGAAAATGCTGACGGCAGTGGTATGTTCCAAATAGAAGTAGTTATCAATCTTGAGATGTTCTCTGTCTTTATGAGCTATGGCAGCGGTGTAAGAATCCTTTCGCCTGAAAAGGCAGCAAATTATCTCAAAGGGATTCTCGCTGACGCCGTGAAAGCATACGAGTAGATTCATGTAGCGGCTCATCCGTGAGAAAAGGAATAGAAGTGAAAGGAACGAACGAACAAAACTTTTGACCCTTTTGTTTGGCTGTTTGAATCGTATTTGCTAATTTTGCAAAAATTAAATCAGCTATGGGACTGTTCAAGCGCATGCCATACGGCATCTCCAACTTCAAGCAAGTGAGGCGGGAAGGCCTTTATTTTGTAGATAAAAGTGAGTATATTCAGAAACTGGAGTACACAGATCACTTCCTGTTTCTCATTCGTCCGCGCCGTTTTGGCAAGAGCATCTTCCTGAACATGCTGCGTGCCTACTACGACCTGAACGAGGCCGATGCGTTCGACACGCTCTTCGACGGGCTGTGGATCAAGGAACATCCCACACCAGAGAAGAACAATTATCAGGTGCTCTATTTCGACTTCTCGCGCATCGGCGGACTGAACGACGAGCTGAAGAAAAACTTCGACGACTACTGCGGCATCATGCTCGACTCGTTTGCCGACAGCTATCAGCGATTCTATCCAGAGGGCTTTGTCCAGGCCGTAAAAAGCATTCCGTCGGCCAGTCAGAAGCTGAACTATATCAATGAAGCAGCCCAGAAGGCGGGGTGCAGGCTCTACCTGATTGTCGACGAGTACGACAACTTCACAAACAACGTGCTCAATGAGCAGGGCGAACAGGTCTATCATGCGCTGACCCACGCCACGGGCTTCTATCGCGACATATTCAAGCAGTTCAAGGGGATGTTCGACCGCATCCTGATGCTGGGTGTCAGTCCCGTGACACTCGACGACCTGACCAGCGGCTACAACATTGCAACCAATATCACCGTCAGGCCGGAGTTCAACATGATGCTGGGCTTCTCGGAGACCGACGTGCGCGAGATGATACGCTACTATCAGAGCGTGGGCAAGATAGTGCGCGACGAGGACAGCATTGTTGAGGAGATGCGCCCCTGGTACGACAACTATTGCTTTGCCGAGGAGAGCCTTGACACCGATCCGAAGATGTTCAACTGCGACATGGTGCTCTATTTTCTGAACTATCTTGTTCAGACGGGAAACTCGCCCAAGAACATGATTGACCCCAACACGCGCACCGACTACGGCAAACTGAAGAAACTGATACGCATAGACGGCACAAGTCCCTATCGCACGGGGCTCATCAACGAGATAGCACAGAAAGGGTATATCGTGGGCAACATAGAGCCGTCGTTCCCTGCCGAGCGACTCACGAAGCCCGAGATGTTTGTCAGTCTGCTCTACTACTATGGCATGCTGACCATCAGCGATCGTTTCGGAGCCATGCTGAAACTGGGCATACCCAACCATAATGTGCGTCGGCAGTACTACGACTATCTGCTGGAGGAATATCAAGCCATTTGTCCGTTTCCTGCTTACGAGTTGCAGATGCCTTACTATGAGGCAGCTGTCAACGGCAACTGGCGGCAGATGATGGATATGATATTAAAGATGTATGCTGACACGACCTCTGTGCGCTCCCTGATTGAGGGCGAGCGCAACATACAGGGCTTCATGAATGCTCTGCTCAACCTGAATCCCTATTACCTGACGGCCCCTGAGGTGGAGCTGAACCACGGCTTCTGCGACTTCTTCCTTATGCCCGACCAGATGCGCTATCCCATGATTGAGCACAGCTATATCCTGGAACTGAAATACCTGAAGACCGAGGCTACCGAGGCCGAGGCCCGGCGACAGTGGGACGAGGCCGTGGCGCAGATACGGCAGTACGGACAAGGCCCCAAGGTGCAGCTGATGAAGCAGCAGACAACGTTGCACCTGATTGTGGTACAGATCCGAGGCTATGAGCTGCAAAAGATGGAGGAGGTATGATACCTGTATCTTAGCGTTCGTCAACTTGGGCATCTACTTCATTTTTTGAAAAAAAAGTTGAAAAATGCGGCTGTTTCAAGTATTATTTGTAATTTTGTGGCGCGAAAGACAAAGTACTACCAAAGACAAAAATGCAGAAACAAAAAAAAAGCAATAAAAGAAGTTCTCGTTCAAAATACAACTTGTACGTCCTGTTGTCAATCATTTTTCTTTTCCTCTTAACAACTGGACTGCAATATTATCTCACCTGGCAAGGCATTGAAAAGGAACTGCAGGCACGGGCAAGGATCGAGATGAACGTGAACAACGAACGCAACAAACAACTGAAGAACGAGGTGGAGCTGGCGGTCAACAGTTCGGCCATTGCCTACGAACAGCAGTTGGACCACCCCGAACAGATGTCGGAAATGCTCGTCATGCTGGTGCGCAACAATCCACACGTATCACGCAGCTGTGTGGCTTTCATCCCCAATTATGTCAAGCCAGACCTGCGGCTCTATGCACCGAGCGCCCAAAGAAAGAACGGAGAGATTACCCGCAGACTGCTGAGCGTCGACTACACACAGACGGAGTGGTTTGGCAAAGTTACGTCGAGCGGACTGACCTGCTGGAGCGAACCCTATACCGACAACAACGAGGACTATCTGGTGAAGACCACCTATGCCGTTCCGCTGAAGAACAGCAATGGCGTGGTGGTGGCCGTGCTGGCTTGCGACGTGCCGATGACGGAACTGTCGCAGGTGGGTACAGACATACAGCGCTCCATCAGCAGTCGCACCAAGCTCATCATGGCCATTCAGGTGCTGGTGCTGGTGCTGATCGGCCTTGTGCTCTGGCGAGCCACTTCGAGCATAAGACGCATAGAGAAAGTGGAGCGCGAGAAATCGCGCATCACCGACGAGCTGAACATGGCGCGTGGCATTCAAGCCAAGATCGTGCCAGTGGAACTACCGCAGACCGACAAGCTGGAAACGAGCGCCAGCCTGATATCTGCCCACGACGTGAGCGGTGACTTCTATGACGTGCTGCTGCAAGGCGACCGACTGTTCTTCTGCATCGGCGACGTGGCCAGTCACGGCATCGGTGCATCGCTGGCCATGCTGGTCACGCGTAGTGTCTATCGCACGGTTGTCAGACACGAGGTTAGTCCGGCACAGATCATGACCGAGATGAACGGAGCACTGGGCGAGCTCAACGAGAACCAGATGTTTGCCTCGCTCTTTGTGGGCATGCTCGACCTGAAGACGAGGGCATTCCACTACTGCAATGCCGGACACCGTCCACCATTCTTGATTACTCCTACAACAGGCGTGGAGACGATCGAAGCCGACCCCAACGTGCCTGTGGGCATATCGGAGTGGGAGTTTACCGAACAATCGTGCCAGCTGGAGAAAGGTACAACGATCTTCCTCAGCACAGAGGGACTGATTGAGGTGACCAACGGGCATGGCGACCCGCTGGGCATCAAGAAACTGACACTGCATCTGAAGAACGGAGCCGAGGCTGGCGATACGACTCAACAGCTGGTGCAGCGCATAGAGGGTGTGGTGCATCGGCACGTTATGGATGCCGTCATCAACGACGACATCACGATGCTGGCCATTCGCTTAAAGTGATGGCCGGCACCGAACGTTGTGTGACGGGCCTTCTCAAAAAAAAAGGAGAAAAAATCAAATAGTCATGCCCGTCTTAGCCTATTATAACTAATTTTGCAAAAACAAAAATCTGCTAACATTACTAAAACGAACAACATGGAGAACAAAAAGTATTTCTTTGCCGTCGACCTGGGGGCTACGAGTGGACGTACTATCATTGGCAGCATCAACGACGGACGTTTCGAACTGGAGGAAGTGACCCGTTTCCCGAATAACCTGATTGAACAGGGCGGTCACTACTACTGGGACATCTATGCACTCTATTTTGAAATCATACGCGGACTGAAAGAGGTGGCACGTCGTGGGTTGGAAATTACCTCTATCGGTATCGACACCTGGGGCGTCGACGTCGTGTTTATCGGCGAAGACGGTGCCATCCTGCGCAATCCGCGAGCCTATCGCGATCCCATCACCTTCGATGCCATGGACGACTACCTGAAACATGTCATCTCGCGCAAGGAGGTGTATAACGTCACGGGCATTCAGTTCCTAAACTTCAACTCCATCTTCCAGCTCTATGCCATGAAGCGTGAAGGCAACTCGGCATTCAGGTGCGCGTCGAAGATTCTTTTCGTTCCCGATGCCCTGTCGTGGATGCTCACGGGCAACGAGGTGTGCGAATATACCATCGCCTCGACCTCGCAGTTGCTCGATCCACGCACCAAGCAACTTGACGAGCGCCTGTTGTGCTCTTTGGGCCTGACACGTTCGAAGTTCGGCAAGATGGTGAATCCCGGCACCGTGATTGGCGTGCTGACCGACGAAGTGCAGAAGCTGACCGGACTGGGACCTGTGCCTGTCATTGCCGTGGCTGGCCACGACACTGGTTCGGCTGTAGCCGCCGTGCCTGCCAAGGACGAGAAGTTTGCCTATCTGTCGAGCGGCACGTGGAGCCTCATGGGTATCGAGACGAAGGATGCCATCATCAGCGACCTCTCTTATGCGCGTAACTTCACCAACGAGGGCGGTATTGAGGGTACGACACGTTTTCTGAAGAACATCTGCGGCATGTGGCTCTATGAGCGCTGCCGACTGGAGTGGCCCGAGGAGGTTCGCAAACTGTCGCATCCCGAACTGCAAGGACAGGCCATGACCGTTGAGCCCTTCCGCTCGCTCATCAATCCCGACGATCCCGCATTCGCAGCACCTTCTTCCATGATTGGCGCCATACAGAAATACTGCGGTGAGACCAATCAATATGTGCCGCAGACGCCCGCCGAGATCTGCCGTTGCATCTTCGACTCGCTGGCCCTGCGCTATCGTCAGGTGTTCCAGTGGATGCAGGAGTTCGCCCCGTTCCGTCTGGAGGTGCTTCATATTATAGGTGGTGGTTCGCTCAACAAGTATCTGAATCAGTTCACGGCCAACTCTACGGGCGCTACCGTGCTGGCAGGTCCGCAGGAGGGTACGGCTATCGGCAATATCATGTTGCAAGCCAAGGCAGCCGGACTGGTGAAGGACATCTGGGAAATGCGTAAGATTATCGCCAACTCGATTGAACTGGTGAAATATGAACCTGTGGACAAGGCTGTATGGGATGCCGCCTACGAGCGCTATACAAGCATTGTCAATGCTTCGGCCAAGAACCAGGACAATCAGGACGAAGAACTCTTCAAGTAATCAGAAACAAAAAATATCAACATTTATTAATAACTAAAAGACCCAAAGCCCTCTATTGGTCTTCCCCCCAAGGGATAAGAGGAGGGTTCCCTTTTATGGCAAAACCATTAGTTGAAACCAAAGCTCGCGTGGGTGTGTTCTCCATCGCGTTGCAGGCTTACCTGCCCCAGTTCCCACAGCTCGTTCCTAACTTTGAGGCTCAGTATGAGGCATTCAAGAAGACACTGCCCGACACCATCGAGATTATCGATGGCGGCATGGTGACCACCAAAGAGCAGTCAATGGAGGCCGGCGACAAGTTCCGCGCTGCCGATGTCGATCTTGTCATCCTTCAGATGCTGACCTATTGCACCTCTTATAATATGTTGCCCGCTGTACGCGACCTCGACGTTCCCGTTGTGATCGTGAACCTTCAGAAGAAGCTGGCTCCCGACTATCCCAACACCGACATCCCCATCTGGCTGGGTGACCTCTATGCATGCGGTGCCATCGGTGAGATGGTAGCCGACCTGGAGCGTGCCGGCAAGCGCCATGCTGTCATCACGGGTGTTGTTGAAGGTGGTGATCCTGAGGTTCAGGCAGAAATCGAGGACTGGTGCCGTGCTGCACAGGTGCGCCGTCGTTTCCGCGATACCAACATTGCACAGATTGGCCGTCCTTATCCCGGCATGATGGACCTCTACATCGACGAGACCAACCTTTATCATCGCATGTTCGTCTATACCAAGCAGTTCGACTGGGAGCAGATGTGGGCTATTGCCGACAACATCACCGACGAGGAGGCTATCCGTGCCAAGGCTCAGGACATCCTCGACACGTTCGAGATTGAGGGTGGCGGCACCATCGAGAAGGTATGGGATATGGCTAAATATGTTGTAGCCTTCGAGCAGTGGGTGAAGGATGAGAAACTGGGCATGATTGCCTCTCACTATGCAGGCTTTGCTCAGGGCGTGGCTGGCAAGCTCGACTCTATGCTGATTCCTGCATTCTCAATGCTGATCAAGCAGCACACCGCTTGCGCTGTTGAGGGCGATATGAAGGTGGCTATGGCCATGTCGATTCTGAAGACCATCTCTGGCACAGGCACACTGGCTGAGATGTACTCCATCGACTTCCCGAAGGACATCTGCATCATCGGTCACTCTGGCTCTGGCGACTTCGACATCTCTCAGGCTCACAAGCCCACAATGAAGATTGTGCCTGTGTTCCACGGCAAGACCGGTGGCGGCTACCTCACACAGTTCTATCCTCCCACAGGCCCTGTCACCTATCTGGCCATCACACAGGATGCCAACGGCAAGTTCAAGTTCGTGGCTGCCGAGGGTGTGAACGAGGAAGGTCCTATCTTCATGTTCGGCGATACCAACATGCGCACCAAGTTCTCTCTCTCTTGCCGTGAGTTCGTCAACAAGTGGAGCGAGGCCGGTCCAACCCACCACATGGCTGCCGCTGTTGGTCATCACATCGACACCATTCTGAAGGTTGCCAAGATCATGAACATTGAGTGCGACGTAGTTTGCCGCTAAGTCGAATCCTTATCAGTAAAAACTTTGTATTTCCGCGAAACTGACTGCCAGTTTCGCGGATTTCATTTGTATATCTACTTGGTTCCTATACAGCGAAGAAGGAGTTACTTTCGTAACTCCTTCTTCGCTGTAGCGGGAGCCGGGATTGAACCGGCGACCTCATGATTATGAATCATGCGCTCTAACCAGCTGAGCTATCCCGCCATCATCTTGCAAACTATCACTTAGAGCATGTGACTTTCTTGTTTGCGCGTGCAAAGGTAGCAATAAGTTTCGAATCTACAAAATATTTTACGGAAATTATTTCCAATTTCCTGTTTTTTTTGTAATTTTGCAGGCGACTACTAATCCCTTATATTGTCTTTAAGATGAAAAAGGAACGCATTGACATCGAATATCCATTGTCATCACATCAAATCGATATTGTCTGGCAGCTAATTAGTACAGATCACGGATTAGGCAGATGGCTGGCTGATGAGGTCGCAGAAGACAATGGAATCATTTCGTTTACATGGGGACAACCCTGGTCAGACCACCATACACAGGAAGCCTACATAGTGGAACGCTCTAAAAACAGTCATATACGATTCAAATGGGTGGACGAAGACGACCCTGAGGCTTACTGGGAAATGAAAATTGGAAAAAGCGAGCTGACTGGCGACATTTGCCTCTCTATCGTTGACTATGCACCTAAGGACGAGGTTGGGGATTTGCGTGCTCTCTGGGACGACAACATGGAACGTCTTCACATGACCAGCGGCTTGTAGCCACCAATTCTAACCAATAACCTATGCAGCAACATCTGTACGCCATTAAGATAATTGTTCTTGTCATTCTCTTCTTGACCCCAGCTAACTTGTTCTCCGACTCAAAGCTGGAGAAGGAGAACAAAGATTTATACCGCACTTTTGTTTCGCTCATGACGTATGGGCCGGATAACGAGTTCTATGAGCATGCCGAGCGTTATGAGCAGTTCTTGAAAAAGAACAACATGATGGAAGAATACTTCAAGATCAAAACCAACGAGGGATTCTTCGACCTAAACAAAAAAAACATTTTACGAGGACTGAAAACCGTAGAACAGCTGAAGACTGAATTGCATGAAGCCGAAGCTACAGAGTTTTACTATCTGGCAACAGGCCTTGAGGGCGACCTTAACAAAGCCATGCGCAATCCGAAGGCAGACAGCATTTACCGTCAGGCATTAAAGGAGGTGGGCGATCGTGACCCTAAGTTCTCCATGCTCGTTCACATGAATCTGGCACAGGTGAACTATATGACCAACCGCGAGGAATCGTTCAGATGCGCCAATCTGGCACAGAGCGAAGCCGAAAAGCTGAATAACTATGAGTATCGCTCACTGAGCATCGGCCTGAAGTGCTACCTATACTTCATGATGGGCAAGCGCGAAGAATTTGAACTCGAAGCACAGCACTATCAGGAGCTGAAGGAAAGTTTCGATTCGTTGGAGGCTGCCAATGCCGCAATGGGCAAGCAGCGCTTCAGTCACAACTACGACCTGGTGATCGAAGTGGCCAAGCTTGCTTTCGACGGCAAGTTTGCCGAAGCCATTGAGATGGCTAACGACAAGCATCTGAATGTTGACCGCCAGATGGTCATCTATTGTGCGCTGGGCATGGAGGGACAGTACGAAAAAGAGAAGTCGACGAAAAGGCTGAAATGGGGCTTCGGTCTGATGACCTTTCTTTATTTTTTTGTCTATTTCATGGGGCGGCGAAGGCTTTGGCTCAAGATACAAGAACGTCAGGCCAAACTGAAAGTGGCACAGGAGCAAGCTGAAGCGGCCAACAAGATGAAGGCAGCTTTCATTCGTTCGATGAGCCATGAGATCCGCACACCACTGAATGCCATCAACGGTTTCTCACAGATTCTTTGCTCGTCAGAATTTGATCTGCAAGACGAAGAGAAGAAAGACCTGCGTGAGCGCATCACGTCGAATGTCGAGGCCATCACCATCATCATCAACGAGCTGCTGGAACTGGCTGCAGGCGAGAGTGTGACGCTTGACCTCAACGACCTGAACCCCATCAGGATCAACGAAGTGTGTCGCAACGTAGTGGCCATGTCAGAAGAACACAACGACAAGGATTTGCATCTGGAGTTCAAGAGCACACTCGACGATTCGTTCGCCATCAAGAGCAATGAAGAAACGGTGTCGCAGATACTACAGAAGATTATCGACAATGCGTTGAAGTTTACAGAGGAAGGCAGTGTCTGCGTCGAAGTGGGTCGAAAGGGCAAGACCTTGGAAATCAGCGTCACCGATACAGGCATAGGCATACCAGCCGACAAGCAAGAGACCATCTTCGACAATTTTGTGAAGCTCAACGACTTCAAGGGCGGAGTTGGTCTGGGACTGTCCATCAGTCGTCGTCTGGCCAAAACATTAGGAGGCAACATCATTCTCGACAGCACTTACACCACTGGCAGTCGATTTATCATTCAGCTGCCCATCATCATGGCTCAGAAAAAAGCAAAGTAATATTCAAAATTATATTTCAGGAAAAAACAATCGGATTATAGCTTGACGTTTCTGCTATAATCCGATTGTTTTTTTACTTATTCTTATGTCTGTTGGCCCGTTGCTCGCGATACTTGGCTTTCTGCTTGGCCGAGCCGCTGCCGTGAGCACCGGTGATATACTTTTTCTTTTTGGCCTTGGTCTTCACCTTGCCCTCATTGGCATCCTTGCGCTCGCCGCCACGGCCAAAGCTGATGCCATTCTCCAGAATCAGCTGGAAGTCGTCCTGCTCGTCTGCCATAGATTAATGATGGAATAGTCTTACACCAGTGAATGTCATGGCTATGCCGTACTTGTCGCAGGTCATGATGACATGGTCGTCGCGCACCGAACCACCTGCCTGAGCAATGAACTCAACACCGCTCTTGTGAGCACGCTCAATGTTGTCGCCGAAGGGGAAGAATGCATCTGAACCCAGGGCCACCTTCGTATTCTTGGCAATCCAGTCCAGCTTCTCCTGCTTGGTCAGCACCTCGGGACGCGTCTTGAAGAACTGCTGCCATGCACCATCGCGCAGCACATCGTCGTGTTCGTCCTCAGAGATATACACATCGATGGTGTTGTCGCGGTCGGCACGGCGAATGCCATCGACAAAGGGCAGGGCCATCACCTTCGGGTGCTGGCGCAACCACCAGATGTCAGCTTTCTGACCAGCCAGGCGGGTGCAGTGGATGCGGCTCTGCTGTCCGGCTCCAATGCCGATGGCCTGTCCGTCCTTTACGTAGCAGACGGAGTTAGACTGCGTGTACTTCAGTGTGATGAGGGCGATAATCAAGTCGCGGCGAGCCTCCTCCGTAAACGTCTTGTTCTGCGTGGGGATGTTCTCGAACAATGCGGGATCGTCCAGACGAATCTCATTGCGCCCCTGCTCGAAGGTGATGCCGAACACCTGCTTGCGCTCCACGGGTTCAGGCTTGTAGCCGGGATCCATCTTGATGACGTTATAAGTACCTTTGCGCTTCTCTTTCAGAATCTGCAGGGCCTCCGGGGTGTAGTCGGGAGCAATCACACCGTCGCTCACCTCGCGCTTGATGATGCGTGCGGTCGTCTCGTCGCATGTATCGCTCAAGGCAATAAAATCGCCATACGAAGACATACGGTCGGCACCACGGGCGCGGGCGTATGCACAGGCAATGGGCGACTCGTCGAGTCCGCTGATGTCATCGACAAAATAGATTTTCTTCAGCGTGTCGCTCAACGGCAGACCAACGGCAGCACCTGCCGGGCTGACATGCTTGAACGATGCAGCGGCGGGCAGTCCCGTGGCTTGCTTCAACTCGCGCACCAACTGCCAAGCATTCAGTGCATCGAGGAAATTGATGTAGCCGGGACGGCCGTTCAATACTTCGAGGGGCAGTTTCTGGCCCTCGTTCATAAAGATTCGGGAAGGTTTTTGATTCGGATTACATCCGTACTTCAGTGCTAACTCTTTCATCGGTTATCGAGAATAAATGTTGATTCTGACTGCAAATATACACAAAAAAAATGAATTAATACCAGACCTGTAAAGATTTTGCATTTTTAGTAATGAGAATTCTCAAGCAAAGGGGTACGACAGGGGATTCGCTTGTAAACGCAAGGTCTTTTGCTTGTAACCGAAAGGCCTTTCGGTTATAAGCGCAAGCCCTTTCACTTGTAAGCAAAAACTGCGAAACGGCCTATATTGTACCGCGAAGCGCGGCATTTTACACCGCAATCAAAGCCTTTTTGTACCACAAAACAGCATCATTCTCAATGTAAATGAACCGCAATGACAACGAATTTTGCTTTTGGGCGCTTGCTCGACTAAGTAATAATCTCTGAAAAAAGAAGAAATAACGCACAAAAGAATATATACATTTCTCTTTCTTCAGTTTTTTTTCTAACTTTGCACCCAAAGTCATTTAAAACATGCATCTACAAATATCTGACGAACAGGCACTCGTCAACGCTGGCATACGGGTAACAGCCAACCGATTGGTCATCTGGCGAAAGGTGCGTCACGGCTTTGCAGGGGCTTTCAGTCTGGCCGACCTTGAGGCCGTCCTGCCCACCATCGACCGCTCCACCATCTTCCGAACGCTCACCCTGCTCAGTCAGGGCCATCTCCTTCATGAGATTGACGACGGTTCGGGAGCCCAGAAATACTGTGTGTGCCATCTCGACGACACGCGCCAGTGCAGGGGACATGTCCATCTGTGCTGCCACGTCTGCCATCAGACCATCTGCCTCACCAGCGTGAAGATACCGCCCGTGCCACTGCCTGAAGGGTTCGTTCCCGACGAGACCGAATATGTAGTGAAGGGCATCTGCGCCGAGTGTGCAAAGAAACAAGCAACTAATCATTCACTTTTACACAATCATCACTTCTAAAATGAAGAAATTATTATTGTTCATCTCACTAATCTTGTCCTTCACTACCGCGTGGGCCATACCAGCCAAGCCCGGTCTTTGGAGAACCATCACACTGGCCGACAGCACACAGATAGAGGCACAGCTGATGGGCGACGAGTACTTGCACTATTGGAAAGCCAGCGACGGTCGGACGTTCGTGGAGCAAGGTGAATTCTGTGTACCCAGGAGCGAACAGGCTCTGAAGCAGGAAGCTGTGACCCGACGCGCAGCCAAAGCTGCCAATAGACGAGGGGCGGCCATGCGAAACAAAGTTGTCATGGGTGAACGCACCCACTATACAGGCATCAAACGAGGCATCGTCATACTGGCCGAATTCACCAATCAGAAATTCAAGACGGGCGAGGTCAACGAACGCTACCAAAAGATTCTCAACCAGGAAGACTACAACGAAGGTAATTTCAAAGGGTCTGTGGCCGACTATTTCAAGGCGCAGAGCGGCGGCATCTTCGAACTGGACTTCGATGTGCTGGGACCTTACACGCTGCCGCACGTGTCCAGCTACTATGGACAAAACGACAACAGCGGCAACGATATGCGAGTTGAAGAAATGATCACCGAAGCATGCAAAATGGCCGATGAGGAAGTCGACTTTGCCGACTACGACTGGGATGGCGACGGCTCTGTAGACCAGGTGTTTGTGCTCTATGCAGGAAAAGGCGAGGCCGACGGTGGCTCATCCTCGACCATCTGGCCGCAAATGTTCTACCTCTCGGCAACCAATCAGGAAATAACACTCGACGGGGTGACCATTGACACCTACGCATGCAGCAACGAATTGGACACGAACAGCAGGATTGAGGGAATCGGTGCATTCTGCCACGAGTTCAGTCACTGCATGGGAGTCCCCGACCTCTACGACACCGACAACAGCGGTTGGGCAGGCATGGGCCATTTCGACCTCATGGCATCGGGCAGCTACAACGGTGGAACATTCATTCCGGCAGGCTACAGTGCCTACGAGAAATGGATGTGCGGATGGCTGGAGCCTACCGTGCTCGACCAGTATAATGACAGCATAGCAAACATTTCGCCCATGAGCGAGAATGGCGAAGCATACGTCATCTACAACGATGCTCACGCTGACGAGTACTACATGATTGAGAACCGACAGCTCACTAAATGGGATGCAGGCCTGCCGGCACGCGGCATGATGATCTCTCATATCGACTTCGACAAAGACATCTGGGCCTTGAACATTGTCAACACACGCGTAAACACCAGTTCATACCTTTATCAGATTTATCACTACCCACTCAACGACCACCAACGACTAATGGTGGTACCTGCTGACAATAGGCAGGACAGTGGTTCTGAAAGATACGACCTCTATCCGCATGGCGCGAAAGACAGTCTGACGGCTACGTCAAGACCTGTGGCATCGTTCTACAACAAGAATGCCAAGGGCAGCAAACTGGCAGAATGGGCCATTACAAAAATCAAGCAGAACAGCGACGGCACCATGTCGTTCTTCTACCGTTCGCCCGACAACAAAGAGGAAAGCAGCGAAGAAGAGCCTGGCACGGAAAAGCTTATCTTCTATGAATCGTTCGACCTCTGCGACGGCAAGGGTGGCAACGACGGACTGTGGAGCGGAGCAGTGGCCTCTGGTAATTTTATTGCTGACAACGAGGGATGGCAGGCACTGTCAGACAAGATGTACGGTGCAGATGCCTGCGCCAAGTTCGGAACATCGAGCACCGTGGGTATTGCCACATCACCGGCTTTCACCGTCAACGGCGAGGCAATTCTGACTTTTAAGGCAGGCGCATGGAATGCGACCGCCGACGGCACCGAGCTGCAATTGCAAGCATCCAATGCCACGATCTCACCTGATGTTTTCGAAATGGCAAAGGGCGAATGGACGGAATTCACAACCACCATCACCGGACATGGCACCACGACCATCACCTTCACCCCAGGCAAGCGTTTCTTCTTGGACGAAGTAAAGGTGGTATATCCTGGCGTTACGAACATCTCACTCCCCACGACTCCACGCCAAACGCTCATCTATTCGCTTGACGGACGCTGTCTGGGTACAGACATCAACAGACTGCCCCACGGGCTCTACATCGTTAACGGACGAAAGGTAGTCCGCTAAGTAGCTGTAAGAATAAATTCCAAAATTTAACAAAACAATAATATGCACGCACTTCTCACACGTCGCACCATCCGCAAGTATTCTGACCGCGAAGTTTCCGAACAACTGCTCAACAAGCTCATGACGCAGGCAGCACGCACGCAAACTATGGGCAACTTGCAGCTCTATAGCGTTGTCGTCACACGCTCTGCCGAGATGAAAGAACAGCTGTCGCCCGCCCACTTCAACCAGCCAATGGTGAAAGAGGCCCCTGTGGTGCTCACCATCTGTGCCGACTTCAACCGCACGTCGCAATGGGCTCGTTGCCGCAAGGCAGAACCCGGCTACGACAACTTTCTGTCTTTCATGAATGCCGCCACCGACGCGCTGCTCTACACGCAAACGCTCTGCTGCCTGCTGGAGGAAGAAGGACTGGGCTATTGCTATCTGGGAACCACGTTGTACAACCCACAGGCTATCATCGATGCACTCCAACTTCCCCAGTTGGTCATGCCTGTGGCAACGCTCACCGTGGGATGGCCCGCCGAGCAGCCTCCCCTATCCGACCGTCTGCCCTTGAACAGTTTCAGACACAGCGAGACCTACAAGGACTACACTCCTGCCGACATTGACACCTATTATCTGCCGAAGGAGCAACTGCCAGAGAATAAGCATTTTGTTGAGCTGAACAACAAGGAAACACTGGCACAGATCTTCACCGACATCAGATATACGAAGAGAGACAACGAGGCCATGTCCACCACGCTGATTGCCGCGCTGAAGAACCAAGGATTCCTCTGATTCTCAACAATCCGACTATCATTCAATTTGGGAACTCTGTAAATACATGATGAGGGTGTGCCAAAATAATTTGCCCGTAAATTGAAACTAAAACAATAACCGACATGAAAAAATTACTGACTACTGTTTTCGGACTTCTAATGACATGCAACATGCTGGCACAAGTATCCTTCGGCCATGCTGAGAAGCTAAACAACGACTGGCACTTCCTTCGCATCGACTCTACCCGCAATGTGAACGAACGGCCAGACATGTGCAAGACTAATTTCGATGATTCCAAATGGCGCAAGGTTACATTGCCCCACGACTGGGGAATAGAGCACCCCATGTCGCCCGACAAGGGATCGTGCCAAGGCTATCTGCCGGCAGGCATTGGCTGGTACAGAAAGGAGTTTACCACTGAGGACGCAAAAATGGCGAAAGGGGAATCGGCCATTGATATACAAGAAAACCTATATGTATATTTCGAGGGAGTCTACAACTATTCCGAAGTCTACCTGAATGGGCATCTGCTGGGCAAGCGCCCCAGTGGATTCGCATCGTTCCTCTACAATCTTACACCTTATATTAATAAGGAAGGCAAGAACGTGATTGCCGTGCGTGCCAACCATTCGCAGGAGTTCGATTCGCGCTGGTACACGGGATCGGGCATCAACCGCAATGTGTGGCTCATATCAGCACCAGCGGTTCATCTGGCCCAATGGGGTGCAGCCTACCGTCTGAAGAGCATCAATAAAAAGAGGGCTGTGCTGGAGATTGACATTGAGACAACCGACGAGCGAAGCGAGAAGTCGCCCATGCAACTGAAGGCCACGGTGGAGCTGAAAGATGCACAGGGCTATGTGGTGGCCAAGACCAGCACCAAGATTGGCACACAGGAGAAAAAGACCGTCATGCTGACAGTAAAAGACCCTAAGCGCTGGTCACTGGAATCGCCCTATCTCTATAGCATGGAGTGGAAAGTGGAGAACGGAGAGGGCCGCCTACTCGACCAGACAACAATCAAGGCAGGGCTACGCACGCTCGAGTTCTCGCCCGACAAGGGCTTTGCGCTCAACGGCAAATGGATGAAGGTGAAGGGTGTATGCCTGCACGATGATGCCGGCATACTGGGAACAGCCGTACCAAAAGAAGTATGGAAACGACGCATCATGGAACTGAAATCTATCGGTGCAAATGCCATCCGACTGAGTCACAATCCGCATGCGCCGGAGCTTTATGATCTTTGCGACGAACTGGGTATGCTCGTCATGGACGAAGCCAGCGACGAATGGGAGTTCCCCAAACGAAAATGGATGAAAGGCTGGAACCAAGGCAAGCCGGAGTTTCAGGGAACCTACACATATTTCAGTGAGTGGATAGACCGCGACGTGGCCGACATGGTGCGCCGCGACCGCTGTCATCCCTCAGTCTTCCTGTGGAGCATCGGCAATGAAGTGGACTACCCCAACGACCCTTACTCCCACCCTGTGCTCGACGGCGACGGGACGGGATTCACACAACCTATGTACGGGGGCTACAAGCCAGAACAGCCGAATGCGGAACGGATAGGCCACATCGCTGAGCGACTGGCCAAGATTGTGAGGGACATCGACGCATCGCGCCCCACGACTGGCGCACTGGCAGGAGTGGTGATGTCGAACGAAACGGCCTACCCTGGTGCTATCGACGTGGTAGGATATAACTACACGGAGAGCCGCTATGGGGAAGACCATCTGAAATATCCCAGACGGATCATCTACGGCTCAGAGAACCGCCACGACCTGCCTGCATGGAAGGCCGTGCACGACAACGAACATATCTTCGGACAGTTCCTGTGGACGGGCATCGACTATCTGGGTGAGAGCGGCCCGTGGCCAGCAAGAGGCTCATCGGCAGGACTGCTCGATCTGGCCGGACAGCGCAAGCCGTTGGGATGGTACAGGGCCGCACTGTGGAGTGAACAGCCCACATGCTACATAGGCACATACCGCATAGGCCCACAGCGTCACGGCTCGCGTGCCAACAACAGACGAACCTTCTATGTCTCACCGTATGCCACTGATACATGGAACTACAAACCTGGTGAACGCATCCGTGTGGTATGCTACACCAATGCAGCATCGGCACGGCTGTTGCTCAACGGTCAGCCTGTGGATAGCGAGGCAAAACGCAACAAAGATACCGACATCCTGTATTGGGACATCGCCTATCAGCCGGGCATACTGCGTTGCGAGGCGTCCAACAATGCCAGCTATGAGATCAAGACCACTCAGGCACCACATGCACTACGCCTCACAACCGACAGTTGCATGCATGTTTTCGTAGAGATTGTAGACCAAGACGGCAAACTCGTAAAGTCTGCCGACAACGAAGTAACGCTTACCGTCAACGGTGGCCGCTTGCTTGGCATGGAGAACGGCAACATCATGGACAGTTCGATAACAGGCAGGTCGCAGCCCAACCGACTGCGTGCCTTCGGTGGACGTCTTGTGGCTTACATCTTGCCTCAGCAAGACAAGGACGTGACCATTAAAGCCACTGCCCCATTCTTGCAAGACGCAGAAATAAAGTTCAAGTGAAGCTCTGATTTGCTACCTCTTAATGAATATAGAATTAAAATTAGGCCAGAACTTTTGGGGTTCTGGCCTAATTTCGAAATGGCAGTCAACCATCCGGAACGAAACATCGTTAGCTGCGGAAGCCAATACGGGGTTTCTGTCGAGGTGTGTCAATGGGCTGGATGTCGGCTGTGGTAAGAGCCAGCATCTGCCGCTTGTCGGCGGGCTGATGCTTCACGCAGCGATTGGCATGCTGAATGTAGATGCGCTCCAGCTGGTTGGCAATGTAACGCGCATTGCCCCAGGTATCAGGATCACGCACCTGATAAGCCTGACTGAGAATCTGCTTGTACTTGTCCCAGGCGCTACGCGTGAAGTGATACTTATAGACCTCGATACGGCGAAGTGTAATCTCCAGCAGTTCGTCAATGGTAAAGTCGGCAAACTCGAAATGGTTCGGGAAGCGCGAAGAAAGTCCGGGGTTCAGCTCCATCAGATGCTTCATCGGTTCCTTATAGCCACACAAAACGACAGCTATGTCGCGCTCTTGCTCGTTTGCAAGGATCTCCATGAACAGCGGAATGACCATACGGCCCGGATCGTTCTCATTCTTTCCGTTCAACAAGTAGGCCTCATCAATCATCAGCACACCGCCCCGTGCCTTCTCAATCACCTGCCGTACAGAACGCTCCTCGTCGCCCCAGAGTGTTCCAATGAAAGTGCCACGGTTGCACACCACCACATGTCCCTTGCTCAGTGCGCCTGCCTCATGAAGCAACGAGCCGAAAATCTTACAGACAGTGGTCTTACCTGTGCCGGGACGACCGAAGAAAATGCTGTGCAACGACACCTCATGCTGCTTGCTGCCAGGAAACATCACGCTCATCAGCTTGTTATAGCGTGTCATGGACAACAGCTCATCCATGTGTTTCTTAATATCCTGGCAGCCCACCAGCTTTGCCAGTTCTTCACGAGGGTTTGCAATCGGCGGCAAGATTGTCACCTGAACACTGAGATTGCCGTTCTGAGATATCTCGCTGTCGGGCAGGCCAGACGCACTGAAGAAATCATCCACATCAGAATCCTCATCGTCGTCTTCGTCACTACCATCCTGTTCGTCGTTACCTCCCGAAGAAAGATCCTCAACTACACGGCTATCAGAGTGTCCGTCCGCTCCACCGATAAAATCAAGCATATAACGCCGAAAGCCATCTTCAGTCAAGATGTCGTCTTCCGATTCAGACGACTTGGATTGTTTCTCAGCATCAGAAGAGGCGCTCTTGCCTTCACCATTAGACGGCAGTTCCAGGCCATCAACAGCAGCATTCAACATGGCCTCCACCATGCTGTAGCCAACACTCCCTTCCTTGCGATTCACCTTCAGCCGTCTCCTCGCAAGGTTAGGCAACCTGTCGAAGACCATGATTTGCATGTCATTCCAGACATCAACCATATCCTCGGCATTAAAGAAATAGCTGTCACTGAGCAACACACCCCAGACATTACACGCAATATTCTGTTTCTCCAGGCGGTTCCGAAACAATTCCATCGTTTTTCCCAACTGCCAAACCGGACTGACACGGTGGCCGTCTTCCCCGAAGTACGACGGGGGTTCTCCGCAAAAGGAATCCTCATCAGCAAGTTCACGCTCCAATGGATTGTGATCAAAACAAACGAGGGCGATTTCGCTTTTCTGGGCAAAAACATAAACTTTTTTATCCTTGAGCAACTGACAGGTTTCCTCAAGCTTAGTAGAGTAGCATTTTTCATCCTGAGACAAATGATTTAGGCAATTAATAATCGTAGCATTGGTCTGTTCTCGCAAAAAGTCAATCATGTTCATCATCATTTACGTAGTGTGTTAATAAAAATCCATCTTCTTACCAATCATAACATAAGCTCTTTGGAAAAAGAGCGCAAGAGTTTACGGACAAATACCCGAAAGCATTGTCCGTTCGAATCATAGAGAGTCCTGTCAATCAAGAATTCTCTATCACAAAATTCTTAGGTAGCAATAAGTCAAAGAACACACGTCATGACACATAAACTGCCAGCAGTAAGTAAGACACTCACCCCTTTCGTCGGAAAAGACGACTGGCTGAAATGCTTGCTTGCAAAACCGCTCGGCAAGTTTGAAGTTCATCAACGCTTTCTTTCATTTTAATCTCTAAAAATTTGTGATAGCATCATTTTGCGTTTACAAAATTAAATATTTTTTTATTCCCATACAAATATTCATTCACAATCTTTTCATTTTTAACATTTCTGTCCTAAGCCGACATGCAATTCTTACCATAATATATATAGGCCACGCACGTACTGAGGCCCTTCACAAAGAAAAAAACAGGCGGCCTTGGATAATCCAGAACCGCCTGTGATGAGGAAAAGTGTGATCTGCCCTAAGGCCTCGCATTAATCAGCGATAACGGGCTTGTACTTTGGAACGAGTGCCTTCATGATGCACCAGCCGATGAGATAAGCCACGGCACAAATGCAGAACACAATCATATAGGCAGCAGGCTTGCCCTCGAAGCCCATGAACTGGAAGGCATCGCCTTGTTCGGCTGCCCATGTGAAGAACTTACCGGAACCCTTGTTGATGGCGAACGAGCCCAGACCGCCTGCCATTGAGCCAATACCAGTGATGGTACCGATGGTTGACTTGGGGAACATATCGCCGATAGTAGAGAACAGGTTGGCCGACCAAGCCTGGTGTCCTGCGCCCAGCAAGCCAATCAGAATGGCTGGCCACCATGCGCTGTAGGCACCCAGAGGCTGAGCGAAGAGGCCCAGCAGGGGGAAGAAGGCGAAGATAAGCATGGCACGCATACGGCCCAGATAGGGATTCATGCCACGATTCTCAACGAAATACTTGGGCAGATAACCACCGCCGATAGACAGCACGGTGACGATGGCATAGAGCGTGAGGATGAGCAGGATGCCCATTGTCGAGTCGCTGGTATAGCCATACTGATCGCTGAAGTAGGCTGGCGCCCAGAACAGGAAGAACCACCACACGCCATCGGTCATCAGCTTGCCAACGATGAACGACCATGTCTGCTTGAAGGTGAAGCACTTCCAGAACGAGATGGTCTTCTCTTCCTTGGCTTCCTGCTTGTTCTGAACCTCAGCAATATCGTTATCCTGTTCAATATAGTTCAGCTCGGCCTGGTTCACATACTTGCTCTTGTGAGGCTTATCATAGAGCCAAAGCCAAAGACCCATCCATACATAGCCCAGCACACCGATGATGATGAAAGCCATCTCCCAGCCCCATGCGCGAGCCAACAGAGGAATAGTGGCAGGAGCTGCCAATGCGCCTACAGAAGCACCGCTGTTGAAGATAGATGTTGAGAATGCACGGTCTTTCTTTGGGAAGTATTCAGCCGTCACCTTGATAGCAGCGGGGAAGTTACCTGCCTCACCCAAGGCAAGCACCATGCGACAAGAGAGGAACAGATAGACCGAGATGGTGGCGATGGCTACGGCAGCATCACTGCCAGCCTGCACCATGCGCAGGGCCTCGATTGAGTCATAGCCCTCGATGTTCATAGCGGCCCAGCCGCAACCGGCGTGGAGCACGGCACCCGTCGACCAGACAAAGATAGCGATGAGATAGCCCTTCTTGGTACCCATCCAGTCGATGAACTTACCTGCGAAGAGGTTGGCCACGGCATAGAAGATAGAGAACCAACCCGTGATGGTGCCGTAGTCATCATCAGTCCAATGGAACTCAGGAGCAATGAAGTCCTTCCAAGTTAGTGACAAGACCTGACGGTCCATGTAGTTAACGGTCGTTGCCAAGAAGAGCAACGCACAGATGACCCAACGGAAGTTGCTCATCTTGGTTGTTTTAACAGGAGTCATAATATTTGGTTTTGTTTTTTCGTTATTACGTTATTACGACATTACTTGATATCAATCACAGGAATTTCGTCCTTGTCGTTGTAGTACAGATTCTCGCCAGCCATGCCCCAGATGAATGTATAATAATAGGTACCAGCGGCTGCGTGGATGCTCCATTCGGGCGACATGATGGCCTGCTCGTTGTGCAGCCATACCACACGGCTCTCCTGCGGCTCACCCATGATGTGGGCGATGGTCTGCTTCTCAGGCAGGTTGAAGTAGTAGTAAGCCTCGATACGGCGACCGTGGGTGTGAGGAGGCATGGTGTTCCAAGCTGCACCCGGGTTGAGCTGCGTCAGACCGAGCTGCAGCTGGCAGGGGCCTTCCTCCAGCACGTCGTTCACGATGAGCTTATAGACCGTGCGGTTGTTGCACTCTTCCAATGAGCCGACAGGCCCCCAGACGGCAGCCTTCAGCGAACCTTTGCGGCCATCGAGCGTGATCCACTGTGTCTTGTAGTGCTGGTGAGCAGTGGCTGAGTTCAGATAGAACTTGGCAGGCTTTGCAGCATCCTTTGAGCGGAACTCCACAACCTTGTTCACGTCCTTGTCTTTGCCAATATGACCACGACCAATGTAAAGAGCCTCCTTGGGTGAAAGAGCATACTCCTTGCCATCGACGATGACCACGCCATCGCCCTCACCGCAGTTCACCACGCCGAGCTCACGGTTATACATGAAATACTTCTCCTTGATGGTCTTATCCACGTCGAGTCCCAGTTCGAGGAAGTTCTCCAGACGGAGAGTCTTCGTCACAGGCATGGCTCCACCGAAGATGAAGCGGTCGTAGTGCGAGTAGGTCAGATGAATCTTGTCGGCCTCCATCACCTTCTCCATCACGAAGCGGTCACGAAGGGTCTTCGTGTCGTAGTGTTTCACATCCTCTGGATGGCATGCCGTCTGAAACTTCACGTCCTGCTGTGCCTGCATGCTCAGCGTACCCATAAGAAGGGCAAAAGAAAGAATTGTCTTTTTCATTTTATTATTGTCGTTATTTCGTTATTACTGTATTTCGTTATTAAGCTTTCTTTTCCTCAGCCACGATGCGCATGCGGTTCCACACCACCATTGCCACGGTGATAGCCGCCAGGATGCCGGCACCAATCCACTTCAGATAAGCCACGCACTTGTAGATGACCCAGCCGAACAGCGACGAAGCGAAGTCGAGAGCACCGCCCTGGAACCCTTCGGGAATCTGTGCGGCCTTGTCGCCTGTCTGCTCAAACACGGTGTGGGCAGCCTGCGTGAAAGCAGGAGCCATATCGGTGACGAAATAGAGGCCGATGGCCAAAGCAACCAGACCAATGATGAAGGTCTTCACCACATTTCCTTTCGTGAAGGGCAGCACCATTGGGAACAGATAGAACATGCCGGCCAGCGAAGCCAACGGCAGGAACTGGTTGCCGGGCAGGACGACAGCCAAGCCGAGGGCCACGGGAATCAGCAACAGCGAGACCACCAGCGTGGTGGGATGCCCGATTACAACGGCGGGCGACATGCCGATGTAGACTTTCTTGCCATTGAACTTCTTCTTTACTACCTCCTGTGTCTTTTCGGCAATGGGCTTCAGTCCTTCAATAAAGAGAGAGGTGATGCGCGGAATAAGCTCCATCACGGCGCCCATCGTCACGCCCAGGAAGAGCACCTTCTTGATGTCCAACTGTGCCAGCGCACCAATCAGTGCGCCCACGATAACACCAAGGATAAGCGGCTCGCCCATCACACCGAACTTCTTTTTCATACCTTCCGCATCGATGTTCAGCTTCTCGAATCCGGGAATCATGTCGAGTGCCTTGCCAATCACGAGCGCGAAAGGTACAAAACTCTGACAGAACGGCTGTGGAATGGAGATGCCCTGCCACTCAGGGTAGTACTCCTGAAACTTGTCGGCTGTAAGGTCGGCCATGACCAGCGTGATGATGTAGCATACGATGGCCGCAAAGTAGCCCCATGCCAGACTTCCGTCCATCACGAAGAAGGCCACGGCACCGATGAAGGCGAAATGCCAGTAGTTCCACAAGTCGATGTTGACAGTGCGCGTGCACTTTGTAATCAGCAACAGAAAGTTCACACCGAGACAGATGGGAATAATCAGTGCGCCCACGGCAGTGTTGTAGGCCACGGCGGCAGCGGCAGGCCATCCCATGTCGAACACTTCCAGCTGCCAGTTATAAAGCTCAGAAATCCGAGCGAGCGGGCCACCAAAGTTATTGGTCAGCAGGGCCGTCACAATGCCCAGGCCCACGAAGCCGACACCGACATAGAGGCCCGACTTGAGTGAGCGACCGAATGTAAGACCAATGCAAAGACCAATGATGGTGAAAAGGACAGGCATCATGACCGATGCCCCCAGACTGATAATGTAACTAAAAACTTGTTCCATTTTTATCGTTGATTTGTTTGTTTTAGCTCAGTTTGCTGCAAAATTACTAATTATTTTTCAATAATCAATACGAAAAAACAGAAACTTTTGCTAAATGCAAGCAAATCAACGATAAAACATGGACTCAAATGCCTACTCTACGTCACCTTCATGATAGTTAGAGTCGATAATGGCATGAACCAGCTGCGGCTGTTCGCCATGATCATTATAGAAATCAAGGAACACGATACCGAAGTCGTTGTAGTCCTTCAGGTCGACCGCCTCGCGCAGTGCCTTGTTGAGCGGACGACGGATGTTGCGTGCCTTTCCGCCCCATGCGTAGGCGTATGGGATATGATGTCGGGGATCCCATGCCACAGAGTTGAACGTGATGAACCACTTGTTGGGATCGTCGTTCTCAAAGGCCTCGCGGATGTGTTTCTCCACGATCTTGGCTTTCTTCCATGTCTTGTGCTCCTTATAGACATCCTCCACGCGGAAGCAGTCGTAATCGAACACTGCGTTGTCGCTGAACTTCAGCAGTTTGCCGAACGGGCAGTCTTCCTGACGACGGATGACGAG
The DNA here is from genome assembly GCA_902771445.1 of uncultured Prevotellaceae bacterium. Lineage (GTDB taxonomy): Bacteria > Bacteroidota > Bacteroidia > Bacteroidales > Bacteroidaceae > Prevotella. The sequence goes on from CACXXD010000013.1 coordinate 26,343, forward strand.
AATCTTGCCGCGCACATCGCCCAGCGTGGTGCTGGCATCGAAGTTCTCGACAAAGCGGTGCGGATACTTGGCGATGAGCTTCTTGTAGTTCCGAGTGAGTACTGGATTCCACTTGCCACCGCCGTCGATGCCGATCATGGCAATGATCACCTCGCCCGGATGCTCCGTGAGGAACCGATCCCAGTCGACCATCGTGCTGTCGAAGCCTTCGCGACACGCAAACATGTGACCATACTTCAGGTTGTTCTTCAGTCGGATGTCGAATGCACGCACACCGTCGTAGAGCTGAGCCGTCACCGAGAAGTTCTGCGTGTGAGCCGTGTTGACCACCGACGACTCATAGAGCGAAGCCGTACCGGCATCGTGAGTGCCTGGGATGGAGAGTGTGCTGATGCGACGCGAGTCGCTCAACTTCGACATCCATTCCGAATCGGCAGGAACGATACGTGAAATGTACATCTGTGTGAACTTGCCGCTCTTCTTCTGTTCGATATAGATGCGGAACTTGCGACCGTTAATCTCGGTTGAGCCCTCTATGCTATAGGCCGAACGCGAGTAGAACGACTTGATGCCAACCTGATAGAAGCTCTTCGACTCCTTGCCGTGGTTCACATAGAAGTCGTCAAGCACAAGCTTCACTGGCTTCTTCGTACCGAAGATGCGGCCACGCAGATAGAGTGTCATCTTGCCGCGCAGGGCATAGTGCAGCATCTCTGGGTACCACTGGTTGGGAATCTGGTTCACGTCCAATTGCGATTTCCACCAGTTACCCGTGCGGAAGTTCTTGTCGTGACCTGCCTCAACCACGAAGCGTCCGTTCTCGTCAATCTCCAGTCGAGTGCCTTCCTTCAGACGACCGTCTGTATCCTGGCGCGGAGTCACGTAGCCGTCCTCAATCTCAAACCAGCCGAACTTGCCTTCCGGACCGCGCACCAAGTCGCAGCCGTTGATGCCCATCTCAATCACGTCCTTATGATAATAAGGTGTCTTGCCCAGACTGTCGGCATAGCTCTCTCCCTTGTTGATATTGCCCGCCGGCATGGTGTCGCGCATTTCTGCTATGTGCCTCTGGGTGAGCGCGGCCTGAATGTACTCCTGACGGTGCTCGCCATTGTAGCGATATTCCTTCCTTCTGCCGAAGCTGTAGTTCAGATAGACGGCCACGCTGCCGAAGCCATTGTTCACCTTCATGCCTTTGTTGTTATAGAAGTAGTTGCTGAGCTGACCAATGACACCCGCGCACCAGCGGTTGAAGTTGTACGTCAGACTGGCTTTGAAGAAGGTATTCACGTTGAAGTGTGTATCGCTGAAATGATAGCGGAACTCATCGGGCGATACAGTACGTCCATCCACGTCTTGAATAATCTGGCTGAAGAGCTCTGCATTCTGAGACACGTAACTGTCATCGTTGTTCGAGCGAACCCGCTTCAGGCCAGGCGAGGCAATAGCCGACAGGCCGAGCAACAGCCTGCGCGAGAAGACCAGATTGTAGGCATAGCCCAACTGGATGTGCCAGTCATCGATCGTCGTGGTCGAAGGAATACGGTTGGTCAGGAAGCCGCGGATGGTATTGGCCTCGTCGGCATCCATTGTTTTCAGGTTGCCCCAGCCTGTACGCATAAGGTCAGTAACCTGACGGTCATATTCCTCTTCGTTCTGCTCACTGAGCTGATCCAACTCTCTCTGTTTGCTTTCATCAACCAGCTGATTACCATGACCGTCTTCCAGCATCAGCAAGCCGAGGGCGCCGAAGATGGAGGCCGACTCCGTCTCCACTTTCTGTCGGGTATAGCCGATACCCACAACGGGCGAGCCAGCCGAGCGCAGCTGAATGGCACCTTGGGTGAAAGCAGCGGGATTGGAGTATTTCAGGTGATTGACAAAATGGTTGATGTTAATACCCGTGATACTGTTTTTCGTGTAATCGCCGATTTCGTCGGAATCCAGCACGTCTCTGATATTCAGTTCTCCATAGACAGGATCATGGTAGACCATCTTGCGCACCCTGAAATCGCCACCCGTGCGACGACGAATCAGGTCGATGTTGAACAGATGTGAGTTAATAGACAGGGTGAACTCATTCTTACGCTTATTAGATCCTTTGCCTAAGAAGCTCAGGTCGACGGTAGAACCGAACATCAGGAAGCGCCAGCCGAAATACGGGCCAAGGCGATGGCTCACCCTCGACCGCATGTTGAGCTCCATGCCCTGCGGTGTGTTCAGGTTGATCCACTCAAACGAAGTGGTGTTCATCAACTGTGCCGTCCAGTTGTAGAACGAAGACACGGCATAGCGCTGGTCGGAGGCACTCCAGTTTCGTATGATCCATCTGATGGGGGCCGGCAACTTTTCCACAAAGGTTTTCTTTGGCTTTTCTGTGCCTTCATCCATTTCGGTATCGTCTGGAGCAATCAGTGTAGAAGCACTGCTGTCCAAAGCTGTCTCTGCCGTGACCTTCTCGTCTGGAGCGGTCTCTGCATGAACTGCCAGTGGCAATGCAAGTGCCAGTAGGAATAGATATTTCTTCATAATTATATAAATAGGTATCTAATGATTTGCACAATAAAATATCGTCTGCCTTTAGTTATAGGATGCAAAGGTCTGAAAAAATTATCAATAAACAACATTATTTTTATTAATTTTATTTAAGAACCGTGTAGGAGCGGCCAAATAACAAGTTCTTATCCGCATACGAGTAAAACTAATTGGGCCGAACACATTGGTTCAGACCAATTGAAACGATGCAGGCCGCACATTCTGTTAAACAAATATAATTCTGTGCATAATTTAAGTACTATGTATTGCAAGGTACTAATATTTTACCTACATTTGCACCAGAATTCAAACCAACATCAAAGAATATGAACATAGAAAATGCAAAGTCACAGATGCGCAAAGGCATGTTGGAGTACTGCGTGCTGCTTTTGCTGAAGCACCGCCCCTCATACGCCAGCGACATCATCCAGCAGCTCAAACAGGCCGAACTGCTTGTCGTCGAGGGCACGCTCTACCCCCTGCTCACCCGTCTGAAGAACGACGGCCTGCTCAAGTATGAGTGGCAGGAGTCCACGCAAGGCCCTCCACGGAAGTACTACGCGCTAAGCACCGAGGGCGAACGGTTCCTTGAAGGACTCGATGCCGCCTGGGGCGAACTCGCAACCACCGTGAACTATCTCAAAAACATTCATCCCGAATTTCATCTTTAAACACCCCAACCAAAATGAAAAAGAATATCACCATCAACCTATGTGGACGACTTTATCAGATTGACGAGGACGCCTACGAAATGCTGCAACAATACATCGAGTCGCTGCGCAGTTACTTCGGACGACAAGAAGGTGGCGACGAGATTGTTGACGATATTGAAGCACGCGTCGCCGAACTGCTCGACGAGCTCAAGCTGAAGGGCATCAACGCCATCACCATCGACCACGTGAAGGAGATCATCACCCGCATCGGCAAGCCCGAACAGATGGCTGGCGACAACGAGGATGCCGAAGAAAACGAGAACACGGGCCATCGCTACAGTTCAGCGCACAGTGCAGCCCAGGACATCATGGACAATCTGCGTACAAGGACGGCGGGCAAGAAGCTCTACCGCAACCCGAAAGACAAGATGGTGGCTGGTGTGCTGTCGGGCTTTGCTACCTACACCAACACCGATCCCGTCATCTGGCGACTGCTCACCCTGTTGCTATTCTGCTTCTACGGTGTGGGACTGCTGGGCTATATCATGCTGGCCATCGTGCTGCCCGAAGCCAAGACACCCGAACAGCTGCTGCAGATGGAGGGCAAACAGGTGAATCCGCAGAACCTGGCCGACATGATGGTCGAAAAGAACGAGCCCTCCACAGAGCGTCCCAGCCTGCTACGCTCACTCTTCTCGCTGCTACTGAAGGTGCTGTTCGGCTTCTTTGTGGGCATTGCCGTCATCGTGGGCATCATACTGGGTCTCGGCTTTCTGTTTGCCCTTGTGGTACTAGTGTCGGCTTTGGCGTTTCCCGTATCTAGCAACATGCCGTTCAGTCTGGAGACGATGGGACTGGCCGAGCTCTATCACAGCAACCCGATTGTGCTCATCCTCTTCACCCTCTCGCTGTTCATGCTACTGCTCATTCCCATCTATGCCATCATCCATTTGGTGCTCTCACTCTCAAACAAGGTGCAGCCTATGGGCATTGCCCAGCGCATCGTGTGGGTGATGCTCTGGATTGCGGCCCTCTGTTGCGTCGTGCCTTGCAGCATCACGATGGCTGAGTACAGCGAAGACCACCAAGAACGCAAGTACCACGAGCGCTACAATACTTACTATCAGGGTGTGGAAATGAGTGTACAGGATGCCGACTTCCTGCGCAAGGGCGGTTGGCAACTGCTCAAGGCCGAGAACTGCGCCCACTATACCTACAGTGGACAGTATTACGACGGCAACGGCAGCGTGCGCTATCTCGACACCTACAATGATGCCTGCGAGGAGATTTTCCAGGCCGAGCGAAAGGAAACGGTCAAGCCTGGCATCTATCAGCTGTCGTGCATAGCCAGAGCCGAAGGCCCCGGCCCTTGCATCTATGCCATCGGCGACGCGAAGCAGCTGAAGTCGATACCTGCCTACGGAAACAAAGGCGGTGAGCTTGTCGGCATGCTTCAGCAGAAGAAGGCCGAGATACAGGGCGGCGATTCGGTCGACACGAAGTTAGTGAGCACGACCAAGACCACCGTGACCATCATGGGCATTGATTTCGTGATCAACGAGTCGACAAGTCGTCAGACCAAACGCCAGAAGCAGCAACAGGAAGAGGGACGTGGCTGGTCTATCGTCAGCATCGACAACATCGTGGTCACTGGCGACACCATCGCCTACGGCGTATCCACCGACGAGGCTTTCACGGATCAGAGCTGTCATGCCAAGTGGTTCTCTGCCACCGACTTCAAGCTGACACGTACAGGCGACTTGCCAGTAAGTAAAGGAAAGAAATTATAATAATAAAAGCAGAAAAACCTAACAAAACTAAAGTGATTGTTTTGTTTTTCTCCCTAATTTGTTTATCTTTGCAGCCCAGATTTTGAGTTTTATATATAAATTAGGATAGCAGCAACTATGAACAAGAACGAAAAATTCGTCATTACCTTGAACCGCGAACTGGGTTCCGGTGGACGTACCGTTGGCCGCAAACTGGCCGAAAGACTGGAAGTGAAATACTACGACAAGGCCCTGATCGAGGGACTGACCAAGGAGTTCGGTCTCACCGTCGATGAGATCGAGAAATTCAAGGCACAGAAGAAGTCGTGGTGGAACGAGTTCAACAACTACTACAAGACACGCAACTCCACAGCACTGCCGATGGAGGCCGAGACCGTGCTCACCAACGAGACGATGATGGAGACGGAGAAGCGCATCCTGCAGAACCTGGCCGCACACGAATCGTGCGTCGTGGCTGGCAGAAGCGGCTTCCTGGTGTTCCGCGAATGGCCCAACCACATCAGCATCTTCATTCAGGCTCCACTCGAGAAACGTATCGAGCGACTGAGAAGAAAGAAGGGGATTGACCGCGAAGAGGCCATCGGCATCATCGAGAAGGTGGACAAGGCCCGCGAGACTTTCATCCAGAAGTATGCCAAGACATCGCGCTACGACACGCGCAACTATGACATCGTGCTCAACATGGACGGTCTCACCGAGGACGAGGCCGTAGATATTATCATGGCCTACATAGACCGCAACAAGAAAGCATAAGACGATGAAAAGAACAACAATGAAGCTATTGACCGTGGTCGCCATCCTCTGCTACTGCACTGTGATAACGGCATGTCACAAGAACAACATCGAGAACACACCCGACACGAAGGTACTCACTGAGTGGCAGGCCGGCAAGACCGTCAGCACACAGGTCGTTGAGGCCTTCGGAGGCATTGACAAGTGCTTTGCCGCCGAGCCTATCCCCGACGGGGTGTGGCAGCGCATGCAGGGCAAGACCTACAAGGAGAACCCGCACATTGGCCGCAGCGACCTGCGCCACATTCGCGTGCTGCACTGGGACTACGACCAGCAGATGCACGTGGGCGAGATGATCTGCAACAAGATGATTGCCGACCGCGTGGTGCGCATCCTGCGACAGCTCTTCGATGCGAAGTACCCCATCCAGCGAATGGTGCTGCCCGATGTCTACGGTGCCGACGATGAGACGCAAATGCGCGACAACAACTCGTCGTGTTTCTGCTACCGCGCCATCGCAGGCTCTACCAAATTGTCGAAACATGCACGCGGACTGGCCATAGACATCAACACCCTGTACAATCCTTACTACAAGGATCGGGCAGACGGAACGCGCTACATCCAGCCTGCCACAGCTGCCGAATACTGTGACCGCACGAAGAACTTCCCCTACAAGATAGACCACAACGACCTCTGCTTCCGTCTCTTCACCGAGGCCGGATTCGAGTGGGGCGGCGACTGGACATCGTGCAAGGACTTCCAGCATTTCGAGCTGATTGAGGAATAAGCAATCAAAAATATGAATTATTTTGACAACAACCCCTCTGAGAATCGCACGGAATTCACCAAACTGAAAGTCGCTTGCAAATATGCGAGTATTGGAAGGGGTTGCGCATCCTACTGATTTACAGCGTGTTGCAAAATTTAGTTTCGCAAAAAGAACAGTTTTCGCCCTCAATAGATTCGCCTTTCGAACAGTTCTGAAAGACAATCAACCGCATTTGTGCTGAGATTGATACTGAATCATGGTGGGTTTGCAGGCATATCAAACTGAGTTATGACTTGGAACAGAACGTAACTAAAGTTAGAACTCAGTTTGATATGGCTGTAAACCCACTTGGCATGAGCACAAGCCAGTCCCCGTTTCTAGAATGCCACTTTCTGAAGTACCTTTTTTTTATGAATTATTTTGACAAAAATGCAGTCTCTGAATTTTGGAAAATTCATAGTTCGGAAAGAAATGAGAAGAAATTACGCCAGAAATTATTCAGAAATTTCAGTATGCTTCATCTCTGATAAGTAACGATGAAAAAATAAATAGCAAACTGAAAAGCCGTTTTTATTCCCGATAATTCTTAAACGATGTTAAATTTTCAGGGGAAGGTATCGGATTTTCATTTCAGTATTGTTCACATTGAAGATTTTTTCTTAAATTTGCATAGAAAAATGTTACATATTAGGATCAATCTGGTAACTAAACTACAGGGTGCGAGCTGCCCAAATGTGGTGATTTTAGAGCACACACGGAATTTCGGCAGGCATGAAAAAGGCCTTACGCAGCAAGCAACCATTTGGAAATTAGCATTTTAGCATGCACAAAAAAAGAAGAGTGCAGGCTATAGATGAATTATGCAGAAACGTCAGTAGTAAAAATTAAGGTACATGACAAGCACGCCCCAAACCCCAAAGTGGTTTGTGATGACTCACAGAACCCCCTTACACTTCATGCAGTGGATGAAGCGTGAGAACGCTAAGCGTCTGGCTGACGGGCGGCCACTGATAGAGCCATTCTACCCGAACGACTTCCTGCACGCACAACCGACGGCACCAGAGCGCGAACCGACGACCGAAAGCAACACGCTTCGCGCCGACTTCGCCAAGTTTGTGTTCCTGAAAGGCACCGACAACGACATCAAAGGCCTTGTGGAGGAGAGCAAGGGCAAGGCACTGTACTACCCTCTCAGACACTATCTGGACACCAACGGCAACCATGCCACCGTCCCCGACCGCATGATGAAGATGTTTCTGGATGCCTGCATGAACTACCGTGGGCGATTTGAGCTCATGGCACCACTGAGCAGCATAGAAGCCCAGGACAAGGTGATGATCACAAGCGGCCCGTTTGCCGGGCAGGAAGCATTCGTCGTAAAGGTGCGCCATGCCCACAAAGCCATCCACCTCGACCTCTCCATCCAGCTGGTGAAGCAGACCATCAACATACGCATGTCCAACGTGGACAAACGGCAGATAGCCATCCTGAGCCGTGAGGCCGAAGACAGTCTGCGCACCGACTTCATTGAGTACACGCAGAACCATCTGCTCAGCATACTGGCCCACCGCGTGAAGCGAGTGGACGACGAAGAGGTGATGCGACGCGATGCCGACATGCTGGCTCGCCTCTATCGCTACCGCTACCACGAAATAGGCAACGAGACGGCCCGCAACCACTTCCTGGCACTCATGCTCATCTGTGCACACCTGTGCCGCTTCGCCTCCGACGAGCAGGCCCTACGCACACAGCTACTTTCCATCCTTGCCGAACTGAACAAGCGCAGTGAGTCGAAAGCCGCCACCGACACGCGCACCTATCTCTGGATTGCGCTCTACATATCGACCCGCGACCCGGCCTACCGCGATGCTGCCAAACAATACATTCAGCAATACCAGCCAAAATCCACTAAACTAAGACGATTTGTATCACTCATTCGAACGGGTATAAAAATATAAGAGGAGTAGTACTATATGAAATACAGAAGACATTTTCTGAGACTCATCGTTCTGCTATGCGCCCTGCTTTCAACGACGGCAGTGAGCGCAATCAGCGACGACGACCTGATGCGCCTTGAAGCCGACATGCTGAAGTATATCGGCACCAACGAGCGCGACAAGTTCTATCAAATATCCAACCAACTGAAGGAAGCCAGCAACAAGGCCGGCAACGAGCGACTGTTCTACAAGTCGTGGAGCAAGCAGGCCGTCTATGAGGCAACCCACCAGAACATCACGGCAGCCCTTGAAATCAACAAGGAGCTGACCAAGTATGCCCAGGAACACGACAGCCACAGAGGACAGTATTATGCCCTGCACACCAATGGCACCATCCTGATGCAGAAGGACGAATATGAAAAGTCGGAACAGGCATTCCTGGAAGCAATGAAAATAAGACACCAGTACTTCCCCAAAGAGAGTGCTGCCGAGGATCTGCGCGAGCTGATAAAGATTGCCACTCTGCGCAACAATCACGCCCAGGCACGCCAGTATGCCTATCAGCTGCTGTCGGAACCCAATCTGGCCCCCCACCACAAGGGGCGCACGCTCTACCGTCTGTGCATCATGGCCTTCGAGGACAACGATGTGGAGGAGTTCAACCGCATCTACGAGGAGATGAAACGACTGATGCAGACCGACGGCATACGCTCAGTGAACATATACACTGAGGTGAACTACCATATCATCAACGGCGACTACAAACAGGCACTGCGACTGGCCGACTGGCTCTCTCCCGACACCTGCGCCGAGCGCAAGGCACTCATCTACCACCTCATGGGCGACAACGAGAAAGCGTATGAATACATGGCTCAATACAAGCACATCTTCGATTCGCTCACACGTGTCACACATGCCAACACCGTTGGCGACCTCTACTTGCGCATGAACAACGACCGTCTGCGACTGGAGCGTGAGGTGCTGCGCCATCAAAACGACAAGCTGAACTCACAATTCTACATTGCCGGCGGTGCTTTTTTCATCATCATCCTGCTCTTCCTCATCTGGAAAGGCCGAAAAGCCATCAAGTCGCTGAAGTACGACAACATGATGCTGAACTATGGCAAAAAGGATGCCGAACGAGCATTGGAAGACCTGAACGAGCTGTCGTTCTATGAAAGCAAGAACGACATTCCGCTGATAGACACGGTGAAGGTGAACGAGATGTGCAATCGTCTGACCGGGCAGGTGCAACAGCACTGCCACAAGGGAGTGACTACCCTCTTCAAGACCGAACTGCCCGACGAACTGGAAATCAAGACCAACGAGGAGGCACTGGAGAAACTGCTCAGCCATCTGCTCAACTACTCTGCCCGCTTCACGCACAAGGGCAGCATCAGCCTGAGCTGTGCACTCGATGAGAACAACCTGCGCTTCAGTGTAATAGACACCAGTGCAGGCATGGGCAACAAGCCGAAGGAACACCAGATTGGCATGTTCGCCGAACAGGGCAACTCCATCCGCTACGTGGGCATGAACTTCAACATCTGCCAGTCCATCACCCGCCTGCTGCATGGCCGCATCTGGCACGACAACACCTACCTGGGAGGCACCTGCTTCCGCGTGGAGATACCACTGAATGCGTAACAGGAGATTATTATTATCATGTTCAATTTAGATAAATTCATTGCCGACAGCGTGACGTTCCGCCCTGAAAGCATGTTCAAGGCCGACATCGAGGCCAACAGCGCAGCGCTTACACGCGAGATAGAAGGCAAGAGCGTGTGCGTCATCGGCGGTGCCGGCAGCATCGGCTCGTCGTTCATCAAGGCTGTGCTCAGGTTCCGTCCGGGCAAGCTGGTGGTCATCGACCTCAACGAGAACGGACTGGCTGAGCTGACACGCGACATACGCTCCACCGACGGACTCTATGTACCGCAGGACTACCGCGCCTACACACTCAACTTTGCCGACCCCATCTTCACACGCATCTTCCGCGAGGAAAAGGGCTTCGACATCGTGGCAAACTTCTCGGCCCACAAGCACGTGCGCAGCGAGAAGGACCGCTACAGCGTGCAGGCACTGATAGAGAACAACGACATCAAGGCCAAGAAACTGATGGACTTGCTCTGCGAGTTTCCACCCCGTCACTTCTTCTGTGTCAG